>DATNDP010000174.1:0-24301 GCA_035553195.1 Candidatus Acidiferrales bacterium
AATTCATCGAAGTAAGCTGAGCAGCAGTTGGGATTTCCGGATTTTGTAAGCGGCCACAAACTCCTCCCCTTATATGTGTTTACAATTCTGGATGTAATGCTGAAGGTTAGGAGCGCCTCTCCCCTTTGCCTAGCCCATTTGTAATGAACAGTCGGAGAGACTGTGCTTTTCAAAAATCGCACAATGATGCGACCCTCTGGAGGAAACGATGAAGAAGAAAGCAATGACCATGGTGCTTTTCGCGCTGTTCGTGTTTGGCGCGAGCTCGGCTCAACCGCATACTGATGGTCCTTTACCAGTACCGATTCCACACGTCCGATAAGACGGACGGAACTTTGCGAGGAACGAGTGGCTGGTATAAGCTGGCCACTCGCTTCCCATGCAAACAGCCGAACTGGCACTGGCGTTTGGAGCCACCTTACTGCAGGTCGGTCTCTTGTTCCTGATGGTGATGCGGCGTTTCCACAGGGAATTCCCCGCATTTCTCCTGTATATAGCCTTTTCCATCACCAGCACTTTCGCCGGGCTTGCGACAAGGAATAACTTCTATGTCTATCTGCGAGTCTACTGGGTTTCAGAGGCCCTGTATGTGGTGCTGGCCTTCTGGGCGCTGCTGGAGGTATTTAAGTCCGTTTTCCGGAACTTTTACCGGATGCGGTGGTTCAGGATGCTTTTTCCCGCCATAGGCGTGCTGATGCTCTGCACGGCCGTAATTCGCTCCCTCGCCAGCCCACCAGCCCAGGTCAACCGCGCCTTTGCTGTCATTATCTTTTCAGAATTAGCTGTACGGTTCCTACAGATAGGCTTGCTTTTCCTATTCTTCGCCCTTATTCGCTTTTTTCACATGGTTTGGCGGCAACAGGCCCTGGGAATCGCCCTGGGATTTGGCATCTCAGCAGCCGGCTCCCTGGTCGTTTTTCTCTTACGTTCTGAATTCGGAACGAAATTGGACCATGTTGTTCGAATTGCCCCTCCCATCGCTTACACTCTTGCCGTACTGGTCTGGCTGCTGACTTTTCTCAGCCCGCAGCCAGGTCGTGCACTACACAGCGTGGCTTCCGGATTAACGCCGGAACAGATGCTGGCAGAAGTCAGGCAGTACCGCAGTGCAGTAAGAAAAATCCTGAACCGATGATTTTCGATCTCATCACGATTGTTGTGGTTGCCGCGATGCTGCTGTTCGCTGGCTTTACTGTGTTGCAGTTCCTGGGAAGATTTCCACGCCGAACCAGTGATGACGTAACCCCGTACCTCCGTCCGGCGGAGTTCGAAGAACTGGAAGCGCTGCTGGACCCTGGCCAGGAAGTAAGTTTCCGGCTGCGTCTCTCTCCGCGCGAGTTTCGTTCCTGGCAGCGCAAAAGAATCCATCTGATGCGTGAATATCTGCTGCGCATGTCCCACAATTCCCTCGTGCTGATCGAGTGGGGCAACATGGAACTAATTGCACAGGAGAACTCCGTATCCCCTTCCCAAGAGGTTCGGGATCTTGCGCAGGAACTGGTTCAGGCAGGCACCGAGTTCAGGTTGTACTCATTTTTAGCGCTGGCCAAGCTCAAACTCTGGATTTTGTTCCGCCTGGATCTTTCAGCCAGCCTTCCCACGCTTCGCAAGCTGTTTGGCATCGATTCACTCGACTCATATCGTCGCTTGAAGTCGGCTGCCGGCGCACTGGGAATGTCTCATGGGCATGACTACAATCAGGTGCTGCTGAGCCGGCTTTAAGCGCATTTCTTCTTCCCGCCCACTTTCCGGGTGTGGGAGTCCCTTCCGGCTATAATCACAAATATTGGTCATGTGGACGAATATCGTGCGCAGACTCGCGTCCTGGGGCATGGTGCCGCGCACGCGCCTTGCGCGTTTTACGCTGTACCTGGCTGGAATTGACGCGCTGCTGCTGCTTGCGGAATGGATCCTTCGGATTGTCAAGCTGCCCGATGCAGCATCTCCTCTGGGCGGGTGGACAGGATTTATCGGCTTTGTCCTGGCCGTCCTCTTCGCGTTCCTCGCCATTCGGTGGTTCCGGCGGCACCTGATGTGGAGCGTGCGCAATCGGCTGATTGTTACCTACCTTTTCATCGGAGGCGTACCGGTCACCCTGGCCATGGCACTGGCAATCGGTGGTGGCTATCTGATGTTGGAACAGCTCGCCACCTTCTTCACCGTCTCTGAAATCGGTCGCTTTGAGGAGCGACTCCAGGCCGCAAATGCCGCCGCGTCAGAGCAGATCACAAGACGTGGGAGCACGCCTGAGAAAATCATGGCCGCTGACACCGTTTTTGCCGGACGAACTGTTAGCGTTGTTCCAGCACGCTTTGCTCCAGCCTGGCTTAAGCAAACCTTCAGCGGAATAACGTACGATCAGGGGCGGCTCACTCTACGTGCAGCTACAAAGGTTGAATCGGCTGACGGGCCGGCATTCGTGATCTCCGCGTTGCCCGTGGATCAGAAGTTTCTGGCGCAGGTGGCCTCACGGTTAGGATCCCTGACCCTGCTTGAGCCCAATGTCCAAATCGAGTACGACGGAAAAAATATAACCATTCGGAATAAGGCGATGTCCAACTCCGGGCCGGCCTTCAGCGGACTAAGCGCAGGAAGTGTTCCGCCTGCGCAAGGCGCATGGGACAAGGCGCTCACGTTTGCCGGCCTCATCCAGACAACCGAGTGGGTGAGTGGATCAGCCTTGGGAGCGCGTCTGGGCGGCACCACGCGTCTGTCCACAATCTATTCCTACTTCACGAGGTCGATGGAATTGTGGACCGGCCTGATCGGGACCGCCCTTGTGGTGATTGCTGCCGCATTTGCGGTCGTGATTCTCATAGCGCTGGTGATCGGAATTCGATTGACGCGGACCGTCACCTACTCTGTGGCAAACCTGTACCGGGCAACGCAGCATGTTAATCGCGGCGATTTCGAATATCAAATCGAAGTCAGGGAACGAGACCAGCTTGCCGCGCTGCAAACGGCGTTCAATTCCATGACCAAGTCTTTAAAGCGACTAATCGCCGAGCAGAAGGAAAAAGAGCGACTGCAAAGTGAACTGGAAATCGCGCATGAGGTGCAGGAGCAGCTTTTCCCTTCCAACGTCAGCGGCACCCGAACGCTGGAGGTGTACGGAATTTGCCAGCCGGCCCGGACCGTCAGCGGGGACTACTACGATTTTCTCTGCTACGGTCCTGATCAAATGGGCATCGCTGTGGGAGATATTAGCGGAAAAGGAATCTCCGCGGCGCTGCTGATGGCGACAATTCACTCCGCAGTCCGGGCCTATGAGCAAGAGCAGACAGTCACCATGGAAGCTGCTTCCGCCTATTCTTCAGGCAGGACTGCCGCGCTCAGCGCCCGGCCGGATCCTCCATCTCCGGCGCAAATGCTGCGCCTGCTGAACCGGCATCTGTTCCGCAGCACGCAGCCGGAAAAATACGCCACTCTGTTTCTTGGATTCTATGATGGCGAAAATCGGCGGTTCACATATTCCAACGGCGGTCATTTGGCGCCTATCATTCTGGGCCAGGACGGATCAGTTCGCCGGCTTGAAGCAGGCGGAATGGTTGTAGGTCTTTTCGACAATATGGAGTACGAGGAGGAAACAGTGGAAGTCCGCCCCGGTGACATTTTCATCGCCTTCAGCGATGGCATGACAGAACCGGAAAATGACTTTGGCGAGTTTGGTGAGGAACGTCTGCTGCAAACGATCCTGGCAAACCGCCACCTGCCGCTGGAAAGAATCGCGTCTCAATCGATTGCCGCTGTGAAAGACTGGATTGGTGCTGTGGAGCAGCCCGACGACATTACTCTTGTGCTCGCTCGACGGATTGACTGATCAATGCTGGGAACCGCTGCAGTATTGTCTTTCAAGGTAACAGCGAAATTTCACCCTTACATTTCCGCTCGGAAACCTCTATCTTCGTTGTGACTTGCCGTAGCTTTTCCTCACAAAATGAAGACGAGACATGCGGTGAAAACCCAAATCCCTATTCCTGTGTGGCAGCAGGCAGGAAAAGCAGAATCCATATTGAACCAGGTGAGGAAACTCACCCGCGAACTGCACGTAATACAGAACGAACTCTATCGCGAACTCTCGGAAGAGGATGGAACGCGGCGTCAGAGTTCAGCCCTCAGGCAACCTCCGGCATGCGATGACCTGAAGAATCTGCAGACTGCAGCGGACCAGCTCAGGCGTGTTCTCTGGTTCTACCTCGATCTTGAATCGCAAGACCGGGCCCAGGACACAGCTCCAAAAGACTTTGCAACGGCTGAGGAATGGCTGCCTCAGGAAACGCGCGACGAAGAGGCCCTCTCTGAGCAAAGGCCGCAGGACGCGGGCTCATTTTTTGAACGTTTAAACCTCGTGATTGACAACTACATGCCGGACCGAGGTCTCTCCCGGAACGAAAAAAGCCACAAGTCCTAATCCTTCGCCAGCCGGTGGTCAAGGTTGGCGATTCTCCAGCCCGTTTCAAAAACCAGTTTGGTGATCTCCGTCATTTTGTGGAAATCAATTTTGTCAATCGTATCTGTCGGGCGGTGGTAATCCGCATGAGTGCCACTGAAATAGAAAATGATGGGAATGCCATGCTTGGCATAGTTCCAGTGATCAGAGCGGTAGTAAATCCGCTCCGGATTTGAAGGATCGTTGTAGTAGTAGTCCAGCTTGAGCTTCTGGAATTGTTTGTCCGTCTCAGAGCTGATTTTGTCCAACTCGGCGCTGATCCGGTTCGATCCCACCACGTACACTGTGTTCGAATCCGTAAGATGATCGTCCGCCGGGTTTGTATCGCCGGGTGCTTTAGAGCGCCCGATCATATCAATGTTCAAATCCACCACCATCTTGTCCAGGGGGACCACCGGAGCGTAATCCGCGTTGTATTCTGAGCCCAGGAGGCCCAGTTCTTCGCCGGCATGAAAGATCACCAGCACGGAACGCTTTGGACGGTCCAGTGACATGGCTTTGGCGATGGCCAGCACGGCAGACGTTCCTGATCCGTCATCGTCGGCGCCGTGATAGATTTCACCGTTCGGGCCGGTCTTTAGATGATCGTAGTGGGCGCTGAAGGTGACGTACTCATTTCTCAGCTCGGGATCAGAGCCTTCCAGGATTCCGGCGACATTCTGGGTTGTTGTTCGCGTCTGTTGCAAGCTCACGTTGAGCTTGGCAGAACACCGTGAGCACTCCCCTGCTCGCGTCGCTGGCGAACTCGCAGCTTCATGCTCTCCGCTTGCATTGACGCCGAAGGCAGCCAACACCTTCTGAGCGAGTCCCGGACCGAGCGTAAGAGCGGGTATCTTGGCATCTGATTCGCGCGCAAGGCGGACGGTTTCACGGCCCGCGAACCTTTGCAGCCTCGTCTTGTCCTTCATCAAATTGAGCAGGCGTTGCGATGGGATAACTAAAATGCCCGCCGCGCCGTGTGCTTCCGCTGCCCCAATTCCGTGCTGGTTGTCGTCCAATTTTGATAAATCGATGCCCTGCGCGGCATTTCCCGCTACCACCACGATCTTTCCTTTTACGTCCTTGCCGGCATAATCATCGCGATGATCTTTAGGATCTGAAATGCCGCCTCCCACAAAAACCAGCGCACCCTGGACTTCGCCATTACTGGAATCTGCTCCGGTGAAGAAGTCCTGGCCGAAGACGGCATCCTCCTTCGGCCCATTAAGCGTCAATTGAAGCGCCATTTTCGGCTGATCCGCTTTGGTGGAAAGGACCTCAAAGGTCTGCAGAAAGCTGCCGTTCGGCCCTGCTCCATGAAAGCCGTATGCCTCGAGCTCAGATGCCAGATAACGGGCCACGATTGGAAAATTCGCAGAAAGCGTATACCTGCCGCCGAGTTCACTGGATGAGAGAAAGTCGAGATGCCCGCGAAGCTCAGTGGGCGTGATTGTGTCTACCGTACTGGGCACTGCGGGCAGGGCCGCCGGCGGGTTCGCAGCTATCGATTGCGCGCCTAGCACCAGCACAAACGCAAGCAACGCTCTGGCAAAGAAAATCCTGGATGAGATCACCTGCTTATCGTAGCAGCGTAGATGCAGGCTGGACAAATATGGGACTGCCTGTCGAGCGCCGAAAGCACGGTTGTGGTGGCCAACTTCTGCTGAAAAGCTGCCTCTAAACCCTTGTAGCTGAAGATGGCCACCTATTTTTCCTTTGAGAGGCCGCCCACAGAGCCCTCTCCAACATTGCTTGATCGCGCGCGCAGGCTCCTGCCCGGAATTATCTCCGGAGCAGCCGACCTTGATCCCGCGGCCGTCCTCACGGCCACCGTCGCGGGAGCCAGCTTTGGATACAGCCTCGGGTGGGTTGTGCTGCTCTGTATTCCGGTGCTGCACACGGTCTTTTCCGTGGCCTCACGCATTGGGCAGGAAACCGGCAAAGGGCTGATTGATCTGGTCCGGGAACATTATGGACGACGCAAAGCGGTGGGCATGGCTTCCTTGATTCTGGTGGTGAACCTGGCCATGATCATCGGCGATATCGTCGCTGTGGCAGATAGCTGCTCGCTCATTACATCGCAACCAAGGATATACTTCTTGGCCGCCATAGCCTTTGTGGTCTGGTATCTGCTGATCGTGGGGAATTATCAGAAGACCACCAAGGCGCTCGGACTGGTCTCGTTGATTCTGGTCGCCTACGTGGTGGCCGCGTATTACGTGAGCAGTTCAGTGGTTTCCGTCGTAAAGGGAGTGCTCATCCCGAGCATCGATATGACCCACGCATACACCATGGGCGTGGTGGCGGTTTTCGGTTCTTTGCTTACGCCGGACGTCATTGTGTGGCAGACGAGTTCGCGGCGCGGCCTCCCGGAAGGCATTGCCCAGGCACATGTGAGCGAATCCCACGCCGGGACTGTTGTTGCCTGCCTCATTTCCATTTCCGCCATGGTGGCTGCATCGCACCTGCACGTTGCCGATCCTACGAGCATGACGACCCGGGCGGCGGCGGAAGCTCTGGCGCCCTTCGGACAGCTCGGGCCCATTCTTTTCTCCCTGGGAATTATCGGTTCAGGAATGATTGCCCTGCCTATCCTTGTGGCATCACTCTGCTTCGCTGCCTCAGAGGCTTTTGGATGGGAATCCGGCCTTTCCATGCCGCCGTGGCGCGCCCGGTTTTTCTTTATCATGATCTCTGTCACGGTCTTTGTATCCGTGACAGTGGACTTTTTCAGCGTGAACACCATCAAGGTGCTCTATTGGTCACAGGTGATGGCCGGAATGGTGCTGGTGCCGATTTTTCTTTTCATACTGTTGATCTCCAACAACGTCCGCCTCATGCGAACGACCAACACCTACCTCCAGAACTTCTGGCTTGGCTGCGCCGCCGGCGGAATGTTCATGTCCAACCTGCTCTTTTTCTGGAATGCCCTTTTCGGCTGACCCTTTAGATACTTGCCCTGAGACAAATCCATTGGGATAATGTTTTTTCACGGCGATGGAGTTCGCCTTAACCGCCCGAACGGCTGATGACTCCTACCAATTATTATCTGGAGCCATTTTGATGCGAACTCTGATCGAGTGGAGATCCTATGCGTGGATCTCCGTTGGTGCGATTGTCGGCGCAAACCTGCGGTACTTCCTCAGCAAACTCATCACACAAGTCACGGATGCCTCTTTTCCCGTCGGGACGTTGGTTATCAACATTACAGGAAGCCTGATCCTAGGCTTCTTTCTGGTTTGGACTACCGAACGCGTCCTGGCGGACCCGCTCTGGCGCTGGTTGGTCGCAATCGGCTTCTGCGGTTCGTACACCACATTTTCAAGCTATGCATTTGAGACAATGGCTTACTTTGAGCAGGGTAACTGGGGGCTATTTGCTGCGAATATGATTGCCAATAATCTGCTTTGCCTGGGCGCGGTGCTGGCCGGAATGGCGCTGGCTCGTACCATTTAAAGCTGCTCGGCGAGCGTGTAAAATCGCTCAGCGGATAAGGAATCGTCTTCCAGTGAGTGATGCTGCCAGCGCGGTGCAAGTGACGATCTACCTCAATGAGGCGGACCAGTGGAACCACCGGCCGCTGCACCTGGAGCTCCTCAAGTATCTGCGCGAATCTGAAATTGCAGGCGCCACCGTGCTGCATGCGGTGGCAGGATTCACCGGCCACAGCCGCGTCAAGACCTCCACGCTCGTCGATGCGGGAGGAAAGCTTCCGCTCGTGCTCACGTTTATTGACAAAGAAGAACACGTGGACCGAGTGCTGCCTCAGATCAAGCAAATGGCAGGTCATCGGCTGATTGTCAGAGAAAAAGTGACGATTGAAGGAGAAGCGGATTGAGTACACCCGCCCTGGATGTGCTCGCTCTGGCTGCCCACCGGGATGATGTGGAGCAAACCTGTGGCGGCACGCTCCTGAAAATGGCGCAGCGTGGCTATCGCACCGGGATTCTCGATCTGACGCAGGGGGAAATGGGGACGCGCGGCACAGCGGAAGACCGCGCACACGAAGCCCAGGAAGCCGCTCGCCTTCTGAAGGCCAGCTTTCGCCAGGCGTTGCATATTCCTGATGGCAGAGTGGAAAACACCTGGGAAAACCGCGTAGCGATTGCGCGGGTCATCCGGGAGCAGCGCCCGCGCGTGTTAATTCTTCCCTATTGGCAGGGCCGGCACCCTGATCACTACACGGCTTCTGTGCTCGGCTACGAGGCGGCATTTCTTGCCGGATTAAGGAAGCTGGGCAATACGCCCGGCTCACATGGCGCAAAGGCGATTGCTGAACTCGCTCCTCATCGTCCCTTCAAAATTATCTATGCCAGCCTCTATCATGATGTGCGGCCCAGTTTCGTGGTGGACATTACCAACCAGTTTGAAACCCGCGTGCAGGCGCTGTTGGCCTATAAATCACAGTACGCAGACCAGACCAGCGGAGCTCAGATATTTCCGGCGGAAAACGAGATCCGCAGCCGCTTGGAAGCGATGGCAAGTTTCTACGGACTGCTCGCCGGAGTGAAATATGCCGAACCATTTGTGCAGAAGGAAGTCGGGCTGGTGGAAGATGTGACCGCAATACCGGTGCAGTCGGTGTAATGGCAGTCAGCAATCAGCCCACTGCAGTAGTCCTTATCGCCGAACCGGAACAACCAGACCTGTGTGGCACAGCCGCCCTCGGCTGTGTGAAATCCAGCTCTTTTTGTATTCTGAGGAACTCCGTGCGACGGTACCAAACATCTCCGCCAGCGGCATTTCGGCTGCGTATATTAGTGGCAGTGCTGATCCTTCGCTTCGCCAAAATCGGCTGATAGCATACCGCGCAAAGACCAGGGCCTTCGGCTCAGGATGGTGATCGCTGGTGGGCGAGACGCCGCCGTGCTGAGCTGAGGGCTAGGGGAATTTTCAGCCTTCTTTTGCGCACAGCCGGGGCGGCTGTGCCACACGTTCCCTTAAGGACTAAAGCATCTTGGTTCCCCGCCAAGCGTGCCGGTACAAATCTTACTGTTTCGAGAGATGAATTTTTTGCAGATCCTTGAAACGCTTTGCCCCTCCGCCGCACTTATTACCAACGGAGAACCATGCGGAAGTATGCAGAAGCTCCAACCTGGCTCCTTCTGCTTCTGCATCTTCTGTTTTCTTTACCTTGGTGGATAGTCTTCGCGGCACAGCATTTGCCGCGAAGACTTTTTTGTTTAATGGCGAGCCTCTATAAATGCCTCTGTGGCCGAATCCAGGATGGGAGAGAGGTTCAGCGTCGGCCCCAATGTCCCAAACGTGTGGCCGTGATCTCCCATCAGGCGGGAGGCGATGAATGCGTCCGCCACGGGCGGCCGACCATGGCGAACCATGAGCAGCGCCTGAAGAGCCAGGGCAAGCCGCTCCGCCAGCCTGCGCGCCTGAATCTGAGCTTCACTTCCCCCATTATTGAGGCCGCTCTTCAAGCAGGCGGTCAGATCGGTCTCTGTCTGCGCAAGCCAGCCATTAAGACGGGGATCGCTTCCCTCCGCTGCGTGCAGTTCCTGCAAGACCGCATCAACCGTGTCAGGCTCCTTGGCCAGTGCGCGAAGGATATCGAGACAGATCACATTGCCAGATCCTTCCCAGATGCCGTACAGAGGCGCCTCGCGATAGAGGCGTGGCATGCCGGACTCCTCCACGTAGCCGTTGCCGCCCAGGCACTCGAGCGCCTCGCCCACGTGCACAGGGCTTCGCTTGCAAAGCCAGTACTTGGAAACGGCGGTAGCAATACGGGAAAATGCTCGTTCATGCTCATCTGACTCACGCGCGTCGAAAGAAGCAGCCAAGCGGATGGCGAGCAGCGTGGCAGCTTCCGATTCGAGGACAAGGTCAGCCAGAACATTCCTCATCAGCGGCTGGTCAATCAACAGTTTGCCGAACGCCTTGCGGTGCAAACAGTGATGCAGGGCTTGTACCAGCGCCTGCCGCATCAACCCCGCCGAGGCAACCGCGCAGTCCAGGCGAGTGTAATTGACCATTTCAATGATCGTGCTGATGCCCCGTCCTTCTTCGCCGACGAGATGTGCCCAAGCCGAATCAAATTCAACCTCGCTGGAGGCATTGGAGCGATTGCCCATCTTGTCCTTCAAGCGCTGGATAAAGAACTTGTTCTTCTCGCCGGAAGGCGTCCATCGGGGAAGGAAAAAGCAGGAGAGCCCCTTGTCCGTCTGCGCCAAAATCAGAAAGGCATCGCACATGGGAGCGGAGCAGAACCATTTGTGGCCGGTGATGAAATATTCGCGCGAATTGCCGATGCGCACAGCCCGTGTGGTATTGGCGCGAACGTCAGATCCCCCCTGCTTCTCTGTCATGCCCATGCCCAGCAATACGCCCCGCTTCTCAGGCGCGGGCATGAATCGCGGATCGTAAGCGGCAGAAAGGATGCGCGGCTCCCATTCGCGCGCCAGCTCGGGCTCAGAACGCAGGGGCGCCAGACCGGAAAATGTCATGGAGACCGGACACGTATGCCCGGCCTCATTCTGCACGGTCATCATCATCAGAGCTGCGCGCGCGACGTGCGCGCCCTTTTTGTGCTCCAGCCACGGCAAGCTGTGCAGCCGGTGGCCGATTGACGTCTTCATGAGCCGGTGCCACGACGGATGGAACAACACCTCGTCGAGTCGATTGCCGTTGCGGTCATGAGTGTGCAGGACCGGTGGATTTTCATTGGCCTCAGCGCCCCAGTTCTGCGCCTCAGCCGCTCCTAAAATTTTTCCGAGCTCACTGATCTCATCGCGTGCCCAGGAAGCGCCTCCCCGCTCGACAGCTTCCGCCAGGGTGCGGTCTGTAAGAAAAAGGTTGTAACCGGTCAACGGCGAAACCTGGTTGGAGGTGTCACTCGCAGGGCGGACGATTTGCGGTGACGATGTCATGGGCCAATTATCTGCCTACCGGCTGAGGCAAACAACAGCGTCCGTCGCACAAGCGCGTCATTCACTCCGCGCGCAGGGCGATCATGGGATCTATCCTGGTCGCCCGCCGGGCAGGAATGTAGGCTGCCAGTAAAGCCACAAGCAACAGAAGCCCTGCCACAGCGCTATACGTGAGTGGATCACTCGTGCTTACGCCGAAGACCATGGATTGCATGAACCGGGTGAGCGCATAAGCCGCCACTCCTCCGGCGATTACGCCCACCGCGGCCGTAATCACCGCCTGACGCAATACCAATCCAAGAACATTGGAGGAATTGGCCCCTAGCGCGATGCGAACACCCAGTTCCCGCGTGCGCCGGGCCACCGAATAAGCCAGCACTCCGTAAATACCGGCAATGGCCAGCAGAAGCGCCGTGCCGGCAAACACCCCGACCAGCAACAGGTTGAAGCGACGCGTGGCCAATGAGGCAGAAAAGACACGGGTAAAGGTATTGGTTGTAACCGGGACAGATGGATCGAGCTCCCGGATTGCGCGACGCGCCGTTGTCAAAGTCGAGTTCGGGTCTCCCGCCGTGCGAATTACCAGGCTGAGCTCGCCTGTCTTCTGCGGACGCTGCAGGCAGTTCACGTAAATGATTGGCGTGGGCGGCTGTTCAAGGCTGGTGCCTCGAACGTCCCCGACAACTCCGACCACAGTAAGGAGACGCAGGTCGCCATCCATATTCCCATATTCAACGGTCTGGCCCAGAGGGTCGCGGTCAGGCCAGGTCTGGCGCGCCAGAGCCTCGCTGACCACGGCTACGGGAGTCGCATCCGCTGTATCGGTCTCGGTAAAGAAGCGTCCGCGTTTCAGCGGTATATCGAGCGCGCGGAAATAACCGGGACTGGCCACGACATAATTTGCCTGGCCGCTGTGAGCTTTATCGGCGAACAGCGGAGTGAAGAAGTCATCCAGAGCTTTGTAATCGTCTTTTGAGAGCTCACGGTTAGGATCGCCGGGCCCGCGGTCGATCAACCGGAGCATCTGCGGTGAAAGCTGCCGCGGGTTGACCAATGCAAACGTACCATCCGAATAGCCTCCGGTCCCCAGCGGCAGATCGCTGGTGGCTCCGGCCTCTACAACGCCGGGGATGGCGTGCAGCCGATCCAGAATTTGCCGGATGAGCGCTACTCGAGCGCCATTTGCATTGTCATCGGAGAAGGCGAGATCCAAGGTGACAACTTGTTCGGTCCGGAACCCTGGATCGACCGAAAGAACGCGCAAGAAGCTGCGGCCCAATAAACCCGCGCCAACCAGCAGAACCAGTGTTACGGCAACTTGCGCGGCCATAATGGCTTGTCCGGTACGCCGGTTCTTGTGGGCGCCGCTCAGCCGAGTGCTACCCTGTGTGATCGTCGCCTGAACATCACCAGAGCCGGCCCGAAGAGCTGTGAAGATGCCGAGAGCAGCCGCGAGGGCCAGTGACACGACGAATGCAAAGAGCAACACGGGGAGGTTCACGCCAACATCTTCAAGCCGGGGAAGATTCTGCGGCGCCAGTGACAAAAGCAAATGGACACCTGCATAGGCGATCGCAATGCCCGCCAGCCCTCCAGCCAGGCACAGGATTAGAGATTCAGCGAGAAATTGGCGAACCAGACGGCCGTGAGAAGCGCCGAGCGCAGAACGCACGGCGAGTTCGCTTTCGCGGGCAGTCGCCTGCGCGAGCAGCAGGTTCATCACGTTGGCGCAGGCCACCAGCAGAAGAAGGCCGGAGATCTCAAGCAGGATCAAAAGCGCCGGTCTGGCCTTGTCCGTGAGGGCTTCGCGCAACGGCATAGCTACGGCATTCGCCATGTAGTTGTCCTCCGGGAATTGGCGGTGAATTCTCTGTGCCACTCCGCTCAATTCGGCGGACGCTTGTTGCAGAGTAAGACCGTCGCGAATGCGCCCCACCACCCGCCACCCACCCGCAGTCCGGCTGGTGGGCTTGGTGGATGTCTCGCTGGACAGCCAAAGCTGCGTGTCCTGGGGGAAATGAAATCCAGTCGGCAATACACCAATTACCGTTACCGCCTGTTTGGCTACCAACAACTTCAGCGATGAGAGTTCATTGCTGCCGCCGAGGTAATCCTGCCAGAAGGAATAGCTCACAAGTGCGGCTGGAGGTCCATTGGGTGTCTCTTCGTCGTTCGAGAAAACCCGCCCTATGATTGGGTGCACCGCAAAGACCTTGAAATAGTCGCGCGACACATAAGCCACGGATACTCTCTTGGCCTCCGCTCCCCCGGAGACCGGCTCCACGCCGTAGCGATATTCCGCCATTGCCTGAAACGAGCGGTTCTGCGCGCGAACATCAGCAAAGTTTACGTCGGAGAACGAAAACTGGTTGCCCTTGGCATCCATCTCCCGCAGGCTCACGATCTGCTCCGGCTTGTCATAGGGCAGAGGCCGCAGCAATACGCCGTAAACCACACTGAAGATGGCCGTAGTAGCGCCGATTCCCAGCGCAAGAGTGAGAACGGCAACAAAGGCAAAGACCGGATTGCGGCGAAGCACGCGCGCGCCGTAACGTACATCGCGAATGAACCGATATAGACCGGCCAAGCCCCACGTTTCACGCGTGACTTCTGCCACCAGGCCGGCATTGCCAAGCTCGCGCCTTGCGTTGGCTTCTGCGTCGGCAGGAGTCTCGCCGCGATCCATGCGGTCGCGCGCCGCCATGCGGATGTGGCCTTCAAGTTCTTCTTTAAGTTCCTGGTCCCGCTTGTTGCGGCTCATGCTTCGTTCTCCTTTGCCCCGGGTTCCAGGATTCCTGCCATGGCCTGCAGCAGCCGGTCCCAGCGTGAGCGCTCAGAAGCAAGCTGCTTACGGCCTCTGGCGGTGAGCCGGTAGGTTTTGACCCGCTGATTGTTCTCTGAGATCTTCCACACAGAGGAAATCCATCGCTGTTTTTCAAGGCGATGCAGCGCGGGATAGAGCGATCCGGTTTCCACATCCAGAACATCGCCGGAATTAATCCGAATGGCCTGCGTAATTCCATAGCCATGCTGGGGCCCCCAGCGCAATGTCTCGAGAATCAGCAAGTCGAGAGTGCCCTGCAGAATTTCAATACGGTTGCGGTAACGGTCCTGTTTGGCCATGTAGATATCCTACATCTCTTGATGTAGATTATCTACGCCTTCATCGCGCGATTAGTTCCCCGAAATTTGGCCGCAGTGGCAGGCGCAAGGTAAACTGATTCGCCATGAAAATGACTCTTGCTCTTGCCGCAGTACTGTTCCTCGGCCTGCTCCCGGCTTCCGCTCAGGACTGGGCCAGGCAAAAACTGGAAAAATCGTCCCGGCACCAGGAGTGGGTGCAGGTCAAACACGACAATCGCAATGTCCACACCTTCGTGGTTTATCCCGAGGTGAAGCACAAAGCGCCGGTGGTTCTTGTGATCCACGAAATCTTCGGCATGACGGACTGGGTCCGCAGCGTTGCTGACCAGCTTGCCGCGAATGGTTACATCGCGGTTGCGCCTGACCTGCTTTCCGGCATGGGTTCTAAGGGCGGCGGCAGTGACGAATTTCCTGACACGCAGGCAGCTATGAAAGCCGTTTCTTCGCTTGATCCTGACCAGATCACCGCGGACCTGGATGCCGTGGCAGACTACGCGAAGAAGCTGCCGGCGAGCAATGGCAAGCTGGCGGTTGTGGGTTTCTGCTGGGGCGGAGGACAGTCGTTCCGCTTTGCCACGAACCGCAAAGATCTCTCTGCGGCGTTCGTATTCTATGGCCCGCCGCCGAAGGATCTCTCGTCCATCACCGCTCCGGTTTACGGATTTTATGCCGGGAATGACTCCCGCATTAGTTCCACAGTTCCCGATACGAAAGAAGACATGAAGAAGGCCGGAAAGAAGTATGAGGCAGTGATTTATGACGGGGCGGGTCACGGCTTTATGCGCGCCGGCGAGGACCCAAAGAACACCAATCCCGCCAACAAGACGGCCCATGATCAAGCCTGGCAGAGGTGGCTAAAGCTATTGAAATCGATTTAATGCATGCCTTTTCTAGCGGAAAGGCCGGCGGACGACGCCGGCCTTTGTTCGTTCTGACAAGCAGTTTCCGGTGACGTTTCCGCCCGCCCGTCGTCTATTGAACCGTGCTCTGCCCTTTTACGTATCTCTTTCCATTACAAGACATCAGGAGGGTAGTTATGGCCCATCCACAACGTTTCCGATTGCCGGCTCTGATGCTTGGCCTGGCAATGATGTTCAGTTTTGCTTTTGCGCAGAACGCAAGGGCACAGGAGCAGCAGTCTGAACACTTCCAAAAGACATTTACAGTTTCTCCCGGCACATCTCTGAACGTGGAGAACTACAAAGGAGCAATTCACGTGGCCGCCGCAGACGTCAATCAGGTGACTGTGGACGTCCAGAAGCGATTTGAAGGCAGCAGCGATTCCGATCGCAAGTGGTGGATGGAAAACGTCAAGGTGGATTTCCAGAACGACCCCACACACGTGAAAGTTAAAGTCGAATATCCCAACCAGAACTGCACGTTTTGCTTCGACTACCACGATTACACTGCTGCCGTAGAGCTGGAAATACGTGTTCCCCGGCAGATCAACGTCGCTCTGGACGGGTACAAGCCGGACGTGCGGATCTCCGGAGTGGAAGGCAACATCGCAATCAAGAGTTACAAATCGCCGATGTTGATTGAGGCGACTACGGGCGGCATACACATTGATACCTATAAGGACACGATTCGCCTGCAGAACGTGAGAATTCGCGGTGCCCTCGAAGTGAAATCCTACAAGGCTGATACCGAAGTGAGCGCGCGCGATCTCGGCCAATCGGCTGATCTCGAAACAGAAAAAGGCGACATTACAGTGCGCGTTCCTGCAAACGCCGGTTTGGATGTGGACTACTCCGGTGGACGCCGGGCCACGTTCCACAGCGACTTCCAATTAGCGGTGGCGAGCGGTTCTGGCGAAGATGTCCGCGGAACGGTGAACGGCGGCGGAACAAAACTCCGGCTGCGCACCGTCAAGGGTTCAGTCACACTTCAACGGATTTCTGGAGAACTATAGAACGCGCCGTGGCGCAGGGCGGCCAACATGCCTGTTGCAGCGGCGTGATAGAGTCACCGAGTAGAATCGAACAGCCCGCAAGAATCTGCTCACTGCTCAAAGGAGAATACTGCTTGCGTCTACGCACACTTCTGATTGCCCTCCTCTTTTCCTCGCTCCCGCTTCTGGCTCAAACCACGGCGGCGCTACACGGAATCCAAGTTGGAGATCTGGACCGCAAAGCCGATCCCTGCACGGACTTCCCCCAGTTCGCCAATGGAACCTGGCACGCACAAAACCCAATCCCCTCCTACATGGACCGCTGGAGCAGGCGCTGGCAGGCAGGCGAACAAGCCAAGGATCAGCTCAAAGACATACTGGAAGATGTCTCGAAGAAGACCGACTGGCCCAAGGGCAGCGTCGAACAACTGATCGGGGATTTCTACGGGTCCTGCATGGACCAGGCACGCATCAACAAGCTGGGTCTGGCGCCGGCCGAGCCGATGCTGAAACAGATTGATGCCATGAAGACACAGGCTGATTTGCAGCGGATGATCCGCCAGCTTCATGAACTGGGCGCCTTCGTTCCCTTTGGCGTGATAGCACAGCCGGACAATCATGAGCCTTCGCAAACGATCGCCTACATCTTTGCATCCGGGCTGGGGCTTCCCGACCGCGATTACTACCTGAAGCCCGAGCAGCGATTCCAGGATGCCCGCGCGAAGTACCTGGTCCATGTAGCCAACATGTTCAAACTGGCGGGATACGATCAAACCAAAGCCAAAGCCGCGGCCGACACAGTGTTTGCCTTGGAGAAAAGGCTGGCGGAAAACTCGCTCGATAACGTGGCGTTGCGCGATCCAAAAAATACCGACCACAAGACGAGTTTCGCCGATCTCAAGAAGCTTGCGCCCGTCATCGATTGGGACAACTACTTCGAAACGGAGAAGATTTCCCCCGCTGACCTGAACGTAGCAGAGCCGAAGTTCATGCAGGAGGTTGGCCGCGAGCTCCAGCAGACCTCCATGGCCGACTGGAAGACCTACTTGAAATGGCACCTGCTGCACAACTCGGCCAGCATGCTCTCCGATCCATTTGTGAATGAGAACTTTGCGTTTTACGGAAAATATCTGGCGGGAGCTACAGAGATAAAACCGCGGGCGAAGCGCTGTGCGGAATCAACGGATCAACTGTTGGGAGAGGCGTCAGGAAAGAAGTACGTGGAAAAGTATTTCCCGCCTGCGGCCAAGGCGCGCGCCCAGGACATGGTGAAAAACATTCTGGCAGCAATGCATGACACCATCGAAGGCCTGGAATGGATGAGCCCTGAGACAAAGAAAAAAGCGCTGGAGAAGCTGGCCACTTTTAACCCGAAAATCGGCTATCCCGATAAGTGGAAGGACTACAGCAGCATCAACATCACTCGCGATTCCTATTGGAACAACGTGGAAAACGCGAGCCGCTGGAATGTGATTGACGACAATTGGGCGCTGATCGGCAAGCCGACGGACCGCGGGCGCTGGGGCATGACGCCGCCCACCTCCGACGCATATTACAATCCGCTGCTGAACGAGATTGTCTTTCCAGCCGGCATTCTGCAACCGCCCGCATTCGACGTGAACGCAGTGGATGCCGTGAACTACGGCTCCATCGGCGTGGTGATCGGCCATGAGATCAGTCACGGCTTTGACGATCAGGGCGCGCAGTTCGACGCACAAGGCCGGCTTGACAATTGGTGGACGGCGGATGACCTGAAGCGCTTCCATGAGCGCACGGCATGCGTGGTCCGGCAGTTCGATGGCTACTACATTGAGCCGAACATCCATCACAACGGTAAGCTGGTGCTGGGCGAAAGCATCGGCGATCTTGCCGGAGCGAGAATCTCGTATCTCGCGTTCAAAAAAGCGCAGCAACAGCACCCGTCCCCTACGCTCGACGGCTTTACTCCGGACCAGCAGTTCTTTATTGCCTGGGGCCAGTTCCGCGCGGATGAGATTCGTCCGGAAACTCAGCGCATGATGGTACAGGGCGACCCGCACCCGATTGCCAAGTATCGTGTGATCGGACCGCTTTCCAACATGCCTGAATTTGCCGCGGCGTTTTCCTGCAAGCAGGGCTCGCCGATGGTTAGGCCGGCAGCGGATCGCTGCGAAGTCTGGTGATCTGAATCAGGACAGGACCGGTGTGCCCGCAGGCAAAGCATTCTTCTTGGGCCGCCGGTTCGCCTGAAGAATCTTCTTGCGCAGCCGCAGATTGTGCGGCGTGACTTCTACCATTTCGTCGTCAGCTACAAACTCGATCGCCTGCTCCAGCGTCAGCGCCTTGAACGGCACCAGGCGAATCGCTTCATCGGCGGTGGAGGCGCGCATGTTGGTCAGCTTTTTTTCCCGAACGGCGTTCACATCCAGATCAACTTCGCGCGCGTTCTCGCCGATGATCATGCCTTCATAAAGCTCCACGCCGGGACCGAGGAAGAGGACACCTCTCTCTTGCAGGCTGAACAAAGCATACGCGGTGGAAGTCCCCGGACGATCCGCGACCAGGGCTCCGGTCATCCGGTGCGGAATTTCGCCGAGCCATTCCGTGTAGCCGTCAAACAATGAATTCATGATGACGGTGCCGCGCGTTTCCGTAAGCAGCTCAGAGCGGAGGCCAATCATTCCTCTGCTGGGGATGGTGAACTCCATGCGCACGCGGCCGGAACCGTGATTGTGCATTTTGATCATCTGCCCTTTTCTTGTGCCGAGTTCCTCAATCACCACGCCCACGAATGTTTCCGGAACATCAATCATGACCTTTTCTTTAGGTTCCATGAGTTTTCCATCGAGCGTTTTTGTCACGATCTCAGGCTTGCCGACCATCAGTTCGTAGCCTTCGCGCCGCATGGTTTCGATGAGAATGGAGAGTTGCAGTTCGCCGCGCCCCAGTACTTTGAACGAATCCGTCGTACCGCTATCCTCCACACGCAAAGAGACGTTGGTAAGCAGTTCTTTCTGAAGCCGCTCGCGCAGATTGCGCGAAGTGACGTAGCTTCCTTCGCGCCCCGCAAAAGGCGATGTATTGACAGAAAACTGCATGGCGATGGTTGGCTCGTCAATCACAATGTGCGGGAGCGGCGCCGGATTTTCGACGCTGGTAATGGTCTCGCCGATGTTGATGCCTTCGACGCCGGCAATGGCGACAATATCCCCGGTTTCCGTCTGCTCAATGTCCACCCGCTTGAGACCGCTGAAGGAGAACAGCTTTGTGATCTTCACCTTTTGCAGTGATCCATCGAGCTTGGCAATACCAACTTCATCTCCCGTGCGCAACGCGCCATTGAAGACGCGCGCAATCGCCAGCCGGCCAAGATAGTCGCTGTAATCGAGATTGGCCACGAGAATCTGAAGCGCGTCGGCAGCGCTGCCCGCTGGCGGAGGGATCGTCTTGAGAATGGCGTCAAAGAGAGGGCGCAGGTCTTCGCCAGGGCGGTCTAGATTTGCCGTGGCTGTGCCCGCCTTGGCATTTGCATAAAGCACAGGAAAATCGAGCTGGTCTTCCCTCGCATCCAGATCAATAAAGAGATCGTAGAGTTCGTTGAGAACTTCCTGAGGGCGGGCGTCGCTGCGATCAATCTTGTTGATCACCACAACCGGCGGAAGTCCCGCTTCAAGGGCCTTGCTGAGAACGTAGCGCGTCTGCGGCAGAGGGCCTTCGCTGGCGTCGACCAGCAACATTACGCCGTCCACCATCTTGAGCGCGCGCTCCACCTCGCCCCCGAAGTCACTGTGACCCGGCGTGTCCACAATGTTGATTTTCACGTCGTGGTACCAGATGGCAGTATTCTTCGCCAGGATGGTGATGCCGCGCTCGCGCTCGAGTTCATTCGAGTCCATGACGCGCTCCACCACGGCCTCGTTGGCGCGGAAAGCGCCGCTTTGGCGAAGCATGGCATCCACGAGCGTGGTTTTGCCGTGGTCGACGTGAGCAATAATGGCAATGTTGCGGATTGAGGAATTCAAACTGGACGTTTCCCTGGTTTCAAGAATGGCCGAAGCGCTATGTCTATTCTAACCGCTCAGCAAAGAAACAAAGCGGGCGTCCACAGAAAAGACGCCCGCCTAGCTCACCCCGTCGTTTAAAACTGTGCGGCCTTTCGACTACCGCGTCAGTTCGCGATCAATCTTGACATGATCATCCATTCCTACGATCGCACTCTCATGCACCGGCTTGTAGCCGTCCTTCTGTAATGTAATGTCGTAACTGCCCGCATCCACCTGGATCTCCACCGGCGTGGCTTTCTGCAGAGGAGTGCCGTTCACAATGACCTGCGCGCCCTTGGGCTGGCTTTTAATTTCGATTCGCGCCATGCCGTTCGCCGAGCCGCCGCCACCGAACATTCTGCCCATGCCGCCGCCGACAATGCGTATGTTGTCCGTTCGGCCTGCAACCATTAACCGGGGCGAATAGGTACTTCCCTGTCCCGCAGCCAGCTTCAGATCCGTGCCCGAATCGAGATAGCCAGCTTTCCTCACCGTGATGCTGTGCGCACCAGGATCCACAATCAAGTCCGCAGGTGTGACTTTGCCGGTATCTTTGCCGTCGAGGAAGACGCTCGCGCCGGCAGGTGATCCTGTCACCTTGACAAACCCTTTGTTCGCTGCAAGGCTCACGTTGACCGTAGCGCGTCCTCCGGACGCGACCTGGATACTGCGCATCTGCGATGCATATCCCGGACTGCTGACCGTGACCTTGTACGTTCCGGCCGGAATGGGCCCAATGAGCTGCGGCGACTTCCACTGCCCCTGTAAACCTTCAATCTGTATCACAGCGCCCAGAGGAAAAGCTGAGACCTCGAGTTGTCCCTGGGCCGGAGCGGCAGGCGCAGGCTGCACGTAATTTCGCGCGCTCCTGGATCTTTTGCTTGTGCGCGACCAGAAGTGCGACGCGGTCGCGGAAGGTTCTTCCGCGGCAGTCGCGGCCGTTGCCGTCACCGGTGCATCAGCGGGCGCCGCGGCCGGCGTGCTAAACGGCGCCGGGGCCGACGCGCTTGCGGACGCACTCGGCGCCGCGCTTTGTGATGTCTCAGTGTCTGAGGTAAGGTCTGCCGGTTTTCTCTGCAGCAGCATGGCGAATGCGGCCAGAATCACCAAGACCGCTACAACGCCGGCTACCATAATCCACTTGTTTGAGGAGCCCACCGACTTCCGGCTCGTCGCTCTGGTTGGAGGATTCGGCACTTTCGCCTTCGTCGTCGGCGAAGCAGGAGGCGTACTGATACGCGCTGCCGCATTAAAGGCATCGCGGCTAAATGAGCCGGTGGCATTGGCGTTGAACGATCCGGTTGCATTCGGGTTAAACGATCCAGTGGCGTTCGGGTTAAATGAACCCGTAGCATCCCGCCGGAAAGAGCCGGTTGCATTCGGATTCAACGCCCCAGTCGTGCTTGCTCTGAACGAGCCGGTCGAGTCCCCGACGGAAAACTTGCCTGTCGCGGGCTTGCCCGCTGATGCGATCCGTGGTTCGCGCATGGCTGATTCCAGAGCCGTCATGAGCTGCGCGCCACTCTGGTATCTCTCCGCTGGATTTTTTGCCATGGCTTTGAGCACCACGCGCGAAATTGCTTCCGGCACTCGACCATTGGCCACGTTCAGCGGATGCGGCGTGGCATCACTGATCGCACGATCCACTTCGCCCAGATGCTTGCCTGCGAACGGGCTGCGCGTGGTATAAAGCTCGTAAAGGATCACGCCGAGGTTGAACATGTTCGCAGCGCGATCAGCAATCTTGTTCTTCACCTGCTCCGGCGAGAGATAAGGCGCATCCTCCAGCTTCTTGGCCGGAGTCGGGCTCATCAGGTTCTTGTCACGCAGAAGCCCGAAATCCAGCATCTTCAAACTGCCGTCGCTCGTAACCTTGATGTTGTACGGATTCAGAAAATGGTGATAGACGCCTTTGTCGTTCGCATAGTCGATCGCCGCACAAAGTTGTTTGGCCCACACCAGAATTTCATTCAGGTCGGGCGTGCGCACCGCCATAATTTCCTTGAGCGTGCGGCCGTCAACAAACTCAGCCGTCATGAACACGCTGAACTCTTTGTAACCGCAGGTATAGAGGCGAGCGATATTCGGATGATCCAGCGCGCTGGCCGCGCGAGCTTCAGCAAGAATCCTTTGCAGCAGCTCGTTGACGTCGTCCAGCCATTCCGGCACTTGAAACTGCCGCAATGCCGTCGAGCGTTCCGCTTGCGGATTGCGTGCTTTGTGGACGGTTCCAATGCTTCCGCGGCTGAGTTCTTTCACCAGTTCCAGGCGGTCAGTCCGGGGAGCTGCAGACGTGCTTTCGGTCGTTGTCGTGTTCTCTTGCATAGGGTTTAACCACGCAAGTCCGGGGGAGGAGGCGTCGAGGTGCATCATACCTAAGGTCGGCCCCGATGATGTACTAAAGAACACTGCCCCATGATTACCGTGGTAATTTCCCTCGGATTGCGATCCTCCCTGTTTTCAACCACTTGGCCCAAAGTGGCTCCTATATCAGTCATGATTTGCCGCTCCTCCCAGCTTGCGATGGAAGAAACCCGCTCCCGCCTTGTATCCCTGAACCCATGACCGCCACAGCAGGAAATCATGAATTTCGTCAGGGAAAATCAGCTCTTCAAACGGCACATTCTGTTGACGAAGCCGCTGCACCAGGTCGGTATCCTGCTGGAAGGGCACATTGCGGTCATCATCGCCATGGATCAGCAGCACCGGCGACTTCCACTTCGCAATCGCAGCCACCGGCGACGAATCAAAGGCCAGCTTGAATGCCTGCTGATAGTCAGGGGCTTCGCGCGCGCCTTCTTCCCACTCCGGCAGAAACATTGACCAGTCATGCACGCCATGGAAGTCCACTCCAGCGGCAAAAACGTCAGAGTTGCGTGACAGCGCCAGCGCCGTCAGCAGCCCGCCATAAGAGCCGCCCCAGATGCCGATGCGCTTACGGTCGACGTACGAGAGCCCTTGCAGAAAGCGCGCGCCAGCCAGCACATCCTTATATTCGGACGATCCCCGCCATGCAGCGTTCGCTGGTTCCCTGAACGAGCGCCCATACATGATCCCGAGCCGGTAATTTACGGAAAGCACCACATATCCCAGGCTGGCCAGATACTCATTTTCCGCGTAGGCATTGTGATAGTAGTACATGTAATGGAAGCCCAGCAGCATCTGCCGCTCTGGGCCGCCATGCACAAAGATCAGCGCCGGACCGGCAGCCGCGCTGCGATTCTTCGGGACAAATAACTGGCCATGGATTTCCAGTCCATCTTCACTGCGGAACACCACCGCCTTCGGCTCAACCAACTGCGCAAAAGGAAAATCAACCGGAATCTGGTTTTGCGCGATCATCTGCCGGCCCTTCTCCGTGAGCAGGTAAGGCATGGCGGGCGAAGTGGCGCTCGATCCCAGGCAGACGATGGTCTTTCCATCTGCCAGTGTCACCGGATGCCACTCGATTGTGGCGCCCTGCGTAGCTGGGGTTGATGCGCCGCCGGAAACGCGGACTCTCCAGATGTGTCGTCTATCGACATCCTTCTGGTTTGACGTAAACAGGATCTCGCTCTTGTCCGGCGATAGTGCCACATCTTCCACATCGAAGTCGCCGCGTGTGAGCAATACCGGCGCTCCGCCCGTAGTCGCAATGGTGTAAAGATGATTTCTTCCATCCTGTTCAGAACAGAAGACGATTCTTGCGTCGGCCGCAAACTTCAGTGACTCGGCCGCAAACGGCGGCAGCGAATCATTCATGGCTTTCCCGCTGTGCCACAGCTCGTGGGCTTGGCCGGTTGCCGTATCCGCAAGCCAGATGGACCACGGCTCCGGACGCACGGGAATCAGCGGCAGATGGTTCTCATGTCCCGCCCTCTTCAAATAGACAATCTGCTTGCCATCCGGCGACCACTGCGGAGCGAAGTCGCGGTCCACCGAAGGCGCAAGATAG
>DATNDP010000175.1:0-20446 GCA_035553195.1 Candidatus Acidiferrales bacterium
GTTCAGGTGCTGGACCAACTGGCCCACGGAATGGTTCTTTCCGTCCGACCAGGCGGCCTGCTCCGGCGTCAGGTCCGCAGTGGCCTCTTTCTCGGAAACAAACCAGTTCTTCTGATTATGGGTTTCCTGCAGTTGCGTCAGGAGAAACTTCCTCAGTTCCGCCGGGTGCTTCGGAGTCCCGCTTTGCTGTGCGAAGGAACTGATAGCGAAAAACAAGACTGGCCACAACATCCATTTCTTCATTGGCAATTTCCTTTCGATTAGGTGGAAGCGTTCCGAATCTTTATAAACCCTGCAGCGATGGGCGCAGAATGGCTCGCGCGTTCCCTTTGCCCGCTGTCACCAGCGCCCCCGGTCGATTCACTTCCTCTGCTTAGACTCTGCATTTTTCGCTAAGTCAACCTGGAACTCCTGTGTGCCCCCAATTTTCGATGGCGGGGAATCAGTTCGATCAGAATCAGCATGGCGCAGCGTCTAATGGTCGCAACCTGCAACGAAGGGACCTTACAATAACGAACCCGCAGGCCAACGTCCCTGTTTTTGAGTCTTGTTCCATTTTCCTGTGTTCCTCTCCTGTTCCGCTCCGCCCCGCTCGTCGCGCCTTACAATGGCACCCTGCAACCTGCAAGAAAGGAGTTTAGGGATGGCAAACTCGCAGGACAACCGTGTACTGGGCCGGGCCGGCGCCCGCCTTCTGAGTGAAGAGGAACTCCACAGAATCACCGGCGGATTTCAAACGGGCGCTTGCACGTACGATAGCGTGAGATGTGTTTACCTGGACGGAGATTGCAGCAAGAACCCACCGCCTTGCGGCGGCCAGTAGCTCATGGCAGAGTCACCTGAATGGGCCCGCCTGGCGGGCTCTTTTTTCGCGATCCCGGATTGAATCGATTGCCTGCTCTCGCGAATCTACGAACCATGTCCACGATTCGTATTGCCGGTCCCGAAGAAGCGGACCCAATCGCTCGCATTATTAACGCCGCCTTTGAAGTCGAACGTCCTTATCGCCTGCATGGCGAGCGGACGTCTGCTGAAGAAATCCGGCAGTTGATGATGGATGGCAATACCTTCTTTGTCGCTGAAGAGGGCGGGCGCATTCTTGGCGCGGTGTTTGTCCGGATCACCGGCCACTCAGGATATTTCGGGATGCTCTCCGTGCATCCCGCGCTGCAGCGCGGCGGCGTTGGACGCACCCTGCGCGAGCACGCGGAAGAATTCTCCAGACAAAAGGGCTGTTCGGAGATGACGCTCACCACCGGCGACTTCCGCACGGAACTCGTCCCTTATTACACTCGCGCCGGTTACCGAGTTGTTGGCACCGAGCCCGGTCCCGCGGAATGGTCCATGCGCAGCGGCTTCCGCGTTGTGCACATGGCAAAGCCTCTGTAAGCACGCAAGAGCAAGCGGCTTTAAGCGGAGCTTGCAACAGGTTGCCACACTTCGCGTGCATCCCATTCCCATTTTGGGAAACTCGCTTAAATCGGCCGCAAACCACTGCTCTCCCCAGTTCATGCGGCACTACAATTGATACGCGTTGACACTGCATAGAAAGGAGCTTTTGCATGTCAAATCAGGAAAACGACAATCGTGTTCTAGCGCGGACAGGCGCTCGTCTTCTAAGTGAAGTTGAGCTCGACGGCGTTACCGGAGGCTTCGCCGTAGTTCCGACCTGCACCTTCGATCCAAAGACCTGTGCCATGGACGGAGTTTGCACCCCGCTGCCTCGGTGCCCGGCGTAAACGATACAGAGTTCATAAGGTCAATTATTATCATTAGAAGGGGCCCGGATTCCTGACCGAACGGGCTCTTCTTTTCTGGCAAATCCATTGGAGAGGCGGCATAACCCTTTCTATGCCAAAATCCTTACAGCAGTAAGTCGCAACCTTATGCCGCGCTGGCCTCTCCCCGGTATAACGGCAAGAAGTATTCCTGCACAAATGTTTCAAACGATGTAGGCGTTGTGTTCTTTGCGGTGCGAGCTTCCAGAGCGCGCATGTGCCCTGAATTAAGCCCGTTTGACATCTCCAGGATCAGGTCCGCCATGTTCGCGGACATGCCAAGCTGGATGAAGACCGGCTTGATCTGTTCAGCGGAAAGCTGCACATACTGGAGGTCCGATTTTTCAATGGCCTTACCGATGACGGACGCCACCTCGTTGTAGCTCAGGTCGCGCTGGCCCAGCAGTTCGCGGGTTTGCTTGCCGGTGAAGCTAAGGTCCAGCAACCACTCCGCCGCGGTTGCGCCAATGTCCTGCGTGGCAATCATGGGCAGCTTCAGGTCACCTTTGAGCGGGCCAACCACCTTTCCCATGGCGCGGATCGCCTGTGCCTGCCCCAGCGTGTTCTCCATGAAATACCCGGCGCGCAGATGGATGACATTTAGTCCGGAGATGCGGTTCAGCCTGTTCTCAAACTGATGCAGCCCGGCCACAGGCCCGGTGCCTGCTTCCTTGTCGGCGCCGATGCTGCTAAGAGAAACCGCATGCTTCACGCCTGCCGCCTCAAGCGCGCCTGCAATGCCTTCGCTTACGCGCCGTTGCTCTGCCGGAACGTCCTTGCTGGCAGGATTGGGCGGAATCATGGCATACACCGCTTCCGCGCCGGTGAACGCCCGAGTGAGCGCATCCTGATCGTGCAGGTCGGCGGTGAAGGGCTCAGCGCCGCGCGCCACCAGCGCCTTCAGGTTCTCAGCACTGCGGCTGATGGCTCGAACTTTTTTTCCCGCGTCCAGCAGGCGATTGGCGACGACGCGTCCCGTATTGCCGGTTGCACCTGTGACTACGTACATGGTGACCTCCATCCGCTAATCGATGCGGCGGAGTCACAGCCGGGTGCAAAACTTCGGTTCGTCGTTCACTTCCGAGGATCGAATTGGAACAGCTACACACGCGAGCAGCTCAGGCCAGAGTCCGTGCGGGCCGGCGTTGAAGGCTGAACGTGCGGTCGATCTTTTCGGGTCGCGGCGGGAGGAACCGCACGCGGTAAACTGAAGCGCAAATAAAAAAGGCCCCGAAACGGGCTTCCAATCTACGACTTCGTCTGGTGGCTTTCAATTTCCTGCAGGATCACCTTGAGGCGGGCCTGAAGCTGTCTTTTCGTCCGCGGTTTCCGCTCCGTTTTTGTATATTCGGTGTAATTTTCAATGGAGCGGCGATAAAAATCAGCAGTTTTGGACAGGAGTAAAACGTTCGGATCAACTGTTGAGGACATGAATCTATTCTAATCTGTCGAACTTCGGAATGCGACTATTTTCTGCGCGCCGGCAGTGCTACATAGGGTGATCATTTCGGACTATGTTTCTGGCGCCGAAGGTACTACAAGCATTTTCTTGTGGAGGCAGAGTAGATGCCCCACTAGACTCACGCAAGTTTCTCACCTCAGGAAGTCTTAACCCTTGCATCGATTGTTGAAGAATACTGCGCGCCTGTTTTGTGTGTCTTGTGTGCTTACCGCTTTCGGATTTGCGGGAGTCACCGTCACCAGCCCGACTGCGGGATCCACGACCAATTCGCCGGTTCATTTCATCGCTTCGGCCACCGCGTCCCATCCCATCACGGGGATGAGAATCTATCTTGATAACACTGACGTGTTTCACGTAACCACGAGCCACATTGATACCACGCTGGCGGTTATTCCCGGCAAGCACACGGCCGTGATCAAGGCCTGGGATTCCACCGGCGTGTCTTATCAGCAGACCGTCTCATTCACTGTTGCCACAAGCAATCCCACGCCATCACCCACTCCGTCGCCCTCGCCCTCTCCGTCGGCTACTCCTACTCCGTCAGCTTCGCCCACGCCATCCGCTTCACCTACTCCGTCGGCTTCGCCTACGCCGACGCCATCGGGCGGTTTGCCCACACCGCCCGGAACTGCGATCGTGAAGAGCGACATCGATCAAATGACAGGATGGGAGAGCTGCACAGTGTGCGCCGGTTCCAACGGATCCGGCCCCGTAGCCATATTCTCGATGGCGGAGAATGTGCTGTCTCCCTCGCTCGATTCCAAATCGGCGCAGTTTAATATCAGCGGCAGCACGCCCTATTCAGACGCTATCTGGTGGAAGCAACTGGGCGCAAACTCCG
The DNA here is from genome assembly GCA_035553195.1 of Candidatus Acidiferrales bacterium. Lineage (GTDB taxonomy): Bacteria > Acidobacteriota > Terriglobia > Terriglobales > Acidobacteriaceae > Angelobacter. The sequence continues at coordinate 4,082 of DATNDP010000175.1, forward strand.
CGATTACCCACTTCAAGTACGACCTGTACTTCTATTTGAAGTCGCCGCAGTACGCGCAGGCGCTGGAGTTTGACGTTAATCAATCAGACAAAGCGCATAAATTTATCTTTGGCACGCAATGCAACATCCATGACGGCGCCGGAGGACACTGGGACGTGTGGGGGAACGCAGCAGGAAACTGGATTTCCACCGGAGTTGCATGCTCCGCGCCCGCTGCGCTTACGTGGCACCATCTCACGTGGGAATTCCAGCGGGATGCATCAAATGTCACCTACATCGGTTTCACCTTTGACGGGGTAACCCACTACATTAATAAGACGTACCCCGCCAGGGCTTCCACGGCGAGCGAGATCAACGTCGCATTCCAGCTTGATGGCGACTCGCACATGGACGCGTACTCCGCCTGGCTGGATAAAGTGTCACTCACCTACTGGTGAGCAACTCAAGCGCGAATCAAGCAGTCAGTGCAGGCGTGGCTTCTGGCCACGCCTTTCGCGTTTATCAGAGCAGCGGGCGACCGGCCTGCCTCGCTTAGAGAGACTGTTTCCGCATTTCGCAACCTGCCAGCGTTCATCGTATAGTTACTGTTCGGCACCTCGGAGGCGCGTGGAATGGCGGCTGGCGACCTGACCGGCATACGGTTCATATCTCCGGTGGAATTTGTGAAGGGCAAAGTTCACTCCGTCCAGGAGTATGCCTTCCTTTCCTGGAATTCCTTGATTAACGTTTTCCGCCGCCCGCTGTACGTCTCTGACATGATCGAACAGGCCAACCTGATCGGCGTTGGTTCTCTGCCCATCGTTCTGGCCGCGGTATTCTTCACCGGCGCGGCTCTGGCCCTGAACAGCGCCACCACGCTTACCCGCTTTGGCGCGCTTGGCTTGATTGGGCAGCTAGTTTCCATCGGCATTGTGCGCGAGCTCGGGCCCGTACTTACCGGCCTGGTGGTTTCCGGACGCAACGCCGCCGGCATGGCCAGCGAGATCGGCTCCATGGTGGTGACCGAGCAGATCGACGCTATGCGCGCCCTCGGCACCGACCCCATGAAGAAGCTGGTCACGCCGCGTGTGGTCTCCACCATTTTTATGATGTTCTTCCTGACCATTCTGGGCGATCTGATGGGCATGCTCGGTGGCAGTGTGGTAGCGAGCGTGCTTCTCGGGCTCGATTCGCGCCAGTACTGGACCCGAGCCTGGCAAACGCTGGTGTTTGAAGACGTCTTCACCGGATTGGTCAAGCCCATCGTGTTTGGCTTCATCATCGCCACGGTGGGCTGTTATTTTGGCATGTCCACCAAAGGCGGCACCCAGGGCGTCGGCCGCTCTACCACGGAAGCTGTGGTGACCTCGATGATTCTGGTGATCGCGGTGGACGTGTTCGTGACGCAAATCCTGAGGGTGGTGCTGGGAGGGTGAGGCCTGGTGCTGCGTGTTGCACGAAAGCAAAAATCTTACCGCTGATTTTGCTGATCAAACTGATTCCCACTGATCAGCCAACCGCGACAGATTCCTGAAACCTTACTTGCAAACGTGAGACACCATCCTGAGCCGAAGCCCTCGTTTTGCTAAGTCGCATTCGTCAGCTGATTTTAGGCGCAGGCGAAGGATCGGCTCTGCCACTGACTGGCGACAGCCAACAGGAACGGCGTGTCTTCGTATTACCCAGTTGTGAAATGCGGCGGTCGGCTGTAATTCAAAAAAGCCACAAGCGAGGGCGCGTATTACTAGCGGTCAAATCTTACTTTTGCAGAATAATTTTGGCGGGGAGAAGACTTTTAAATTCCGGTCGGCTTCCGCGATGGGGCAGCGGAGCAGTTCCTTCACCGCTCTCAAGGATAATCGGGTGAGGAGACGTGGATGGCGCGGGTTCAGGATGGAGTCTCGTTTGAGAGAAGGTGTTCTCGCTACATGACTGCATGGAAAAGGAAAGACTCACAGCCGAGGGCGGCTGTGCCACTTAAGAGCTGGATTTTCCCGGGGGGTTGAAAAGTCGTGGGCAACGCCTTCGAAGCTCCGGGGTGCAGGATGGCTGCCTCACTTATTCAGCTCAAGATCAATGATGCTGGCATCTGAGCCGTAGGGTTCCGTGAAGCTCGCGCCCGCGGGAGCGCCATCCTGTTCCAACCAGACCGAGACACCAGGATCAGAAGGCTTATAGCGAATGCGGCCCAGCCAGCCTTTTGCGGTCGCCCGATTTCCACTGGAATGTTCAAGCCCTGGTGCATGGCGAGAGGGGACACAGTGCGTGCATTTATGGGAAGATAGAAGCTAATTCCGCATCACCCGCTGCATCCACTGTATGCCCGTTGTTCTCAAGATCGATTGGCGCAGGAAAGTTGTGTATTCCGCGTTCTACGGAAAAGTTAACGACGGCGAAGTCGCCGGCCACCGCTCCGCCATCGCTTCGGATCCGGACTTTAGAGCTCACTTCAATGAGATTGTTGATTTCACCTCAGTGACTGATCTTGAGCTTTCCGAGTCCACACTGGCCACCATGGCTTCCAGCCCCAGCTTGTTCCACGAATCGGTTCTGCACATTGTGGTGGCTCCTGCGGAAATGATGTTCAAGCTCGCCAGCAAGTACAAAGCGTTTGCGCGCTCCTCACGGCCCAACTTCCACGTAGTGCGTAATCGCGATGAAGCCTACCAGATCCTCGCAGACGCGGCAGCCACCTCAGGACCAAAAAACCTCAGTGCTGATTACACTGATTCGACTGATTCACACTGATTCAAACCGTGTCATTCCGAGGCGCAGCAGGACTTGCTTGCACCTATCCGACAAATCAAGCACTGCTTCGCAGCCGGCTATATGATTTGTCAGCATACTTGTATGGCACAGGCACTCCTGCCTGTGCTTGCTTCGTTCAACAAATCCTCGCCTGATAGCGAATCGTTCCTTCGCTTCGTGCTCGTTAAGCGCTCGTTGCCACTCCGACCGGAGAAGTGCAGAAGGCGCAACGTTTGGCTGCGATGGGAATCTCGCTCAAGCACTCCGGGCACTTCTTTGACGTGGGATCAGCAGGGGCCTGCCCACGCGCCTGGCGCGCCTTCAGTGCGTTCATCGGCACAATAATAAAGAAATAGACGGCTGCAGCGATCAGCAGAAAGCTGATCAAGGCGTTCAGGAACAACCCATATGAGATCACGCCGCCATTCACTGTAGCCTGGAAAGCGGAAAAGTCCGGCTTGCCAACAATCGCCGCGATGAGCGGATTCAGAATGTTGGTGACAAAAGATGTGATTACAGCTCCGAACGCGGCGCCGATCACTACCGCCACGGCCAGGTCAATCACGCTGCCCCGCATGATGAACTGCTTGAAACCTTTAAGCATGGCTACCTCCTTGCTGCACGCGGAAATCATACCGCGAAAACAGCAACTAGCACTCAGCAACTAGCAATCGGCAATTGGCACTTAGTACGCAGCAATTAGCATTTAACTTCCTGGACAGCTTGGAGCAGGATCAAAGCCGTTCTGGGTTTTCAATCGTTTGGCAGTGACGGCGATTTTGCATATTAGTTTGGGGCTGAATGCTGATTCCTCGCTGCTCTTTTCCGGGAACCTCTGAGCTTGCGTTACTGTCCAATAGATCAGCGCGCGCAAATCCAACGGATATAGAAAGAAGCCGATGGAAGAAAGAGAGCTGTTCCATGTCCATGACACCTGGAACGCGCTCGGGCGCGAGCGCTGACATCAACGTAACTCCGCTAATCGATGTTCTGCTGGTGCTGTTGATCATCTTCATGGTGATCCTGCCGCACCAAAACCTGGGTGAGGCAGCCGACATTCCTCTGCCGGCGTCCACACAACCGAAGCCGCCGCAGCGCGAAGACGCTATTGTGGTCCAGCTTCAGGACCAGGGTGAAGGTAAACAACCGGTGATCAAGATCAACCAGCAGCAAGTCTCGTGGAAAAAGTTGGAGGCGCGACTGAAAGCGATCCTGGACGCTCGCGCCGACAAGGTGGCGTTCGTGAAAGGCGATCCCGAGTTGGAATTTCAATATGTTGCTCAGGTAATTGATGTGACGCATAGCGCCGGGGCGCAGCGGGTTGGTTTGTTGGATGAAAAGCGGTAGCCATGGTTAGAAGATTTGTGTTGAGGAGTTAGGGAGTTTCAGCAACAAACAGGGTGGGCTTGAACTCTGCCTTGGACGCAAAGATGTGTAGCACAGCGCGGCAAGCCGCAATGGGCGCAAGTCCGTTGCGGCTCGTTGAAGGTGTGGCACAGGCGCCCTCGCCTGTGGCTTAGACGGATGAGTGTTTGGGGCTGCCCACCAAGCCGGAGATTTATAAGTTCTTCTTTTTCAGCACAGCCGAGGGCGGCTGTGGCACCAATTTTTTCCGGACGATTGTCTTGCGAGCGAAAATTCTTGATCCGTGCTTGGCTCACGCTGAATGGCAGCGGCAGCAGGGCATCTCCTTAACGCGCGCGTTGAATGATGCGTTGCTGATGTGTGGAGCGTGTGCTGGTCGAGGATCGCGTCCAGCGCCTACTTGAACGTTTGAGCTTGACCATGGAGAGGCATAGAATTTTGACATGCCCAGCGGCTTCTTCATTATCGTGGTGCTCGCGGTGCTGGTTGGGCTGGGGTATCGGATTCTATCCCTCGGCTCGGGCGCAGCGCGGTTCGGCTTACTTCCCAAGAAGTGGCAGCGCTGGTTTTGAACGGGGCGTCGAACCCAACCGAAGCGAAGCCCGTCGAAGCATGGCTCGCCGCTAAGGGAAACGCCTGCGGGACCGGGCAGCAGCAACGCTCGTTCCGTTCCGGTCGTGTTTGCACCCTGCGGCCCCTTCCGAACATCTAACTTGTTTGTCGGCGAGTAAGCCTGCAACTACTTAAGATCTAACTACTTACATTCACTTGGGGCGTTTGTCTTTTAAGCGCAAGCGGCGTATCATAATAGATGTTGTAGCTGGTTTCGGCCCGATTGTTTGAGGGCCGCCTCGGCAATTCGATGGCGAACGTACCAGTGGGCGGAACGCCCACTTTATTTTTGGGCGGATTTCCTCAGACGCGGGCGCGTCCGGAATGAAAGCCGGGATGAACGAATGTCGAGCGGAGACAAAATCCGGGAGATCGCCGAGCGGGTATCGCACATGCACGGCGCGGAGCTGGTGGAAGCCGAGCTTCGGGGTGGCGGCAAAGCGCGTATGCTGCGCGTGACCATCGATAAGCCCGAAGGAGTAACGCACGAAGATTGCGCTAACGTGAGCCGCGACCTCTCCACTGTGCTGGACGTGGAAGACGCGGTGCCGGGCGGGCCGTACACGCTGGAGGTTTCATCACCCGGGCTTGACCGCAAGCTGCTGAAGCCGGCGGACTACACCCGTTTTACCGGTAGCCGGGTAAAGCTTATGACGCGCGAGCCCGTGAACGGCAACCGGCATTTTGAAGGCAGGTTGGAAAGCTTTAGCGACGGCAAGCTGACGCTGGAAACCATGGCGAAAAAGAAACCAAAGCCGGGACACGCAGAGCCGGCGCAGAGAGTACAGATTGATCTGGCCAATGTAGAGAAGGCCAATCTGGTGCCCGAAATATAGATATTGGGCATCGGAACAAGAAGCTAGTGAGCTGGCATCTTTACTGAGGGGACGTACAGGAAGGTTTATGGCAAGCGAGATTTACAACGTCATTGAGGCGTTAAGCCGGGAGAAAGGCATCAATCCGCAGATTGTGATCGGCGCGGTGGAAGACGCCATTGTTGCGGCCACACGCAAGAAGGACAAAAGCCAGGAAAACCTCCGCGGTGAGCTCGATAAAGAGAGCGGGGTCATCCGCGTGTACGCGGTGAAGTCGATCCTTCCTTCAGAAGACGATATTGAAGATCCGCAACTGGAAATCTCGCTGGAGGAAGCCCGCGCCATCGATCCCAACGCGGAAGTGGGTGGCGAGGTGCGTTTCCTCAAATCCACGGAGGGGCTGGGCCGCATCTCGGCGCAGATTGCCAAGCAGATCATTTTTCAGAAGGTGCGCGAGGCCGAGCGAGACACGGTTTACAACGAGTACATTGGCCGTGTAGGCGAGATCCTGAACGCCACGGTCAAGCGCATTGAAGGTCCGGATGTCATCTTTGATATCGGCAAAGCGGAAGCGCGTATGTCGAAGAAGGAGCAGTCGCGCCTGGAATCGTTCGCCGTGGGCGAGCGCGTGCGCGTGGTGCTGGTGCGTGTGGACAAAAATTCCAAAGGGCCGGCGGTAGTGGTTTCGCGGGCCGCGCCGGAGCTGGTGCAGAACCTGTTCCAGACAGAAGTTCCGGAGATCTACGACAACACTGTTGTGATCCGCGCCATCGCGCGCGAGGCGGGCGAGCGCACCAAGATTGCCGTGATGTCGAAGGACAAGGACGTGGACGCCGTTGGCGCGTGCGTCGGCATGAAGGGCATGCGCGTGCAATCGATCATCCGCGAGCTGCGCGGAGAGAAAATCGACATCATTGAATATCATGAAGATGCGGTGACCTTCGCGGAGAAGGCGCTGCAGCCGGCGAAAGTCAGTCGCGTTACCGTGGTTGACCAGTCGGAAAAGCACCTGGAAGTCGTAGTGGATGACAGCCAGCTTTCTCTTGCCATCGGGAAAAAGGGACAGAACGTCCGGCTGGCAGCCAAGCTGCTGGGCTGGAAAATCGATATCAAGAGCGAAGAAGAAAAGCGGCAGGAAGTGGAACAGCAAATGGCCTCGATGGTGGCGCAGGCTGCCACGCCGCTGGACCGCGTGCCGGACCTGGGTGAAGGGCTCATTGAGAAGCTACATGAGGCCGGTATTACCACGGTGGAGGCCCTGGCGGACATGACGCCGGAGCAACTGGAAGAAGTCCCCGGCGTTGGCCCAAAAACTGTGGAAAAAATCAGTATTGCGGTCAATAATTACTTTTCCAGCCTGGAAGCTGAGGGTGCAGGTCAGGCCGCCGCTGAGGCGCCTGCATCCGAGAGTGGCTCAGAAGAGCTGCAGCAGACTGATGCCGCGGCTGAAACGGAAAGCCAGGCCGGCTCATCTACAACTGAAGAGCCAACGGAAACACAAGAAGCGGCCGGCGCTGCAAGCGAGGGCGCGCAGGCCGAGGAGAGTTCGCCAGATGAAAGTATTGCGCCGGCGGGCTCCGAGGACAAGGAATCTTAAAATAACAGGTAGTACAAAACGATGAATGCCGTGAGGTCGATATGATCGCGTAGCGCGCAAATCCTGGAGGAAACAAAGGAACGGATGAAAATTCGAATCAATGATCTGGCCAGAGAGCTTGAAGTCAAGAGCAAAGCCATTCTGGACGTGTTAGAAGAAGTAGGCATTACGGAAAAGAAAACTCACTCAAGCTCCGTTGAGCCCGATGAAGCGGAAAAGATCAGGAAACACTTCGCCGCGAAGTCCGGGGCTTCCTCCAGGGAGAGAACTGCGTCGCCAGAGATTAAGCCCAAGATCGATCTCTCCAAAATTTCCAAGCCCGGCGATGTTGCACGTCTGCTGAAGCAGCGGCAACAGGAACTCGAACGTCCAACGCCGCCCCCGCGGCCGACCACGGTGGTGAAATCACCGGCTCCGGCTCCGGCTGAGCCCAAGCCGCAGACGCCGCCTCCAGTTACGGCGCAACCTCCAGTAGCGGAAAAACCCGCGAGCAAGCCGCCAGTACCAGCGGCTGAGCGTCCGGTGGTTGTGCCCGCGCCGAGGCAGGCGCCTCCGATTGTCGCGCCGCCACCGGCTCCTCCAGCGCAGGAAAAAGTTGAAAAGCCTGCTGCGCCGCCCGCAGTGGTGGTTACTCCTCCGCCTGCACAAGCTCAGCCGCCAGCGGTGGTTGTTACACCTCCGGCGAAAGCTCCTGCGGCGCCCGCTGCCATAAGCGAACCGGCAGCGCCCGTGGCGGCGAAGCCGGCAGCTCCGCCTGTTTCCACGGCAACTCCGCCGAAGCCTACGCCGGGCCAGCCCATTGTTCCGCAACGGCGCATGATTACGCCGCAAACCGGCCCGCGTCCGGTTTACACTGCGCCACCGCCCAAGCCGGCAGCACAGAGCCAGCCCCGTCCGCAATTTCATGGACAGCCCGGCAGGCCGATGGGGCAGGGAAGTGGTCGTCCGCAGGGTGGCGTAGTTCGCGGTCAGCCCATTTTCCAGCGTCCGCGCCCAGCAGGACCCGGAGGTGCGCCCGGTTCTCGTCCGCCATTTGGCAGGCCTGGCGATCAACGTCGAGGTCCGCATCCCACCAGCGCAGCGCGAACTGGTTTCCCGCCCCGTCCCGGCATGGGAGGCGCTCCCGGATTACCTCCTCCCGGAATGCCGGCGAAGCCCGCAGGACGCCCCGGCGCGCCTTCGCGCCGGCCCGGACAGCGTTATCAGCATGGGCCAAAAGAAGGCCCGATGAAGGGCTTTACTCCGCCTCCTCGGTTGGCGCTCTCCAACGAGCCGCTGCCGATCACGCGGAACATCACCATCACTGAAGGCATCAGCGTGAAAGATCTGGCGGAAAAGCTGAGCGTTCGCGCCAAAGACCTCATTGCTCGCCTGCTGATGAAGGGCGTGATGGCCACGGTGAACCAGAGCCTCGATTACGAGCTGGCCAAGGACCTGGCGCGTCATTTCGGCGCGGACGCGGAAGAGATCAGCTTTGAAGATCAGACAGCGAAAGAAATGGCCGAGATGACCGGTGGGCAGGGAGACGCTGCCAGCGCAGTCACGCGCCCGCCCGTGGTCACCATCATGGGCCACGTCGATCACGGCAAGACTTCGCTGCTCGACGCCATTCGCGAAACCGACGTCGCCGGCGGCGAAGCCGGTGGAATCACGCAGCACATCGGCGCGTACAAAGTAAAAATCACCAAGGAAGACTCGCCCGCCTTTGGCCGGCAGATCGTCTTCCTTGACACTCCGGGCCATGAAGCCTTCACGCGCATGCGCGCCCGCGGCGCCAAAGTCACGGACATCGTCGTCCTGGTCGTCGCAGCCGATGACGGCGTGATGCCGCAGACGCTGGAAGCCATGGACCACGCCAAAGCCGCGAAGGTTCCGATCATTGTCGCCGTCAACAAGATTGACAAGCCGGAAGCTCAGCCCGATCGCGTGAAGAAGCAGCTTGCGGATCGCGGCCTGATGCCGGAAGACTGGGGCGGCACCACCGTGTTCGTTGACGTTTCCGCCAAGAAGCGCACCAACCTTAATCTGCTGATGGAAATGATCTGCCTGGTCGCCGACCTGGGCGAGCTCAAGGCCAATCCTGAGCGGCCCGGCACCGGTACGGTCGTGGAAGCCAAAATTGACCGCGGCCGCGGCTCCGTAGCCACCGTGCTGGTTCAGAATGGCACGCTGCGCATCGGCGACAACTTCATCGTCGGCAACACCTTTGGCAAGGTGCGCGCCATGTTTGACGATCGCGGTAACCTCGCAGAAGAAGCTCCGCCTTCAACTCCGGTGGAAGTGCTCGGTCTTGAAGGCTTGCCCGAAGCCGGCGACCAGTTGCTCGTCGTGGAGCGCGAAAAGGCCCGCCAGATCTCTGAGTACCGCGAGCAGAAAGCGCGCGAAGCCACGCTGGCCAAGAGCTCCAAGCTTTCGCTGGAAGGCTTGTCCGAGCAGATCAAGAGCGCCGGCGTGAAAGAACTGCCCATCATCATGAAAGCGGACGTGGGCGGTTCGGCGGAAGTGCTGTCTGATACGCTGACACGCCTCTCCAATGAGAAGGTGAAGATTAAGATCCTGCGCAGCGGCGTGGGCGCCATCACTGAGAACGACGTGCTGCTGGCCTCGGCCTCCAACGCAGTCATCATCGGCTTCAATGTGCGTCCGGAACGCAAGGCGCAGGAGCTGGCCGAGATGGAAAAAGTTGATATTCGCCTGCACTCGATCATCTACGAGTTGCAGGATGAGATCAAAAAAGCCATGGCCGGCCTGCTCGAGCCCATTATCAAGGAGACTTACATGGGCCGCGCCGAAGTGCGCGAAACCTTCCGTGTGCCGAAAGTGGGCGTGGTTGCGGGCTGCTACGTGCTCGATGGAACCATCAAGCGCGACTCAGAGGTCCGCCTGGTGCGCGACGGCGTGCAGGTCTACAAAGGCAAGATCGGCTCGCTCAAGCGCTTCAAAGACGACGCCAGCGAAGTGCGCAACGGCATGGAATGCGGCATCAACATCGCCAATTTCAATGACGTGAAGAAGCACGACGTGATCGAGGCCTTCGTCACCGAGCGCATCGCCGCCGAAATCGGTGTCGCCTAAATAGATAGAGTGATTGGATAATTTGGTAATCGGGTAATTTTTAGCGCGGCTTCACGCCGCGCTTTTTGTTTCGACGAAGCTCACAACGACTGTAAGTGTGAGGCATATGTCGGTGCTCGTGACACTCTTCGGTAGAGACGCGGCATGCCGCGTCTCTACGTTGATCGTGATCCACCTGCGCACATCCGAGTGCATCCGCGCTAATCCGCCGTAAAGTCGCTGCCTCGCGTGCGGCCTTAGTTATCGGCGTGAAATCCCATCCCACAAAGGTGAAACGCTTCTCTCGTCTCTGACACTACTACACACAGGCCCCGAGAAGATCAACCGTTCAACAAGTTTCCAGATCAGTACAAGCAGGAGGAAAGTATGAGAGCTGACCGGGCATGGGTTAAGCGTAACCTGGGATTCGATCCAATCGCGCGGCCCGCGCCGTTGCAAACGTTCGCATTCAAGAAGGCAGTAAGCTCCACAAATGACCAGGACATCCAGCGCGAAATTATCGATTTTGATTCTGAGGCTCCCTCTGGGCGTGAATTTCTGGCATTCACAACTGCCACTGGACTCTCGCGCTTTGACGAGATTCCGTGGCCAAAAGGGCTTGCTCCGAAAGCCGGGCCGGCGCCGGGGAGCGGAGCCCGTCCGCTGCCGAACGCTGACGTTCTGATTGTGACCTGGACGGTGGACGAAGGTCATGCGCTGAGCCGCGTGCTGACTCCCGGCAAGGATTCCCGCAACGACTATCGCTCTTATACTCACAACTTCGCCAGCATTGCGAAGAACATGGTGCCGCAGTGTCCGGCGCGTCAGGCCAAGCGTCTGGGCGCCTACTGGACCACGCAGATCGCGGACAAGAAGGTGGTGGTATTCAAGTCAGACTCGCACATGTCGCAGGACGGCCCCAAGCTGCCGAACATTGACGTGTGGCGGCAGATCATTGATGAAGTTAAGCCGAAGCTCGTGCTTACCACCGGAACGGCGGGCGGGATCGGCGCGCAGTTTGAAGTGGGCGATGTGGTTGTAAGCCCGATCGTGCGCTTTGACTGCATCCAGAAATTTAAGAAGGAGCCGTTTCACGACGCGCACTTCGCTAGCACTCCCTCGAATTCCAAGTTCTTTACCACAGCGAAAAAACTGTTCAAGCCGAATTCTGACCAGCTTCCCAAAGACAATAAGCGCGAGCCCAAAATCTTCCGCGTGTCGCCCACACAGCTCAAAGGATCTGTGGTAACGACTGATTTCTTCGGCTTTGATACGTCAGACAACCACTATCACCTGCAAGGGCTCGGCGACGTTTCAGAGATGGGCGACGCTGTGCTGGGCCTGGTGGCGAGTGAAATGACGAATCCGCCGCGCTGGCTTGCCGTTCGCAACGTTTCCGATCCTCAAATCAAGGCCGAGGGCAGTCTGAACGACCAGAAGAAACTTGCGGCACAGATCTACAAGGGATTCGGTCGCTGGAGTTCCGTATGTAGCGCCATTGTGTGCTGGTCGCTGGTGGCAGCGGAATAAGAACGCTCGGACGCAGAGCATTCCGCGGTTATCTACGCTAAGGATTTGTCTCTTCGTGCCCGTGGTGGAAGTTCTGTTTGTCGCTGAATCTGCGTTCATCCGCGTGAATCCCCGGTAAACGTTGACTTCCTCCGCGCCTCCGTGTCTCCGTGGTGAAATTTAGTTCCATTTTGGAACTGGTCTTATCCCGACACTCCAAACCATCTTTTCAGCTCTAGTCCGGCATCACACTCACCAATTAGAATCTCTCCTCGCGCCGTTCCGGGTCCGGCGCGATAACGCTGTGAATCACGATTTCTGCAAAGGAGAAAACTGTGAAAAAGACCAGACTGGAGTACCCGCTGCTGCTGATCCTGTTGTTAACCGGATTCTCCCTCACGGCCCAGACCGCCGCGCCCACCTACCAGATTCTTGTGCCGCCCGCGGGCATCGCCACCGATGCAGGCGAGCCTTCCATCGGGGCCGACTGGAAAACCGGCGCCATCATGTTCCAGGCAGTACTGGAGACAGACCGCGTGACCATCTCCGGCAACACGGCAACCTGGCAAAACGTGAGCCCCGTAACCTCATCAGTAGTTTCGCTCGACCCGATTCTGTTCACGGATCGGGCCACCGGCCGCACGCTGGTTTCAGAGCTCGCCGGAGTGTGCAGTCTGTCATCTTTCAGTGATGACGACGGCGCGAATTACACGCCTGCCGTAGGATGCGGCGTTCCCGCCGGAGTTGATCACCAGACCATCGGCGGTGGCCCGTTTGCTCCCACTCTCGTTCCTCTGGGCGTTGGATATCCGAACGCGGTCTACTACTGTTCTCAGGATGTAGTTGACGCCTCCTGCGCCCTGAGCGTGGATGGCGGACTCACCTACGGCCCGGCCGTTCCCATTTATACGCTGGTGGATTGCGGCGGCATCCACGGTCACATCAAAGTCGGCCCGGACGGCACCGCTTACGTCCCCAACAGGGACTGCGACGGCAATGCCGCGGTGGTTTCCTCATCCAACAACGGAATTACCTGGACCATCCACACCATTCCCGGCAGCTCATCCGGCGATAGCGATCCATCCGTTGCTATCGCATCGGACAATACCGTCTATTTCGGCTGGCACGGCGCTAACGGACACCCCATGGTCGCGGTCTCTCACAACCACGGCGCCACCTGGACCAACGTTACTGACGTTGGCACATCGCTCGGCATACAAAATGTGGCTTTCCCCGCCATGGTGGCGGGCGACGGCAATCGCGCGGCGCTGGCCTTCCTCGGCACTCCCACCGGCGGTGACGCGCAGGATACCGCCAACTTCACCGGCGTGTGGCACCTTTATATAGCGCACACCTTTGATGGCGGCCTCACCTGGACTCTTGTGGACGCCACGCCCAACGACCCGGTGCAGCGCGGCTCCATCTGCCTGGCCGGAACCACCTGCGGCAGCGATCGCAACCTTCTCGACTTCATTGACGCCACCGTGGACAAGCAAGGCCGCGTGCTCGTCGGCTACGCCGACGGCTGCATCGGCGACTGCGTAACCGGCACCGTGAACTCGTTCAGCGCGCAAGGCAGCATCGCACGCCAGGCGACTGGAAAGGGCCTGTTCGCGGCGTTTGACGGGGCATTCTGAACTGGAGCCTACGAGACGAATAGCAAAAACGTAACCACAAAGGGCACGAAGGAATCTGGGCTGAATATCCTTCGTGCCCCCTTTGTGTCTCGTGTGGTTGACTGGAGTGGCACAGCCGCCCTCGGCTGTGTGCTTGTAATGAATGGCCTACGCGAAATGTGCGGGCTGGAGATCACCCTGACAAAAATGCAATCGGGAACGATAAAAATCTAACGCTCGCGAGAAACCAGAGCCGCTAGGCGCGGCAGAAGTTAGCCCAGTTTCGTATCTTCTCGCAAAATGCGACCGGGCGCCACGGAAGGTCTTTCACAAATGCAACCGGAAGCCATGAAGGTCTTTCACACGCGACGGCACGAGCGCCGTCAGGCGCGGAATATTGTAGCCCAGGCCGTTCCCGAGTCCCGGCTTGCCGGGGATGAGGGATAAGGCCTGGGTAAAGCGAATATGAGAACAACACCACACTGCCGTAGGCGGGAGCGGAGCCCAAGGCGGAGCGACATTAAAAAAAGCGCTTTATGCTCGTTGAAAACCCTCCATTCCCGACGTATGGTTAGCTCTTGCTCACGCGTTTTCAAAGCCCAGAATCCTGCTTTCCTTATCAAACGGCACCGGATCACGATTGATCAGGATTTCGATCATCGTGGTGGTGAACGGATAAAACAGCGTCTCCTTACCTCCGGGCGGCCCAATGTTTGTGGCGTCGAGTTCGATAGGCTGAAGAGTTGCGCCCAGCTCCTGCACACCGGTTCCGTAAGCGCGGTAGGCCATCAGCTCTGTTCCCGTGGACGCGTTAATGCGTATCTTGATCGGCCTGCCTGCGGTGCATATGCCTTTGGGCAGGCGGATATAAAAACAGCGGAAGCTGGGATCGGCGGCGTAAGCATGCACGTCCGTGAACATTTCATCAAAGCGCTTCCACTCGCCATTTTCCTGTTTCAGAACATCAAGCACGTAGTCGGATATGCCGTCGCCCCACTCGTCCACCGCGCGCACCACAAACTGCTGCCAGCCGTCCATATCCATGGGCGAATTGTGACCGATGATGTGGCCAAAGAATTTTTCCGCTTCCGCCGCCATGCCAGCCGCGTGCGCGCCGGGATTGATCTTCATCTTCGCCAGTGCGGGGGCGCCATATTGCGTCGCGTCTTTGAGCCATGCGTCAAAGCCAGGCTTGTCATTCACGTCCAGGAAGGAAACAATCCGCTGGATCATGCCCGCGTCCGGATTGCTGATCAGCGTTCCGTGGTCCCGGCCCTCCACGGCAATCATCGGCACTTCCAGGCGATCGATTGCCCACGGCGATATCTTCACCCTTCCACCGGGTGTTCCGCTGCGAGTCAGGTCCACCGTGATTTTGCGCGAGTTGAGGGCGCAGCCGGCCCAGCGGACTGTCCCGTCCGTTCCTGGATCATTGGCCACGCTGGCCAGCCCCTCGTAGGGCTGGTTCCCAATAAAGACGGCGACATACGGAGTGTCCTTGCCCGTGCCATAGTACGGTTCCGTGCCGACCAGATCTTCACTAGCCAGGTCCCAGGTAAACTGGCTGCCCAGTTCCAGGCCATCCAAAACGAGGTCCCCGGCATTGAGAAAATCCGGCCCGAGCTGCTTGTTGCCTTTCACCAGCGCGCCCAGCCAGGTGCGCCCCTTGTGCGCCTGCGGCGATCCCCACGTTGCCGGCGCAACGCCAATCAGGTGCTTCAGGCGTTTGAGACGCTTGTTGTCTTTCAGCGCTCCGCCGTAGTTCACAAGCCACGCGCGCACCACCAGCATCCCCGTTGAATGGACCACCGCATCGAACTCTTCGCCATTGTTCAGGCCCGCGCGAAGGCTGATAGCACGGTCAAACCCTTCTGCAATGTCCTTGATGGTGATCTCGTTATTGAGAGAGATGTAATTGCAGATGTTGATGTCCACGACCGGGACGTTTTTCGCCTTCAGGAATTCGGTGATCTTTTCCCTCACCGGATGAAACGCCTTGGCATCTGCGGAATAACCATGCACCAGAACTAAAGGACGCGCCATGAAAACACCTCTCTCAGGTAGAGTGATAGCAGCAACAGGATCGTTGCGGTTGAGTAACGATTATATTGAATCGGTCGCGTCAGCCAGCGCAGCCGTTCTGGTCTCGCGAAGCGATGACAAAAGTCAGGAACCACAAAGGGCACGAAGGAAGATGATCAACCTTCGTGTCACCTCGTGCCCTTTGTGTTTAGTTTGCCGCCGCTCTGCTGAGTCTTTGGTTATGTTTCCCGCGAAGCCGTGAAATCACGGGATTTTGCTTTGAAAGGGGCGGCATGCCTCTACGCGTACCGTCGGCCAACAGACGTGACACTCTTGTTTGTTCCGCTCCTCCACGGTCTCCCTCACGGCAGAGCCCACTTCGCGAGTACTTCGGTCGGCTGTGCTAAAGCGGAGACTTGAACAACCTTGGTCGGCGGTGTTTTTGCCAACCGATCAGCGGTGGCAAGACAATATAAAAAAACCATAGCGGCGGCAAAAGCCGCGGCAATGCCGAATTCTTTGGAACTTTCTTCAAGGGCAACTCGCATGAGTGTCCGAAGCTGTCCTATCACGCCAAACGCCGTAACCAACACGCCTGACACGACGCCACCGAAGTAAGTCAGGTTATCTGGTGTTTTCCATGCGGCTGCCGCGAGCGGGGCACAGGCTGTAAAAATGGCATAAGTAGCCGTGGCCAATGCGGTTCCAGTTTTCAGATCGCTGCTTGTTGCGGTTGCAGCGGTCAGGAGCCCATTGATGGCTGCGGCCAGAGTGCCGAGATTCAGCGCAAAACTCTGATTAAAATCCCACGCTGCCGGCCCGTACTTTTTCCGCCATGGTTTGTGTCTCGCCGTAACGACCAACACCAGGACCGCAAGCGCCCCGATGAGAATCAAAGTCGCGTAAAAGTCTTGGATTAGATATTCGGGCACCTTACTTGGCATTGTCAGCCCCGGCCTTGGCAAAAATCGCGTCCAAGTCAAACGTGATGCCAACGTTCCCCCGGACATCTCTTTCTTTGACCAGTTCTGTTCTATTTGCCGCGGAA
>DATNDP010000176.1:0-47450 GCA_035553195.1 Candidatus Acidiferrales bacterium
AGCCTTACCCCAAGCGAAATACTGGAGGTCCGATACAAGCTGGGAATGATGTACGAGCACGGGATCGGGCGCGGCCCCGATTTAGTCGCTGCTGACGAATGGTTTTTATTGGGAGCAGCCGCCGGGGATGGTCGCAGTGGCGCCGCCAGTGCCGCACTGGAATCACGCATGTCGCCAGGACAGATCTCGCAAGCGCACGCCCGATCGGATGACTGGCTGCGGCGTCACACCATTAAGGCCGCAAGCAATGCTGCCGCTCGGTGAATGGGGCCACAACCCGGAGAAATTCCGTGCGATTTCGCGTGCCCAACTCTTGCTTCAGAACAGCAGTATCGTGTTTGGGCTGGTGAAGATCACAGCGGAGAACATTCTTTGAGCCGCAAAACAATTGAGCCGTAGCGGACGCCTCATGATTCAATGTGGTAGTCTCGTTCCCAAGGTGCCATAGGAGAAACAGATGATTAAGACGGGGGATATTGTTCCAAAGTTAATTTGGTGGAGCTAGTCGGGATCGAACTGTCCACGCGCTCTGAAAACAGACAAGTTATTGAATCGAGGTGAATCGCAGAATGCCGAAAATGCCTATAACGTCTGCAATGCCGGATTCATTGTACGTTTATTGTGCGGCGATTCTCTTGAAAATCAATATTCATCTTGGTTGTTAAAAAAGGGGAAAAAACTATCCACCTTGCACCGGTAGCGCCTCCGAATTGGCCAACCTCGGCGAAAGGGCGCACCCGCCGGTACCGGTCAGCGTGACCGGCTGCGTGGAAAAGCTTTGAATGCCGATGTTCGCGAAGCCAAAGTTGAGGCTGGAAGGCGCTAAGCTGGCTGACCCAACAGAATTGAAGACGAGCTCATAGGCTCCGATATCAATAAAGGGAAGGCAAGCGGCACTGCCGGCTGCAATTCTCGGATTCCCATCCAGGTCCTGGGCCGGCACGTCCAGCGCGAAATTGTTGCCTGTGTCTATCAAAGGTGAAGTCGATGAGAGGTGAAAATCTCGGTTAGCGGAATCTACAAAATGAGGATCCACCTGTACGTTGCCGTTAGAGCCGGTTTGATCAGAGCAGCTCCCGACATAAGCATTCGGCAGTGTGTCCGAGTGAGCGAGGTTAAAGCTGAAGGCGTCATTGTTTAAGGCGACAGGGAAGCCGGTGGACCCAGTCATGCTGCAAAGGATCGCGCCGGTTCCCGTGACATCATAAAAAATGTTGTTGAAGAGGTGGACCTGCCCAGCGGAACCATCCAGTTGCAACTGGGTCCCCTGCTGCGCTTTGTTGAGCGCCACAGTATTGTTCACGACCATTGCACTGGAGCCCGGAACAATCTGGATTCCTCCGCCCATGCTGGCGCTGTTTTCGGTAATCAGATTGCCGGCAATAATGACGAGTGTCCCGTCAGAATAAATTCCACCACCTGCAGCATCGGTAACGTTGTTCTGGATTTTGTTGTTCGTAATTGTCGTTGTACCGACTGCATCGGTGAAGATTCCGCCGCCCGGAGCAGTCTGATTTCCAGTGATAATGTTGTTGAGGATTTGGACGCTTCCCGCGCCATCTACGGCAATGCCGCCGGCCGTGGCGCCACCGGGGCAGGTTTGGATGTTATTGCTAATGGTGTTGCTACGAACGATGGCCGAACTATTCAGCAGGTAAATTCCACCTGCCTGGCAATTTTGATTGCCCGTGATGACGTTATCCTCGATGATCGGTGAAGCCGCGAAGATCTGGATTCCGGAGCCGTTGACGAAGGTAAAACCGTGCTGAACGGCGCCGTTATTCTCAGCATTATTGAATTGCGCGGCCGGCTGCGAACCGCTATCGACGGTGGTTACCGCGGCGCCGTCAGAGCTCATCACTGTGATGTTCTTGCCCTGAAAATTGATGGAGCCGAAATAGTATCCGGGCGCCACTACCACTGTGTCGCCATTCTGGGCGGAAAAAATGGCGGTCTGGATGTCGGGCGCGTCCGCGGGAACATGAATCGTGTTCTGGGCAAGCTAACTGAGGGTAACAACAACAGAAAGGAAGACACACAGGCCTGCAGGAAGGCGCGGCACACGTACGCTTTCATCAATCTTCTCCGTGCTAGAACGAGCTAGGGACTTTGTCGGGGGATGGTCGGGATGGATTTTAGCAGCGGGTGTAGCGCAAGGTAAGTTGATTAGCGGGTTCCTTGAATCAGGCGTAGTGAGTCTTTGGTAACGGCAGATCAGGCACAATGCCAGAGTAGACAATATCCCTTTCCAAAAAGCGCGGAGATCGCCCGAATAACCTCCAGTATGTTGGCAGCAAAATAAGCGCAGTTCCTGCGGTGTCCGTAGGTTCAGGTGTGCAACCATGGCTCCGTAGCGTACTCGGCATCGGTCTTTTTCGTAATTGATTCGCTTCAGAGAACGTGCTACTTTGGTTTGATTTTGGCGAAAGCTGCCAGCCAATAGGCGATAGCTACGGCCAAGATTTCGCCGCCCCAGGGCGCACCGAAATCGATCTTTGAAAACATAGCAAACAACAGTTGGCATTTAGCCACTGGTCATTAGTGTGTAGTCTGCTTGTTAACTGGAAAGTAACTTTGGGATCCGGGGACTTCAGCCCGCCGCTTGCGAAAGCGACAAGTCAACCCCGGCGTTGATTTGTGTAAGTCCATATTTTTCGGGGTTGACGGGGGAGGGGTGGGCTGGGCACTAAGTTTACTTGTAGGTAAACCAAACACTCACCACATCGGTCTCAAGGCCGAACTTTGGTCTGACGCAGGGTGACATGTGCTCGCAGGCAACAGGGAATAGGCAGATGGTAAGACGTTGATTCTGATTTGGCTGCGCCTCAGGGGTTCGAAGCCCGATATGCTGATTCAGTTGATGACGTCCACTCATCGCGGGGCGCCACGCACTTGGGTAATCTCACCTCCACATGACATCCGATGGTGTTCTCCCGATTCCTCAGTAACAGCGTGCCCTGGTGCGCTTCAATGATCTGTCGTGTAATCAACAGACCAACGCCGGTTCCGGTCTGCTTCGTTGTGTAGAAAGGGATGAAGAGGTTCTCCGTGTCAGTTAGGCCAATTCCTTCGTCCAGAACTCGAATCTCCAGATCGCTCGCGTGCACATTCCACTCGATGGTGATGGCGGTTGGACTTACATGCCCGGGCGACAGCAGAACTGAGTCGGCAGCATTCTTGATTAAATTGATCAGGGCTTGCTCCAGCTGATCGGGATCAACGTTGATATGCACTGGGGGCCCGGGCGCCACATTCACAGATAATCTTGACTCCAAAGAGGCGACCCGTGAGATCAGTTGTTCCAGCGCTACTTTCCGCCGTGCCGGGACCGGCATCTTGGCCAGCCGTGTATAGCTTTGCAGGAAACGATTCAGAAAATCGGCGCGATCTCGTATCACCTCAAGGCCATGGGCCAGGTGCTGGGAAAGGGGCATTGGCAATTCCGCATTGCCTGATATTCTCCCAAGCGTGTGCGCGATGGATCGTATCGGAGCCAGCGAATTGTTGATCTCATGACTTAACACGCGAATAAGCTTCTGCCATGCCAGCCGCTCTTCAGCCCGCAGGGCCTCTGAAGCTTCTGACAGAATGATGAGGCGTTGTGGCTCGCCGCGTTGGCGAAAGTTTCCGCGTCGCACAATCCAGCGCTTGTTTGTACCGAAACCCGCTCGTGAAACAACCTCCGTCGGTGGTCCTTCAAGCAAATCAGCAATGCCTAATTCCGCTGCCGTCCTGTTGAGTACTGCTTCCTCTCGCTGGCCCAGAAAGCGTGTTCCCACGTGGTTCACAATTTTCAGCCGGTCATCCAGTGAAAACGCGAAAATCACCGTTCCAGCTTCCGCCATTACTTTGCGCAGCAGGTTGCTGGTATCAATAGCGGATAATCGCTCTTCTGCCAGCGCTCGGGAAACGCCATTGATCTCCAGCGCCAGTTCGCCCAGTGCATCTCCTGGGTGGGCCTGCGTTGCCCGGAAGGAAAAATCTTCGTCGCGCACTGCGGAGATCACGTTAGATAAAACCTGCAGGGAGTGCACCACGTAGGCGCGTGCTGAAAGCCCCAAACCTGACCAGATGGCCACGACCAGAAAACTGAGCTCAATCTTGTGGTCCAGTGAATAGCCTGTGCGCCATAACAGAACAAGGCTGAGAATAACTGCGGGGAGGCCGGCAAAGCAGACGATGAAAAGGAGATGGCCCTCAAAGCGCAGCGGTAGCTGGTGACGGCGCTCAACGCTTTTCTTTGCGGGCAGGATCGGGAGCATAAAGGCCGTGCTTTTCCATTCGACGGTAAAAAGTGCCGCGGCTCAAACCAAGAACTTCAGCTGCCTGACTTACGTTGCCGTTATAACGGGCCAGTGCCTTGGTGATCAGCAACGCCTCAACCTGCTCCAGACTCATTTCTGAAAAGTCCGGGTCTTGCAGCCGGTTCGCGTTCTGCAGCCCAAGATGCTGGCTGTGAATCGTGTTCTCGCGGCACATAATCACAGAACGCTCAATCGTATGTTCCAGCTCCCGAACATTGCCCGGCCACGAGTACTCCACCAGCCGCTGCATTGCTTCCTTCGAGAACTGTTCGATCTGTTTGTTATAACGCGAGGCGTATTTTACTAGAAAATGGGCGGAAAGCGCCGGAATGTCCTCCCGCCTTTCGCGTAGCGGAGGGATGTGGATTTCCACGGTATTCAGCCGGAAAAGCAGATCTTCGCGAAAATGTCCTTCGGCGCAGGCAGCGCGCAAATCAGCATTGGTAGCGGAAAGCACCCGGACATCCACTTGCCGGGTGCGGGAAGAACCCACCCGCTCCATGGCTCCTGTTTCCAGAACGCGCAGCAGTTTGGCCTGCTGCCGTATGGGGACGTTGGCGATCTCATCCAGAAAGAGGGTACCTGTATCCGCGAGTTCAAAGCGGCCGATGCGATCAGCCCTTGCGTCAGTAAATGCGCCTTTCACATGCCCGAACAATTCACTCTCAAAGGTCCCTTCCGGCAGGCCACCTGTATTTACGGTAATCAGCGGCTTGTCTGCTCGCAATGAGACCGCGTGCAGCATCTGGGCGACCACTTCTTTTCCTGTGCCATGCTCTCCAGTAATCAGAACGTTCGCGTGAGAAGGACCAACCTGAGCGATGGCATCGATCACGCCGCGGATGGCCGGCGCTTCAGCGATGAATGCAGGACGGCCTTGATTGGTCAACAGTTTGTTGCCGGCCTCCAGGCGTTGTCCGCGCCGGAGCGCCTGGCACAAGTCCGCGTGATTTTTTACCGTGGTAACAAGTCGCTCATCATCCCAGGGTTTCTGAAGGAAGTCGCGTGCACCTCGCCTCACAGCTTCCACCGCCAGATCGATGGTGCCCCATGCGCTCATTACCACCACAGGTAATTGGCTATCGATGGCAGAGATTCGATCCAGCAAAGCGATCCCTTCCTGGCCTGATGTCGTGTCCCGCGTGTAATTCAAATCCAGCAGCATAGTGTCATATTCGCGGACCGTGATGTACTCGAGCGCCAGCTCCGGTGATCTTACGGTATCCACTTGGAACCCTTCTGAGGTGAGCAGAAGTTTTAAAGCTTCGAGAACGGCCGGCTGATCGTCCACCACCAGTAGCTTCTGTGTTTTGTCCGCGCTGGGCATTCCGCTCCCGGGGTTCGATTCCTTAGTTGCTTGGGAATATTGCAGTCTGGACGAAAATGGCTTCCATCGCAACAAGAAAAGACGGTGGAGGAAGGTCATTTTACAGTCACTCGGCCCTGAGCGCGGCCGAGGGCTCCATGTAGGCTGCACGAATTGCGGTCAGTAACGTGATTGAAGCTGCTATCGCAGCTAGAAGAATTCCGGTTCCCAGAATGACAGTGAGGGCGTTACTTTGAAGTTTGTAGAGCAAGCCGCCCAGAAGCCTCTCGGCTAAGAGAGCCCCACCAGTGCCGATCGCCACCCCCAGCAGGACCATTCGGCACTCCAGGCGGACAACCGTCCATACAATCTCCTGTCGCTTTGCTCCAAGCACCACGCGAATCGCAAGTTCGTGGAGACGGAGCTGTACCTGGTAATTCAACAGGCCTTGGATCGCCACAGTGGTGAGCAGGAGTGCCATGCCCGCGAATGCCGCAGTGAGCAATGCCAGAAAGCGGGGCCGCGCCAGGTACCGGTTCACTACTTCGCGGAAGGAGCGGAAGGTAGCGACCGGGAGATCGGTCCCGGCGCTTTGAACTGCAATCCTCACTTGGCTTGACAATTCTGCGGACCCTTTGGTGCGCAGAAGAAGTGACGTGAGAAATGTCTTGTTGAGAAATTCCGAAATATTGTCAGGAACTTGGCTGAAGGGAACAAAGACGATGGGAGCCGGTGAAACCCCCGGACCTTTCTCATGAGTATCCGCTACTACACCCACGATTTGGCGCGGAGCTTCCGGTGGTTGAGGACCGAGCTTTTCGTCCACTCTGATTGAATGCCCGGTGGCCATGCCGCCGGGCCACCACCGTCGTGCTATGGTTTCATTCACAATGGCCACAGGCATAGAGCCCGGGCTGTCGGACTCAAGAAGGAGCCTTCCCGATTTGAGCTGAATACCTAATGCACGAAAGTAGTCAGGTGTTACAGGCCTGTACTCCACGTCCTGAGGAATGGCATCTATGATCTCTACTGGATGCACAGGAAGGTTAAGTCCTGCCTCCAGGGGAAGTCCGTTTACAGCGGCTACCGCATCAACGCCGTTGATCGTTTTGGTGTTTCTGATCACTGCATCTAAAAGCTGATTGGTGGCGGCAGAAGTGCGGTATTGTGGGCTGGTCAGTGCAATCTGGGCCACTGTCACCTGCGATGGATCAAATCCAAGAGGCTCGGAGTACAGGTTCAGCAGGCTCTTGGATAACATCATGGTCCCGGAGAGCAACACAACAGTCAATGCGATCTGGCAGAGCACCAGCACCCGTACTGTTTGCATCTTTCCGGCGCCGAGACTGGCTGTTCGCTTCGCCTGCACCAACAGTTTTGTCAGGTTGATCCTGGAAAACTGAATCGCCGGTGCCAGCCCAAATAGAAGGCACCCTATCACTGAGATTGCAGCCGCGAAACCGGCGACGCGCCAGTCGATGATGAACCGCGTTCCCGGTGTTAGATCCGGAGGCGCGAGAAATTGGATTACAGGAAGAGATTCCTTCGCGAGGATAAGACCGATGACTGCGCCCATCGCAGAAAGCCAGACCGATTCTGAAAGCAGGGAAAGAACCAGTCCGGTTCTGCTCGAACCTAGCGCGGCTCGGATAGCGAGGGAGGAACTTCGCTGCGTGGTCCTAACCATGATCAGAATGGCAACGTTGATGCAAGCGATCACGAATACAAACGCGACCGCCGTCAGCAAAAGGGCGAGTCCGTTGCGCTCTTTGGTAACCAGAGAGCTCTGCAGATCATGGGCCAGCAGCGTTCCGTGGCTGGCCGAGGCGGGATGTAACGAGTGAAACTCGCGAGCAAACAAGTTCAATTCATATTGCATCTGCTCGCGCCTCATTTCTGGCGCAAGCCGTCCAATTACCCAGTAATTGTTGCCTCCGGCACCAGCACCGGATGCAAGTTGAAGCGGTAGCCATAGATCTGCTTCGGGATAAGAATGAAATTGCTCTGGCATTACGCCGATGATTTTGTACCGTTCCCGGTTGATCGTTAGGTCCTGGCCTATAGCTGCCGGGCTTTTATTGAAACCCTGCACCCATAGCCCATGGCTGAGCACAGCCGTTTTCGGTGCTTTCGGTTGACTTTGCTCTGCAGAAAACGGCTGTCCGATCTCGGGAGCGCAGCCCAGGGTTTGGAAGAAATCCTGGGTTACCGGCAGCGCTTTCACATAAAAAGGCTGCCCTGCAGCGGAAATATTCACGCCTGCATTCACCGGATACACTGCTGTGAGAGCGGTAAAGGAATGAGCGCGGTGCTTCAGCAAAAGGAAAGCGGCTGAAGTAAGATCGGTTTGGTCCTGCCACCGCAGGATAACAAGGTTCTGTGGTGCTGGATAGGGAAGTGGGTGAAGCAAAACTGCATTGATAACGCTGAACACAGCCACTGTAGCGGCTATGCCCAGAGCAAGAGTCAGGACGGATGCTATCGTAAAGCCCGGACT
Organism: Candidatus Acidiferrales bacterium; assembly: GCA_035553195.1. Taxonomy (GTDB): domain Bacteria; phylum Acidobacteriota; class Terriglobia; order Terriglobales; family Acidobacteriaceae; genus Angelobacter. The sequence continues at coordinate 8,108 of DATNDP010000176.1, forward strand.
TCTCCGCAGCGAGCGGAACGAAAATGAGAAATCCTGAATAAATCGGTGCAATTTGGTCCTCTTGCCGTTCAGTGATCCATAGCGCTTCGGCGTCTGCCGGAAACGCGAAGCCGCGTTTTCAGGCACCAAAGGCAGTAGCAGCAGTCTTAAGCGATTTTTAACCGCATATTGAGGGCCACTCTAAGTCATTGATTTTCGAAAGCTTACAAACTGAGGCAAACTCCCTATCAGACTAGAGTGTCCGGTGACAACAACGTTGCGTCCATTTCCGGGCACTTACGGATTGAAGGCATATTACCAAAGCTGATGAAACTGCGACAAAACACATAATTGCGTCTCACCTGTGCGGACCAGATACTCTTAAGCTCTTCTCTAGGAATAGTTTTGGGCCCATCCACGGTCAATGCCCGCCATCAGGCAGGCTTTCGCAGCAGGCCTGCCGGGTGATCCAAGCCCCCAAAGAAGTTCTGACATGGTTTCATTGGAAAAATAACGAATCATTCGGATGGTCCAATACTGGACGCGCCGGTCCGTAGGTGGACGGGTGGAAATCTGATTTCTAAACTGGGTCTGATTGTCCAGTGATGGACGGTGGTGTCCACCGCTGGACACCTGTACGCTGTAGTTTTGATCGCACAATCTTACAGGCCATATTTTTTGTTGAGGTTTCGATCGCGAGTGTGTGTCCACTTGTTTTCTTGGAATTCACAAAGCCCAACTTAAGAAAACTGCTGATGCGAAAACCGATGGGCCGATTAACCCTTTATTTACGTCAGTCCGTAGTTCCTTGGAGGTAAGGAAGAACCTGCTCTGGTATTCAGGTTGCAATGTCCGTGGCATCAATACCCAGAAGTTGATCTCAATTGCAAAGGATGGAATATGACTAGAGTTCTTGAACTTCAGCAGCTTTCCCCCAAGGCTGGGCACAACGAAATGGATCTGATCCTAGTCAGCACCTATAGCAGTATCTGTCCAACCAATGGCCCGGGCGGTGAAGGCCGATTTCAGATGGAGTAAACACCGACACACGCTGGTTCCATTTGGACAAACCGTTAGAGCAGCCAGATCGACTTTTGACCGACGAGAAAGAAATGCAGAGCACCCCTACTCTGATTTATCGGTTATTGAATAAGGATTATCCAGAGAGTTTCTCAGCATACTCACCGGACAAAACGGATTTCCATGATCTGGTTTGCTCTATCCTGCCGCAAGGATGGGTTCTAAGTCGCGGTGACATTTGGTTCTATTGTGCGCCTCCCAGCCACAGCGTTCCACTTCAAGGCTGGAAGATTCACGTTTCTGCCACATTGGGAAACTGTCGGCGGGTTCTCAAGACTATACTTTCCGTACTTTTAAAGTATCAGGACGTCTCGTTCAAATTTGCGCTTGATCGGGCTGTATTGTCCTTGATTAACAGCAAAACCTGGCCGAGGGGCGGTTCAGGAAAATTCATCACCATCTATCCCTCGAGCCGCGTGCGGTTTCTTGAACTGCTCAAGGAACTTGATGCCGCTACCACCGGCTTCCTGGGTCCTTACATTCTCTCTGATCAGCGGTATAAGCTCAGCCGTGTTGTTTTCTATCGCTACGGCGGTATGCGTTCGCACTCTGTACTGGAAGTCACAGGAGAAAGAATCCCGGTGCTTAGGCGGCCTGACGGCCAAGCAGAGCCGGACAAAAGACTCGCCTACCCTGTTTTGCCTTCCTGGGAAGAACCCATCGCGCCGGCCGGGGACAACAGTCCTGCCGATAACGACAACCCGCGGCTCCTCCACAATCGGTATGCCATTGAGACCGCAGTCTCTTTTTCCAGCGCAGGTGGTGTTTATATCGCTCGTGATCAGAAGACCGGCAACAAAGTTGTCGTAAAGGAAGCGCGCCCTTTGATCCAGTCAGGGGAAGATCATGATGCGGTAACGTTGCTGAAAAAAGAGCATCGGCTTTTGACCGTCCTTGCTGATACAGGGATGGCTCCCCAACCCATTGATCTTTTTCAGGAGTGGGAACACTGGTTCCTGGTCGAAGAGTTTCTGGAGGGTGTTTCCATTGGGCAACATGCAGCTGCCTCCAGTCTTCTGTTGCGAACCCGGACCACTTTGGCAGAGCGGAATCAGTGGAGTGAGCGTTTCAGCAGGATCGGTTCCGAACTCGTCAGGGTCCTGGGTGTCTTGCACAGTCACGGCATCGTTTTTGGCGATCTCTCCACTACTAACATCATCATTACGCCCTCCGGAAACGAACTGAAGATCATCGATTTTGAGGGGGCTCACCAGGTTGGTGTAGACCAACCCGCGGATATCTACACGCCCGGGTTTCTATCTGAACATCGCCTCAAGGGCGGCCACGCGAGACCGGAAGATGACTACTATGCCGCCGGGGCTGTCCTGCTGGCCTGCTTGCTTCCCATCAATGGCCTCATCCATCTGAATCCGAATGCTCACCAGAAGTTTCTCGCGGCAATTTCCAGCGACCTCTCAGTTCCGCAAAACGTGCCGAAACTAATTGACAAGTTAATGGACACGTCGCATTCCTCATCAGAGCCGGTCTTGTCGATTTCTGAGCCTTTGTCTGTGCAAACAAACTCCGGCTACCACCAGGATACGGCGCTCGGCTACGAGTTCGTAGTGGAAGATATTGCTCGGCACCTCAACGGCGTTGCTTCCTACTCACGTAATGACAGGCTGTACCCTGCAGACCCAAAGGTTTTTTCTACCAATCCTTTAAGTTTGGCCTACGGCGCGGTGGGGGTAGCTTATGCTCTGCGCAAGATCTCAGGGCATGTCCCCAGTCCTGCTGGCGATTGGATTTGTCAACGCCAGATAGACCCAGCTGCCTATCCTCCTGGCCTCTATGTAGGCATGTCAGGAATCGCATGGTCACTTCTGGAAATGGGTTTCGTGGATAAGGCTGAAGGTACCTTTCAGTCGGCTTGTGACCATCCATTACTTTTTAAAACAGCTGATGTGTTCCATGGTGTCGCCGGATGGGGCATGACCGCGCTACGGTTTTTTGAAGCTACTGCTAACGAGTTTTACCTGGTGCAGGCGCGAAGAGCAGGCGAGTCCCTGTTGGCATCAAGGCAGCAGTCAGACAGGGGGTTTCACTGGAATTCCGGTGAAAGACCGGTGGGTTTGGCCCATGGGAGCAGCGGGGTTGCTCTGTTTCTGCTGTACTTGTATCTGGCTACCCGGGATCAGCGATATCTCTCTGCTGGGTTGAAAGCCCTCAACTTTGATTTGGCTTCCGGGGTACTAACCAGGGACGGAGGACTTTCCTGGGGCAGGTCAGCGGATGCCACCTCAATCCTCTATCCGTTCTGGCGGTTCGGCAGTGCCGGTATCGGCATTGTTGTGGCGCGTTACTACTCGGTGCTGAAACTGCCCCGGCTCAGGGCCATTCTGGAAAAAATCTACATCGATGCTGACCGGAAATTCGCCGTTTTCCCTGGACAATTCTGCGGTCTCGCTGGCATTGGTGAATTTCTTCTCGATCTCCATGACATGACGGGCGAGCAGCGGTTTCTCGAGAGTGCCAGACGCATAGCGGATGGAATCCTTTTGTTCCGTGTTGAGCGCGAAGGCAGCGCTTTCCCCGGAGAAACGGCGTCGCGGCTCTGCTGTGACTACGGAACCGGGAGTGCGGGCATTGGTCTTTTTCTGAATCGACTGCTGGGACGGCAGGGAAGTGACTTCCTGACTGATTTTCTCCTCCCGAACTGGCATTGGAAAGGCGAGCAAGACGAAATTCCGGAAACTGACCTCGAATTCGCGGCGATGGCTCAGGAGGTATGAGCGAGAAGCGAATTGCCGGGCTGGTTCTGAACTGCGCAGTCAAGGGTCGGAATGTTTTTTGCGTGGAATCAGCAATGACCACTTGGCCCAATAGCTTGCGGATCGCGCAGGTACTGCCGGTGGATCTGATCAGTCTGAAAACATTACAGCGATCGTGCTTAGGGTTAACAAAGTTCCAATCGAGGAGAACACTTGTGAGTGGGTACGGAATAGACATGCAACGGGCGGTTCGTGATGCCAGGGTGGATGCGGCTCTGGTCTGGATTCAGCAACAGATCGCTGCAAATGATATTGACCTGGATAACCTTGCAAAGGCCGTTAATCTTTCCAGCTCCCGGCTTCGCTATCTATTTCAGCTATACACGGGAACCACCCCGCGACGCTATCACAAGCTCTTACGGCTTCAAAAGGCACAGTCGCTGTTGCGCGAATCATTCCTGAACGTCAAGCAAGTCATGGCTGAGGTGGGCTGGACAGATGAGAGTCACTTCTCCCGTGATTACAAGCGGCTCTACGGCGAGAGCCCTTCCAAATCGAGGTTTACGGCCATGAAGAACGGCCCGGTGCCGTTGGGTATGGCCTGAAACAGTCAGATTGGCCAACGGATATACATTGCTTTTGTGAACGCTTTATTCATACGATCAACGATGTCCGCCAAGTGCTGTCGGCTTCATGAACTCTCGAAATGCGAGATGCTGCGGTAGCTCTGTCTTTGCGCAGGCCGGCCGTTTTACCTGTATCGCTTTTCAGGCGCTGTAGTGCTCAATTCGGCATAACAGCCGCAACCGGAAGTAAGAACGGAGGAAAGACCGTGATCCCCCCAGCGTGGTATGTCCTGCACACGAAGCCGAAGCAAGAGAAGAGAGCATCATTAAATCTCGAAGCCTGGGGCATTGAGTCCTTCACTCCCTGGTTGCCCTCGCGAAGCAGGGCGGCAAACCCTGCGCCTCTGTTCCCGGGTTATATCTTTGCCCGTTTCCACTTGGAACAGCTGTTACATAAGATTTGCTTTACACGAGGCATTTCGCATATTGTCAGCTTTGCTGGAGTGCCCGCGGAGGTGGAAGAGGATGTGATCACTGCGATTCGTTCAAGGACTGATCATGTTGGTGTAGCATGGGTTGCGCCGCAGTTAAAGCCTGGAGACCTTGTTACCGCGGAATCAGGCCCCCTTCGCGACTTGATCGGAGTCTTCCAGAAAGAGTTGCCGGATCACGAAAGGGTCGAGATTCTGCTGACCACCATCGCATACAGCGCGCGAATCAAAATTTCGAAATATGATGTGCGCAAGATTGAAGGCCCAACGCTATGCGCCAGGCTCCCTGAGCACTCGTTGAAAGCGTCCGCCTGATCGCTTCAGACACCACCATCTCACGGGAGGGCCCGAAACTCATGATGAAACTGCTGATACCTTTCTGGACCGTCATTGCTGTTTTCGCAGCCTACGTAACGAATCCCCTGGCTCGTCATTATCAGGAAGGCCAGAAGATTACTTATCACATGAAGGGCGTCAATGAAGGTTGGCATTATGAAGTTCAGGCAAACGGAGTAGTCAAAAAGGACAGCGACGGCACTTTTTTTGAGGAAGTCGGCTGGTCCAATATGATTTTTCAGGGGAAGCCGGTCGCTCTTCCTTCTTCCAGTGAGAGCTTCCGCCAGATCCTGACTCTCGACCCGAATCACAAACCCAGCTTTCCAAATATTGCTCAGGTAGATCCTCGGCTTGTGGGTCCCTTAACCGACATGCTCACTTTCTACGTGGACGTTTCCCTCGCAGAGAAGTCCGGCAAGTTGATGGAAGCGGGAGATCACTTCTACCTCAAGCGGGGTAACCCAGCTTCCTGGGCCGATGGAGCGCATGTGCTGGTCGGCGAATCATCCATCGATTTTGATTTCACCCTGAAAAACATTGATCGGTCGAAAAAGACGGTGACCCTGCTGGCACGCCATGTCCCGCCGGAGAAACCTCAAGTCCGGCTGGCTGCAGATTGGATGCAGAAGCCGGTAACTGACACCCCCAATAACTGGGTGCAGATCCAGAAGACCCATGACGCTAAATACACGGTTTCCGTTGGGAAAGAAACGTTTACTGATGAGATCGTGTTGAGTCTTGCGGATGGAAAAATTCTCTCCGCTACCATGGACAATCTGGTGGAGACAGTGGAACGCGAATGCTCGGATCAGGCTGCCACTCAGTGCGGAGATCCTTCGCGTCATACCATAAGAAGACAGATCGAGGTCTCCCTGGACAAGTAAGTCCAGAAATCGCTGATCGTTTTGCCTAACCCTGGTTGCGGTTCTCGGTAAATGCCTTCCTCTGCAGCGAAAGTTGCACAAATAGCCCGAACTTGTGAAAAGCCTATGAAGCACGGCCTTGAAATAGCGGAGCCTGTAATCTCCAAAGAGGCGCTCTCCAGCCTCCGCGTCAGGATTCGCGCTCCGCTGCACCAGATCATCTCCTATTGCGAAATCATGACCGAAGATCCCGCGATTGGAACGAATCAGGCCGTAGTGGCAAGCTTGGCCTCTATCATCGATACCTGCCAGGCCATTCTGCCCCTCACTTACCAGCGCTACTTTGACCATGAGAACCTTGATGGGTCGGTGGAGAATTGGCGAGATCTGCTGCTGGAACAAGGGGCCAAAGTTCTGTTCTTTTCTCAGGAACTTCAGGAGCAGGCGTCTGAGGGACAACTCTCATCGCTCGCTGGGGATATCAAGAAACTCAGTGCCGCTGTGAAGAACTTTGACGAGGTCCTGAATGGGATTACCACTGACGCTCTGCGGAGGCCGCCTTCGCCTGAACTTGTAACCAGCCCTTCCAATTCGGTCTCTCACACCGCTGCGACTCCAAAACCAGATACGCGGGCCAGGAAATTGCGGTCTGGCCTGATCCTGGTGGTTGACGATAACGAAGGGAACCGAGATGTCCTATCCCGGCGTCTGATTCGCGATGGATGTGAAGTTATGCTGGCGGAGACCGGCCGCCAGGCGCTGCGGATGTTGCGCAGATTTGACTTTGATCTGGTCCTGCTGGACATCATGATGCCGGAAATGGATGGCTATGAAGTCCTCACCGCCCTTAAGGAGGATCCGCGGCTGCGTCGCCTGCCCGTCATCATGGTCACCGCGGTCGATGAAATTGAGAGCGTTGTCAGGTGCATCGAGCTCGGGGCAGATGACTACCTGCTCAAACCTTTCAACCCCACTCTGTTGCGAGCAAGGATCAACGCTTTGTTGGAGCGCAAACAGCTGCTGGACCAGGAAAGGGAGCGTGCTCTGGAGTTGGAGCGCGCCCTGGCGGATGTAGAAACACAGCGAAGGAAGTCAGAAGCCTTGCTGCTGAACATTTTGCCCGGAAGTGTTGCTGAGGAACTCCACACACAGGGCAGCGTTCAGCCGATGTATTTCGAAGACGTCACCATCGTCTTCGCTGATTTCGTCGGTTTCACCCTATCAGTGGAGCAACTTCCAGCCGAAGAACTGGTGGCGCTGCTCCACGAATACTTTACTGCCTTTGACAACATTATCGAACGTTACAGCCTGGAAAAACTCAAAACTATTGGCGACTGTTACATGTTCAGCGGGGGCCTGCCGGAAAGAAATCCAGCGCATCCGGTCAACGCAATTCTGGCGGCTTTGGAGATGATTGAGATAACCCGGGAGAAAGCTGTTTCCGGCCCGGTGGATTGGCAGCTGCGCATTGGCGTGCATACCGGTCCTGTGGTCGCCGGTGTGGTGGGAATTCACAAATTCGCATTTGATATCTGGGGTGACTCGGTCAATCTGAGCTCGCGCATGGAGTCCAGCGGAGCGCCTGGTCGCGTCAACATGTCCTTTAATACATTCTCTCGCGTCAAGGATTTTTTTGCCTGTGAGAAACGGGGAAGGATCAAGATCAAGGACGGCCGCGAACTGGAAATGTTTTTCGTCAAGGGCATCACGCCGGGGTTGATGACCGGCAGGGGCGGTGCGCCGCAAAAAGCCTTTGAACAGCGTTATCGCACGTATTTTCGCCGGGAACTCTCGGTTTTCCCTTCCTTCCTCGTGGAGAGATCAGAAGGCTAGTTTCTTTCCTGACGCAGTACATTGACCATGGCATCCGCTCCAGCTCGATTCGGCAGGGCGAAGATCGGCAGATATATTCTGCTTCTGTTGACCTTCGCTTGTATCGGCGCCTTTCAGGTGCGCTATTCGAAAGGCGTGCTCGAACAGTATCGACATCCGGAACATAAGGCGCGGTCGCCATTCATCTACACCACAGCCGGGACCATCAGCTATGTCATGCCGGAAGGCCGTGAAGCTGGTCTGCAGGTCGGCGATCAGGTCCTTGCGATTGGCTCGGAGAAGTTCTCGGGCGAAGCTATATTGCATGCCTCCATCACTGAGGCAGGGGTAGGCGGTACCGTTCACTTTACAGTCCGTCATCCGTCCGGTGAGGTTCAAGACCTGGGCGTACAAATCGAGCCCCTTGGCCGCGGTTCTTATCGAGTACGGGACTGGCTCTTTGCCGTTATTGGGCTTCTCTTTGTTCCAAACCTGGCGCTGTGCCTTGGCATTGGGTTGGTGCTCGTCCGTCCCCGGGATTCGCGAGCGTGGCTGGTGCTCGCGCTCATGACCGGATTCTCGCAGCTTTATTTCCTGCCGGGTTGGGAGGGCGGCCTTCGCGCTCTTGCTCTCAGTTATCGTGCGTTCGCAGCAGGGACCTTCAGCATGTGGCTGGTCCTGTTTGGCCTGTATTTCCCCGAACGCGCTGAGTGGGATGTCAGGCGGCCGGCGCTCAAATGGCTATTCATTCTGCCCGTCGCCTTCACCACGGTGGTTTCCGTTGTGAACAGCTGGGTGCTCCAGTTCAATCTGCGCCTTGCCGATCTCTGGCACAAGCCGCTGCAGCAGCTTCACAACACTGAGACCACGCTGCGCCTTGTCGCAATCCTCGCGTTCTTCCTGATTCTCACGCTCAATGTCAGGATCGCGCCTTCCATTGATGTGCGGCGCCGCCTGAATACACTCTGGAAGGGCGCGGCCATCAGCCTTACGCCCTTGTTCATGCTGTGGCTCGCCGGGTTGATCCGAGGCAAAAATCCTTTTGGCGATGTTCCCACCTGGGTCTCGATTCCATCCGTCCTGGTGCTTGATCTGTTCCCCTGCACCCTGATTTATGTAATCGTCGTTCGCCGCGCATTTGAGACCAGCGTGGTGCTTCGCCAGGGAATCAAGCTGACTCTGGGCCGGCGTGTTCGCACGGTGGTGCATTTCTCCGCTGCGGCGGTCCTGGTCATCTCCATTGTTCAGCTTCTGCTTCCCTCAGCAGGGCCGCTATCGTTTGTTCTCAAACTGCTTCTTGCTTATAGCTGTGCTGTTCTTGTTTTGGAGCACACCGTGGCGGACAGGGTGAGTCCATGGCTGGACCGTCGCCTCTTTGGCAAAGCCTACAATGCTGAAGAATTGATTCGCCAATTCTGTGAAATCAAGCTGCGCCGCGAGAGCTATTCTGATACCGGCGCACTGCTGCATCAGATTGCAACCACGGTCTCGGAAGCTTTCCACATCGCGGGCTCCGCTGTGTTCCTGCGCAACAAGGACAATTACTGCGTCGCGTACGGAAGCACCTCAGCTTTGCTCCAGCACGCCTGCCTTCCCGGCGACGGACAAGCAATCCGTTTCATTCAGCAGCAGAAGCAGCCGGCGCATGTCTATTTTGAAGATCCTCAATCCTGGGTCCAGGAGCTCTCCAGGCAGGAGCAAGCTGTCTTTTCCAGCCTGGATTGCGAAGTACTGGTTCCTTTTGTACGAAGTGATCGTCTGCTTGCCGTAATGGCCCTGGGTCGCCGCAAGGCTCACGAGCCTTACAGCAAATCCGAGATGGACCTGCTCGGTCTGGTGAGCGAACAAGCTGCTCCTTTGTTGCAGTACTGCCTGCTCGTTTCAGCTCTCGCCACCGAAATCACTGAGCGTGAAAGACAGAACGCCGAAAAAGAAGCTGCCGAGCAGGCTAACAAGACCAAGAGTGATTTCCTGGCGAGAATGAGCCACGAACTCCGCACGCCCCTCAATGCCATCATCGGCTACAGTGAGATGCTGCAGGAAGAAGCGGAGGACATGGGAGAAGAAAGCTTTGTTACCGATCTTAACAAGATCCGCACCGCGGGCAAGCACCTCCTTTCCCTGATCAACTCCATTTTGGATATTTCCAAAATCGAAGCGGGCAAGATGGAGCTTTACCTCGAGACATTTCCTGTGGAAAAGCTTTTGGCCGACACCGTTGTGATCGTGAAGCCTCTGATCGATAAGAACGCAAACAACCTCATTTGCGAGCCAGGGGCGGATTTGGGAAACATGACCGCGGACATGGTCAAGATGAGGCAGGTCCTTTTCAATTTGCTGAGTAATGCCACCAAGTTCACACAGAACGGCACGCTCACTCTATCAGCTTCTATCAAGCGGTCCGGCGGGCAGGAGATGGTCCATTTTGCTGTCAGAGACACCGGCATTGGCATGACGCCCGAGCAGATGGGCAGGCTATTCCAGGCTTTCTCGCAGGCCGACAGTTCTGTCTCAAGCAAGTACGGCGGGACCGGACTCGGTCTGACCATCAGCCGCCACTTCTGCCGAATGATGGGCGGAGACATCACGGTGGAAAGCGAACACGGCAAAGGAACCACCTTCCACGTTGCAATCCCGCGGAAGGTGGTGCTGCCAGGTTCTGAGCCGGAGCCGGCCGATTCTGAAATCTCGCTACCTGAGGTGCCGGAGGGCGCGACTGTCCTGGTCATTGACGATGATGTGACCGTCTTCGAAATCATGAAACGTGAACTTGCGGGAAAGAACGTCAAAGTCATTAATGCTCCCGGCGGGGAAGAAGGTCTCGTTCGAGCAAGGCAATTGCGCCCGGACGTCATCGTTCTCGATCTCTTTTTACAGGACTCGGATGGCTGGGCTGTGTTGGCCAGCCTGAAGGCGGATCCGGTCCTTGCGAACGTACCCGTGGTTATGCTGACAGTCGCGGAGGAGAAAAACAAAGCGTTCGCTCTTGGCGCTTCGGAATATCTGGTCAAGCCGGCGGAGCGAAGCGAACTGCTGGCAACCGTTTCCCGGTATCTCAAGCAGGGAGACGCTGATGTGCTCATTGTGGATGACGATGTCCAGAATCGTGCTCTGATGGCGCGAACTCTTCGTGAAAAGAATCTGCACGTACGCGAAGCCGGTAACGGTGTTGAAGCCCTGGCGTGCGTGGAGAAGCAGATTCCGGAACTGATACTGCTGGACCTGATCATGCCGGAAATGGATGGAATAACTTTTCTCGGGCAGCTGAGAAAAATCCCGCAATTCTCCCGCGTGCCTGTGATTGTCATAACTTCAAAGGACTTGACGGAGGATGAACGCCGCCTGTTAAGCCTGAACGTAGATAGCGTCATGCAAAAAGCCGCGGTGGACGTGCAGGAGGTCATCAATGCCGTTGGGGAAAAGCTCGCAGCGCGCACACCCAGGAGGGAATTAGCTCATGCCGAAAATACTGCTGGTCGAAGATAATGATATGAATCGCGACATGCTTTCCAGGCGTCTCTCACGCAAAGGATATGAAGTTGTCATGGGACTTGATGGCGCCCAGGGGATCGAGATGGCTCGCTCTGTCTCCCCTGATCTCATCCTGATGGACATGAGTCTGCCCGTGGTTACCGGCTGGGAGGCCACCAAAACGCTGAAAGCGGACCCTGCAACCCGCGGCATTCCCGTCATCGCCCTTACGGCGCATGCCATGGCAGCAGATCGGGAACAGGCATTGTCGGCAGGCTGCGACGACTTTGATACCAAACCCATTGAGCTGCCACGTCTGCTCGAAAAAATGGAAGCGCTCCTCCAAAAACGGCAGCCGCTTGCACCGGCCCGGGACTGATTCCCGAACAGACTGGCAATACTCCAGAAAGCTGAGAGAGAAAAATGAGTCCAGATAATCTGAGAAACCTCAAACATGAATTGCGAACTCCAGTGAACCACATACTTGGTTATAGCAGTCTGCTGCTGGATGCTGCTGATGATGCCGGCGACAGTACCGTTGCTGGAATGGTGAATCAGATCAGCGCTAATGCACAGGTCCTGGTAAGGATGGTTGAAAAGAACCTCGTCTCTCCCAATGGAGAAATGGATGAGACCCAACTGGATGCGTTGCGCGCCAATGTTCGCCCGGTTGTCGGCCAAATCCTTGAAGCCTTACCTGCGGATTCTGAAGCGGCAGAGATGGCGCCGTACGTGGAAGACCTGGAACGTATACGTTCCGCCGCAAATGATCTCCTGGTTCTGCTTGAAACTGTCATCGGTTCAGTTCGGCAGTAACTCTTCATCGATCTGCGCTCACGCCCACAGACTATCCTCGCTAGTCTCCACCCGATTCATCGAGCCGACGGGTACATCCGCCCTGCGGTAGCTCTGTCTTGCGGCAGAACGAAAATACTTCAGCTCGCTTTGCTGCTGCGCAGTCATCCGTGGCCACAAACAGTATCTTTAGACCAGTGTTTCTCGTTGACTCTGATTAGCAACGCGCTTACTGTGTGCTCGTTCACTCGGGTTACTAAAGTAGGTGAACGCTTGTTAGCACCTTTCACAGAAGTTTCTCAGGACCGCAAACGGCGGTAGCCTGTCTCGAAAATCTGACACCAACAAATTCAACGCTCCCGAAACTCTCAAGTATCTTCTACACCCATTTTTCGTGTCTCATTCGCACGGAATTATCCAGGGCTCCCGTAGTTCAATCCAACAAGCAAAGAGGACATCAAGATGGCAAAGAAACCGTTGCAAGAGCTGTTGGCCAAGGCTGAGAAAGATTCAGCTCTTGCCAGCAGGCTGATCCAGAACCCCAGTCAGTTCAAGGACGAATATGAATTGACTGATGAACAGATGGCTACCATCGCAGGAGCCGGCCAGCATCATGCGCAGCATCGTAAGAATGCCAAAGCTGACGACACCTACGAAATCATTTTGGCCGCCGACGCAGTGTAAAAATGCTGGCCTGAAAGGCAAGATCCAGGCTGCTGCAACATGGTGGCCTGGCGTTTTTCCTACCTTTGACGGGAAAGTACTCTGTCGGCCGAGTAATACCTCCAACTCATTTCGACATCCCGTCGGAGCATTTGTAATTGAACCCTAGTCGAAAGGAACAACAATGGCAAAGAAACCGTTGCAAGAGCTATTGGCCAAGGCTGAGAAAGATTCAGACCTTGCAACCAGGCTGATCCAGAACCCCAGTCAGTTCAAGGAAGAATATGAATTGACTGATGAACAGATGGCTACCATTGCTGGAGCCGGCCAGCATCATGCGCAGCATCGCAAGAATGCCAAAGCTGACGGCACCTATGAAATCATCTTGGCTGCCCCTGAGATAGCGTAAAAATGCTGGCCTAAGGCAAGATCCGGGCTGCGGGAGCATGGCGGCCTGGCGTTTTTCTTCCTTGACGGGAAAGTACTCTGTCGGCCGAGTAATTCTCCAACTCACTTCGGCATCCCGTCTGAGCATGTAATTGAACCCTAGTCGAAAGGAACAACAATGGCAAAAAAACCGTTGCAGGAACTGTTGGCCAAGGCTGAGAAAGATTCAGACCTTGCAACCAAACTGATCCAGAACCCGAGTCAATTCAAGGAAGAGTACGAACTGACGGAAGAACAGATGGCTGCAATTGCCGGCGCCGGCCAGCATGCGCAACAACACCGCAAGAATGCAAAAGGCGATCTTAGTTCTCCGGATAGCGTCTACGAGATCATTCTCTGAGTAGGCCTGCGGTTCATCATGAGTGCACAAAATCCAGGTCACCGTGTTCGAGCGATGGCCTGGAATGAATACGGGGACACACCCAATGACAACTGAGAGGAAACACCTGATACTGGCGCTGGGCCAGATGGGCTTTGGAGAGACGATCCTTGGACTCAGGCTAGGCGCTGAGCTGCGCAGCCGGGGGGATCAAGTCTTTGTGCTTGCGCATGATTCGAATCGGAAACTGCTGGAAAACTGGGGTTCTGGATACTCTACTTTCTGTACGGCCGCATCGCCCCTTCTGCAGCTGTACATCAGCAATTGCCTGGAGAAGTTTGATGCGTCGTCGATCATCCTCTCTGACTACATCACCAGCACTCTGTTTTTTGATCGCTATGGCCTGGATCCGGCGATGCTCAGGTCGTTTGGACGGCCTGTGGTTGCCATTGATACCTGGGATACGGCCCGCGTGGGCCATCACATGATTGACATGCTTTTTGAGGAAGAGCGGATCAGGAGTTTATGGCCGGAGATCGTACGGCCGATCTGTCCGGTTCCCATTCTCTCTGCCGGTGACAATGCCCGTTATTATGTCTCGCTGCCCTCGCCCACTTCGGTTCCGAAATCGGTTAGAAAGCATATGCACCATGCGCTTGGAATCGATGAATCCTGCAAAGCAGTGCTGTTCTGTACCGCCGAATGGCAGCATCCCGGATATCAATCGAACCTGGATGCGGCCAGAAAATGTGCGGACGCTTTGCCGTTGTTGCTAGCAGCGTATCTCTCACGGCTGGGTGAAAAGGTTCATCTCGTGCACGTTGGACCTAAAGAACTGGATTTCAAGGGAGCCTTGGACGGCCGCTATCATTGGCTCCCGCCACTTCGTCCCCAGGAGTTTGACACTCTGGTGGCCAGCATGGATCTTTTCCTTACAGCCAATATTTCTGCTACCACGATTGCAAAAGCCATGGTCTCCGGCGTACCGGTATTTGTCCTGCAGAACTCAGTGAAGGCTTCCACCAGGGAAGAGGCAGAAACGGCGTTGTCCAAGCCACTCTCTGAGAGTTTGCAGCAATGGCTTGAAGCTGCGCTGCCGCTATTCCCCTTCGCCCTGTGGCCGCTCGGATACTACAAGCTGGTGAAACCACTGCTTGAAAAGAATCCGTACGTCGCTGCGATTGATGTTGCGGAGATGATGGATGAGGCCCGGGTGGAAACAAAACTCCGGGCCCTCCTGTTCGATGCCGCCGCCAGGGAAGAGCAACTGCATCGCCAGGCAGAATACATTGCCCGCATAAAACAGCTGCCCAGTGGTCCTGAAGTCGTGCATTCCGTCATTGAAGCCGAGTCTCTGGTCACAGCCTGACCTGTCTTGTTCACGCTCAATCAGGAGAAAGAGTATGAAGCACACCCAGACTGTCGAATTCGTAGGTGTTTTGCCGGCGGCAGGCATTGCCAGCCGTCTCCATCCGTCCCGCTACCTGAAAGAGTTGCTTCCTGTGACCTATCTGGTGGACGATGCCGCAAGCACGGCGAGCCCAGTGCCGGTCATCAACCTGTCTCTGCGTGCACTCAAGTCCGCTCAGGTCGAGCGTTGCGTCGTCACGATTTCGGAACGCAAGCCAGAGCTGATGCGCTATCTGGGGGATGGCTCTGATTTCGACCTGCAGATCGCTTACGTGCTGCAACCTAATCCAACAGGTCTCGCCACCGCGGTTGACCTGGCTTATGAATGGACGCATGACAGCTATAGCTGTCTGCTTCTACCCGATACTGTGGTTCATCCATTTGACGCGATGGCCAAGATGCGGCAGGTAGTGCATGATTCCATGCCGGACCTGGTTCTGGGAGTCTTCCCCACAGACATGCCCGAGCAGCTTGGGCCCGTGCGCTTCAACTCCGCTAACCGGGTCCTGGAAGTGCAGGATAAGCCTGCTGTGACGGACCTGCGCAACACGTGGGCCATGGCCATGTGGTCACCGCGATTTTCTGAACTCCTTCACCAATCCGTGCGCAATGCAACGCGGCAGCTCACACTGGGAGAAGTATTCAATCAGGCGGTCCAGCTTGGCATGGATGTTCGGTCCATCTGGTTTGAAGGCGGTTCGTTTGTTGATATCGGAACCGTCCGGGGAATTTCCCGGATGCTGGAAGTTGGCCAGATGCTTAGGTTCGCAAATCCTCCTCAGCCCACCATGACGGCTGCCAACGGACAATGAAAGACCGGCACCTTTTCGTTTCACTGAATTCCAATTCCTGGGGCTCAGCCGCAATAGCCAGGACCATTGCTGATGAGCTTTCGGCCATGGGCGACCAAGTGGTCTCATTTTTTCATGCCGGAATATCTTCTGTGATGGCGGGGGGCGATTATCGCTGTGAAGCGTTGCCGGAGCACATGGGCCCGTTGGTGAGTGTTGTTTTGGACAACCTGAAAGCTGAGCTGAACCCCACTACCATAGTCTTGGCAGACTATTTTGCGAACGCGAACTTTTTTTATCGCATGGGAGTCGTGCCAGACCTCTTGTTTTCAGGTGATGCTTCAATCCTTGCGATTGATCCGTGGCATCTCGAACACACCGGCTATCAGGTGGATACCACGATGGGCAGGACGAGTGAAGTAGGTCCGGAGAATGATCAAGATCGCTCATGGTATCGGCGACATTTCGAATCCGTTGTTCAAAAGCTGAAACCGGTCCCCATGGTTTCGCCGGCAGTCTCAAAAGAGTGCTTTTGCACTCTTCCAGAGTCCATCGCCCCACAAGTTACGGCGGGCAGGGAGTGGCGCAACAGACTTGGGCTTAGCGGAAAACATAAGGCAATCTTGTTTTGCACCAATGGCTGGCAGCACCCTCAGGAGCAGAGTCCGCTCAAGAGAATTGGCGACGGACTGCCCAGGCTCCTGGCCGAACATGTTCGACGCCTGGGCAGCTCTGTGCATCTGGTTCACGTTGGACCGCAAGCCTATCCGCTGGATCAACAACTGGAGCGCCGGTATCACTGGCTGCCTTCTCTTCCTCCGGCGGAGTTTGATGCGTTGGTGAACTCCGTTGACCTGATGGTTTCCGCGAATATCTCGGCTGTCACGATCGCGAAAGCCATGACGCTTGGCGTCCCCGTAGTTGTGTTGCAGAATTCGTTCTCGGGATCAACGTCGGTCGAGGTTGCCCAGCTTCTGGCGGAAAGACCGTCAACCTGGATGAAAATGTGGCTCGATCAAGTAGTACCGCTGGGCAGTTTCGCGCTTTGGCCCATCGGATTTCACCGCTTTCTGGCGCCGCTACTGAAAGATAACCCTTACCTCTCGGCGCTGCGGGCAATTGAAATCCTTGATGAGCAAATGATGCACAAAGAGTTGGCAGCTCTGCTCTACAACCGTACGCAACGCGAAGAACAATTGCATCGTCAGGCCGGATATCTGACCCAGATCCGTGCACTTCCCAGCGGTGCACAGGCAATCAAAGCTATTTGTTGAAGGATGAAAGAGGGTGAAAAATGGAAAAGTTCCTCAGCATTCATGTCACTGACCTCTGCAACAGCAAGTGCAGCTTCTGCGTCGTGGCGTCGCCGTTTTATCTGAAGAATACGGTTGAGTACAAAGACATCCTCAGATTCCTTGAGGGTCATGCCGGCCAGGGATGGGATGCTGTGAACCTGCACGGCGGTGAAGCCACAATCCATCCGAAGTTTATTGAAATCCTGGAGACAATTCAGAGACTGGGCTATCCTGAGGTCCATCTCCAGACCAACGCCATCAAGCTGGCGGACGCAGCTTTCGCGGAGAAAGTCGCCAATCTCGGGGTGAAGAAATTCATCATCTCCCTGCATGGAGATTCGCCTGAGTTGCAGGATTCGCAGACCGGCTCGCCCGGCGGGTTTGTTCGCACCATCCAGGGAATCCGGAACGTGAAAGGGCATGGCACGCACGTGCGCACCAATACCGTGATTACTCGCAAGAACCTTCCGCATCTTACCGGCATTTGCCGCCTGGCGTGTGAGATCGGCGTGGACCACATCAACCTTTCCAACCTTCATCCGGTTGGAAGCGCGATTTTCTCCCGCAGCAACGCCATGCCGAAGTTTGAGGAAATGCGGCAGCAGGTCTATGCAGCCGTGGATTTTGTAGCCTCGTGCGGAAGACAGATGACGCTGGAAGGATTTCCTTATTGTGCAGTGTCAGATCGTCTGGAGTATCAGTTGAATAACGAACATCGGATTATCCGCATGCTGATGCGCGGCTCCATCATTGACGACTATGACAACTTCATGTCGGATTCCATGCGCATTTACGGTGAAGCGTGCAGCG
Organism: Candidatus Acidiferrales bacterium; assembly: GCA_035553195.1. Taxonomy (GTDB): domain Bacteria; phylum Acidobacteriota; class Terriglobia; order Terriglobales; family Acidobacteriaceae; genus Angelobacter. The sequence goes on from DATNDP010000176.1 coordinate 25,947, forward strand.
GCTGTGCGGTCCGGGAGAAGTGCGGTGGCGTTTACCCCGAGTACATCCAGTGCTACGGATGGGATGAAATCTCCACCATCAGCAGTGAAGGTTCGGTGAAGCCGGAGCAGCTTCAGGCGCAGGCCTGCTGAAGCGTTCACGAACCTCGCCTGGAACGCCTCAGTCACAGACTGCTGGGTCGCCATGCAGCAAAAATAATCTGAAAAACTCAAAATTCAGTCAGGCCATTCCCCAGCGCTTGACGGCAAGAGGACCATATGCGATTTGATTCAATTCTCATCGTGCTCACTGAAGTGTGCCACGTCGGCTGTCAGCACTGCGGTTACATCGGCTCCAAGCGGGATCGTGAAGTGGAGTCCCCGGAAGTAGAGGGCTGGATAGAGCAGATGATTGATTACGGCATTCCGGAGATCATCTTCACCGGTGGCGAGCCTTTTGAGCGCTATGAAACTCTGGTCGCCGGGGTCAAGCGCGCACGGGAACTGGGTTCCAGAATCTCCGTATTCACCAGCAGCTTCTGGGCAAAAACCCCGGATGAGACCAGAAGGGTGCTGCACGGTCTCAATGGCCTCACCAAGCTCTATCTCAGCACGGATGTCTATCACCAGAAGCGAGTGCCCTTTCAGAACGTCAGGAACGTAGTCGATGCCGCGATTGAACAGGGAATTCCTGACATCAACATCAATATTACCTATGCAACTGAGGCTGACCGGGACTACGTCGCTTCGCAATATGCAGACTACGGCGAGAGAGTCGACATCTACCATGAGCGCGTAATTCCCAGTCCTAAGTTTTCCCCCAAAGTCCTTGCAGGTCAGGATCCCATGCTCAGTCTGGCGCCGGAGAACTACAAGCAAAAATGCTGGCTTGGGACTCCACTAGTGGATCCACAGGGCGATGTATTTGCCTGCCACATAGGTAAAGCAGCGGCGCACAAGGAGTTCGGCAAGAGCTCATATTTTGTTGGGAACCTTCGCGAAAGCTCTTTTGCGGAAATTATGGCGCATGGAGAGCAGCGTCCGGACTATCAGTTCCTGCGCACGCGCGGACCCCTGGGCGTGGCGGAAATGGCTAGCTCCAACCAGGCGCTCAAAAAAGATTTGCCACGCCAGGAATTCACCAACGCATGCGATATGTGCGTCTGTGTACTGGGATCGCCCAAAGGACCTGAGGCCCTTGAACAGTACGCGGCAGCCCGCATTGACGATATTAATATCCATCTTACCCTGGCGCACGGTGAAGGCCCGACAGCGCGCGCGGTTCCAGACGTCTTTATACCTCCACGGCCGGTCCGGCAGCCGGAGCTCGTGAATATTTCACTTGGCTGAAGTCAAGGGCCTTCCATTCCTGTGTGCTGGTGCGCGGACCAGGGAGAACTGGCAGCCCAAACGGTAAAAGCGATGATAAATGCAAAAATGAAAATTAGAATCGTTCTTGCATCTCTGTGCTTGATGGCAGGGTGTGAACACCTTCTGTATGGCCAGGCGCAGGCAGTATCTCCACAGGAAAGCAGCAAAGTTTCGTTGCTGGAATCCGTTCGGGCGGCCCTGGAAAATCATCCCTTGTTGCGGTCACAGCAGGCTCAGGTGGAGATCAACCGTGGTTTGCGGGAGCAGGCCTCCGGCGCCTTTGATCGCATCGACCAGACCACCTTCAGCAACGATCTCCAGACCACGCCACTTACTGCAGGGCAACAACTGACGAATCGCGACGCTGGGCTCGTTGGGGCCAGTCAGAAGGTGCATAGCACCAACTTCGGCCTGTCTCTAGATCAGCCGTTGCGGAACGGCATGGAACTTACGGGCGGCATTCAGACAGGGCGGAGCGTTGATAATCTTTTCGCTGCAACCGGCGTCAATTCTTCCACCATGAATTTGACTCTCCGCATACCTCTTCTGCGGGGGCGTGGACGCAGGGTCGCGGCTGCCACAGAAGAAGCTGCGAAATCGGAAGTAGATGCTGCATCTCTCGATCTACAGCACTTGGCGGCTCAGCTCACTTCGAATGTCGCCACCAGTTACTGGACACTGGTTGCCGCCCGCAGGAGCGTAGCCATTGCCGTTGATGCTGAGCAGCGCGGCCGTACCTACCTGGACGATGTCCAGCAATTAGTCAAGGCGGACCACGCGCCCGCGAATGATCTCCATGAGGTGGTGGCTAACCTCGCCCAGCGTACCTCCAGCCGCATTTCAGCCGAGCAGCAATTAGTCTCCGCCGAACAGCAGCTTTCCCTTGATATGGGAACCAACGTCGACGATCTGGTCAGGCAGCGGCTGGAACCAACAGACACTCTTCCCGATGGTGAAGGTCAGGCGTTGCCATCGGACTCTAGTGAGTCGATTCGATATTACGTTGAGCAGGCCTTGCAGCGTCGTGCTGATTGCCATGCCTCGCGGGTGCGCGTCGAAGAACAGGGCATCCTGTTTCAGGCAGCCCGGAACCGGCTCCTTCCGCAGCTGGACCTGAATGCCTTTGGCGGGTATTCAGGACTGCAGGAAGGCCGCAGTGTCGGCAACTTCTATTCAGATGCATTCCAGGGAATCCATGGTCCCTCCGCGGGCCTCGGCCTCACATACACCTTCCCGCATCGCAATCAGGCGGCGCACGGCGCGCTCTTGCAGGCGCAGGGGGCCAACCGCCAGGCGGAACTCCAGAACAAGGAACTTGAGCGGACCATCGGTTCATCCGTGGTTGTTGCGGTTGAGGCAGTGCGATCGGCGATCGTGCGGGTGAAGCAGGCGCGTGCCGCCGTTCGCTCATTTCAGTCCGCCCTCACGGGAGAACGAGACAAGTACAGCGGCGGAATCGGATCCATCGTGGAAATCCTCACAGTTGAAGACAAACTGAACAGCGCTCTTTCTGATGAGGTGCAGGCGGAATTGAACTATGCCTTGGCCGTAGTGCAGTTTCGGTTTGCGACGGGGACGCTTCTGAGTGCCGGACAGGGCACGCAGAGCCTGTCCTACGAGAACTTTGTAAGTGCGCCATTCCAGGGTGCGCCGCTCGACAAACAATAAGAAGAGGCTTGCATGGAAAAGACCATATTTCGTCAGGTTTCCCTCGATCGTCTATCTTCACCGGAGCACCTGGACCAACTGTTGCGGGTCACGGGCCCCAGGAGCTGGATTGCGCTGGCGGCGGTCTTTTTGCTGCTGGCCGGCACCGTCCTCTGGGGTTGCGTAGGTTCTATTGATACTACTGCTAATGGACAAGGTGTCATTGTAAGGAGAGGTGGTGTCCTGAACGTCGTGAGTCGGGGCGGCGGGCTGGTGATGTCATTGAAGGTCAAGGTTGGCGACAGGATTGAAGCCAATCAGGTCATCGCCACCATTGGGCAGCCGGTGCTCGCGGAAAAAATCAACTCCATGCGCCAGACGTTGCTGGAAGCGGAACGCCAGAGGGAGCATTCCATCCAGATTCGCACGAACTCCACACGGCTCCAGATTGAAGCTTTGGATCGACAGCATGCTAACGCCGAGCTGCAGATCAAGGAGTTAGAAGAACAGATCAGGCTCACCCAGGAGCAGGTGGTTGCGGATGAGCAGCTTGTTACCAAAGGCCTGATTACGAAACAGCAGGCTATCGCCACACAGCAGCGCCTGGTGGGAATTCAGGACCAGGTAGCCTCTCTTCACGCACAAGAAAAGCAGATTGACGCGCAGAAATTTGCCGCCGCGGCTCAACCTCAGCAGGAAGATGAAGAGATGAAGACCCGCATTGCCGGCCTGCAGCGCGACCTCTCAGCCTCGGAACAAGAGCTCAGTATGGCTGAAAACGTGGTCAGTCCTTACAGCGGAGAAGTGTTGGAGATCAAAGCGCATCCGGGAGGATCCGTTCACGAAGGCGAGCCAGTCCTCAGCATTCAGCCTGATGTGCGGAGTCTTGAGCTGGTAGCGTATGTGCCTTCCTCTCAGGCCAAGGAAACCAAAGTTGGCATGGAAGTTCAGGTTTCACCTTCCATGATCAAACGTGAGGAATACGGATTCATGAAGGGGGAGGTTGTATATGTAGCCAACTATCCGGCCACGGAAGCCGCTCTGATGAGCAACTTCGAGAATGAGGCTCTGGTAAAAGTTCTCAGCGGCACTGGTCCGGTCACAGAGATTCGCGTACAGCTCAAAGTGAACCCGCGCACTCCCAGCGGATTCCAGTGGTCTACTTCAAAAGGACCCGCTATTGCGATCAGTTCCGGCACTATCTGTGCAATCGGCATTGTTACCAGGCGCCAAAAGCCGATCACGCTGATGTTCCCGTATATCAAAGAAAAGGTCGGTCTCAGCTAAAGCACCATGGCAACTCCACAATTAAATTCGACCGCGCAAAATCCATCATCCACGGCTGCAGTTCTGGCGGAATTTCCCCGTTCGCGGGTCAGGACTCCCACATTGCTGCAGATGGAAGCCGTGGAATGCGGAGCCGCTTCGTTGGGAATTATCCTGGCGCACAACGGCTTGTACGTTCCGCTAGAGCAGCTTCGCATGGCTTGTGGAGTTTCTCGCGATGGCAGTAAAGCCAACAACATGCTGAAGGCGGCTCGTGAGTATGGGCTAAAAGGCAAGGGATATAAGAAAGAGTTGCCCGGTCTGCGTGCACTGAAGCCTCCTTACGTGATTTTCTGGAATTTCAATCATTTCCTGGTAGTCGAAGGCTTTGGGAAAAACAAAGTATTTCTCAATGATCCCAGCAGCGGGCCCAGGACAGTGAGTCACGAGGAATTCGATCTTTCATTCACCGGAGTGGCCCTGACTTTTGAGAAAACTCCTGAGTTCAGGAAAGGTGGGCACAAGCCTAGCATTGTGCACGCGCTCCGCAAACGTCTGCCCGGAAGCAGGCTGGCTTTGAGCTATGTGGTACTTGCGAGTCTGGCGCTGGTAATTCCCAGCGCGGTGGCTCCGGTCCTTACGCGGCTGTACATTGACGGATTGCTGGTGTCAGGGAAGACCTCCTGGCTGCAGCCTTTGCTCATGGCAATGGCGGCAGTCATAATCCTGAAAGGTGTTACTACCTTTTTTCAGCAGCGCTCTCTCTTGCGGCTGGAGACGCGGCTGGCACTCGGGTCGTCGAGCCGGTTTTTCTGGCACGTGTTGCGCCTGCCCATGGAATTCTTTGCCCAGCGATTTGCGGGAGAAATTGGCTCTCGCATTGAGGTGAATGACCGGGTAGCCACCATCCTTTCGGGCGAGCTGGCGACCAACATCGTCAACCTGTTGCTGATTGGCTTCTATGCCGCCTTGATGTGGCAGTATGATGCCACGCTCACGTCAGTGGGCATTGCCATTGCGCTGCTTAACCTCATTTATCTGCGCTATGTGTCGCGTACACGTGCTGACAATAACCGGCGATTGCAGCAGGAGAAAGGAAAGCTGGTGGGCGTCTCAATGGCCGGCCTGCAAATGATAGAGACGGTGAAGGCCACGGGCTCTGAATCAGATTACTTTTCCCGCTGGGCGGGTTATCAGGCCAAGGTGACCGATGCGGATCAAACCATCGGGGCCGCATCGCAAAAGCTCACCTCTTTACCTCCATTTCTCACCGCGATCAATTCCATCGCCATTCTGGGAATTGGCGGACTGCGGATTATGGATGGTTTCCTGACGATGGGCATGCTGATCGCATTCCAGGGATTGATGCAGACCTTTGTGGACCCGGTGAATAAGCTGGTCGACCTCGGCTCCAAGCTGCAGGAAGCTCAGGGTGATTTGGGACGTTTGGATGATGTTTTGAACTATCCTCCGGATCCTCAGGTGGATCACCTGAATGGCGTCCCGGACGCGACTGCTGCAGATGGGGCTGCCCCGGTGACGCGTCTGGAAGGGAGCATCCAGCTCAAGGGCATTACCTTTGGTTATAGCCGGCTGGAACCGCCTCTGTTAAAGGATTTCAGCCTGACCGTAAAGCCTGGCCAGCGTGTTGCTCTCGTGGGTGGTTCGGGCAGCGGCAAATCGACAGTTGCAAAGATCGCCTCAGGACTTTACGAGCCATGGGCCGGAGAAGTGTTCTTTGACGGCAAGCCGCGCCGCAATCTGCCGCGCAGCATTCTCGCCAACTCGGTGGCGCTGGTAGATCAGGACATCCTTCTGTTTGAAGGTGCTGTCCGTGACAACCTGACGCTGTGGGACAGCACGGTGGAAGAGGCCACGCTGGTCCAGGCAGCCAAAGATGCCATGATCCACGACGACATCAGCAGCCGTTCAGGTGGTTACGACCTTGAACTGGAAGAAGGCGGCCGCAATTTTAGCGGCGGCCAGCGTCAACGCATGGAAATTGCCCGGGCGTTGTCCTCTGAGCCGCGCGTGCTCATCCTGGATGAGGCGACCAGCGCTCTGGACGCGCGGGTAGAAAAACTGATTGACGATCAGCTCCGGCGTCGCGGGTCGACCTGCCTGATCGTTGCGCACAGGCTCAGCACCATCCGTGATTGCGATGAAATCATCGTGCTCGAATCCGGCGTAGTGGTGCAACGCGGTACTCACGAAGAGATGATTCATGTGGATGGTCCGTACTCCAGACTGGTTCAGGAGCGCTGATTATGGCGACATTCGCGATTTCACATAACGAAAATCAGACTCGCCCGGCGTCACTTGCTTCTCCGGCTCCGTTCACACTGGATGATGCAGAATCCGCCTGGGTAGTCGAATCCGGAAGGCTTGACCTTTTCCTGACCACCGCGAAAAACGGGGTCCCGATAGGCGCCCGCCACCATGTTATGCAGGTGCCAGAGGGGCGGGCCGCGTTTGGATTTGGCCGGCCATTCGATAACCTCGCGATCGTGGCCGTGAGTTCGCCGGGCACAGTTCTCAAGCGGGTAGATCTCAGTTCTCTTCGCGCCCGTGTGGCGCATGCTGATGTGCAGGCCTTGCAGTTGCTGGAATACTGGGTTACGGATCTCGGCAAGGCACTTTCCGATTCTTATCCCAGGGGGCTCACTGAGGAGATGGAGCCCGAACAAAGCATGACGGATCTGCCGATTAACTGCGCGGTCTTTCCAAGGCAGGGAATCGTATGGGCCGTCCACACCAAAGGCAAATCCATATTCCGTGATGCCATCGCGGTGGTTCCGGATCAGGCGCGATGGAAATTCTTTGTCGCTGACTCAAGCATGGTTTTTCCAGTCACACGCTACGGGTGGCTGCGTGTAACGCCGGGAAGCGAGATCAGCTGCGTTCACACCGCAGACTTATGGCGCTGGGATCTCAGATGGCGCGGCCTGGAGAAGTTCCATGCCATGTGCATGGAAATACTGGCTGTGAATCGCAGCGCGAAGGAAGAGAAGGAGCACAAGCGCCAGCAACTGCAAATTGAAACGGAAGCGAACCGTCTGGATGTCGCTTTGCAACGCCTGACCACTCCTCTGCGCGCTGTGCCCAACCTGGGAGAAGCGCAGGAAACCTGTCGTCATCCAATGTTTCTTGTGTTCGCCGCCGTTGGCTCGAGCCTTGGCGTCAAGGTTGTGCCACCGGCAGACATGATGCGCGGCGTGCCCGTGCCGGATCCGATCGAGAGCATCGCCAGAAGCTCCGGGGTCCGCATTCGCATGGTGGTTCTGAAAGGTAATTGGTGGAAGGAGGATGTCGGTCCTCTGCTCGCTATCCGTGAAGAGGGAAAGATTCCGCTGGCACTGATTCCTCTTTCGCCCAGCAGTTACGAACTTTACAATCCTGCGCTGAACACCCGGACCCGAGTGACCGCCGAGGTGGCAGCGACCCTGCAGCCTTTCGCGTACATGGTTTATCGGCCATTCCCGCCGAGGAAGCTGCGCGCAATGGACCTGCTTCGTTTCGGACTACCTTTCTGCAAACCTGAACTCGGCATGATTTCCCTGATGGGCGCCGGCGCCGGGCTGCTGGGAACGCTCACTCCGGTTGCAACCGGCATTGTGTTTGACCGGCTCATCCCTGGCGCAGAACGTGGCCAGTTGATATGGACAGCACTTTTTCTTCTGCTGATTGCCACGGGTACCGCACTGTTCAACTATGCGCGGAGCTTCGCGCTACTACGCCTGGAAGGAAAGCTGGACTTTTCCATTGAAGCGGCCGTCTGGGGGCGGCTCCTCAGTCTGCCGGTCTCGTTTTTCAGGGATTACAGTTCCGGCGATCTGGCGCAGCGTAGCCTGGGAATCACTGCCATTCGGCAGGCTGTGACCGGAGCAACCAGCAATTCTTTGTTTTCCGCCCTGTTCTCCGTGTTCAGCTTTGTCCTGCTGTTTTACTACAGCGTGAATCTGGCGTTAGTTGCCCTGGGGCTGGTGTTTCTGGCATTTGTAATTACAACCGCAAGCGGGGTATTTCAGGTAAGGATGCAGCGGGAACTGGCCGCCGTGAGCGGCAAGATTTCCAGCATGCTGCTGCAGTTCATCAGCGGTATGTCGAAATTCCGTGTGTCCGGAACGGAGAACCGGGTCTTCGCAGTGTGGGCTAAAGAATTCTCCCGGAAGAAGACAACGTCCACCAAAGCACGTCGCGTCGCCAGCATGCTTACGGTGTTCTACTCCATGTTCCCGACGATCTGTCTGGCAGTGATCTTCTATTTCCAGCAGACGCTCATGTCGAAATCTGACGCGGCCAAACTCAGCACCGGAGATTTCCTTGCATTTTTCAGCGCATTCTCTCAGGTGCTGACAGCAGCAATGGCCGTGAGTGCCGCCCTCATCACGTTTATTGCGGTGCTTCCACTTTACGAGCGGGCAAAACCGATTCTGGAGAGCGTTCCGGAAGTCACGGATGAGAAAACCCGTCCTGGAGCTTTGACCGGGGCCATTGAAATCAGCCATATTTCCTTCCGGTATAAACCAGACGCGCCACCGGTGCTGCGCGACGTGAGCATCAGCATTCGGCCCGGCGAGTTCGTCGCGGTTGTCGGCGCATCCGGGAGCGGAAAGTCTACGCTTCTTCGTATGCTTCTCGGATTTGAGACGCCGGAGTCTGGCGCTGTCTACTTTGACGGTCAGGACCTGGCCGGGCTTGACGTGCAGGAAGTGCGTCGCCAGATGGGCGTGGTTTTGCAATCAAGTCGCCCCATCAGCGGAAGCATCTTCCAGAACATTGTTGGTTCAGCCCAGTTAACGGTGGAAGATGCATGGCAGGCGGCGAAACTTGCCGGAATTGATGAAGACATCCGCAAGATGCCGATGCAGCTCCACACCTACCTCAGTGATGGCGGCGGCGGCATCTCGGGTGGGCAGCGCCAGCGCCTGATGATCGCGCGAGCCATCGCCAACCGGCCCCGCATCCTGCTGTTCGATGAAGCAACCTCGGCTCTGGACAATCAGACACAGGCAATTGTCAGCCGGAGCCTGGAGACGCTGCAGGCAACACGCATCGTAATCGCCCATCGATTGAGCACTATCATCAATGCTGACCGGATTTTCGTAATGGACAAGGGACAAGTAGTGCAGCACGGTACCTACCAGGAGCTCATTGACCAGGAAGGCATCTTCAAAGACCTGGCGTGCCGGCAAATGCTCTGACTTTTTCATCACGACCGTGGCGTCCAAGAGCCCAATCGAATGGACTGTCATTTGTTTCAGGGTTTGCGCCCGATCAGCAAGGCGCGAGAGAAAGCTCCTAACTGCAGCTAAATCTGAAAGGAAGGTAAATTACCCGATGAGAAAGGCCCTTCATTTACTCGGGATTCTGGATGACGTTGATATTGAGTGGATGGCGAGGCAGGGACGTGTCGTTCGCCTGAACTCCGGAAGTGTTCTCGTTCAGGAAGGACATGCGATTGATTCGCTCTACTTCCTGCTGGATGGCGAACTGCAGGTCGTGATAGGAACTCAGAATCAACACATTGCCACTCTGCTGCCGGGCGAAATTGTGGGTGAGATTTCGTTTGTGGATTCCCACACACCTTCGGCGTCGGTGCTGGCTACCAAGCATTCTCAGGTTCTGGGAATCACTCGGGATGCAATTTCCACGAAGCTGGCTGAGGACCAGGGATTCGCCACGCGCTTCTACTATGCTATTGCAAGATTCTTGGCCGATCGCCTGTACGTCACCGTCGGGCGCTTTGGCTATGGCAGCGCGCGCCAGGATGTGGATGTGGATGAACTGGATGAGAGCACCATGGATCGGATTGATCTCGCCACCGTGCGTTTTGACAAGCTTCTGAAACGGCTCAGTGGACAGTATCAGGGGCCAGCCGCCGCGGCTGCTGCACCTGTGATTTGAAAATTCCGGGCTGGAGTCTCAGGCCCATTCTGCATTGCGGGGCCACAGCGCGCACTCCACGGGGCTTCGCAATCCTGAAAAGCTCATGTGGAGGTGAGAACCCATGGGGAAGTGGAAAAAGGAAGAACTGGAACAAATACTGTCAGAAGTTGCTCGACGTGCTTCGGTTGACGCCGAGTTTCGTCTCCTGGCAGTGCGCGATGGCACCGCAGCCATTGCCCGAGTCAACCCCAAAATATCGGTCACGGACCTGCAAATCAGGTTTGTAGACAATTCCGGTCCGATAAAGACGATTCCTCTGCCGGACCTGATTGAGGAAATCGAAGAAAACGAGCTGTCTGAAAGCGATCTGGAACATGTAAGCGGTGGAACTGATGCTCCGCCTCCCACAACAGTGAGCGGCGGCTGATAGATGGTCAACCGGATCGCAAGTTGACCCTCCAAGTCGGCTGCGATCCGCTCAACCAGCAAGGAACACCTTCTTGAGTTCAGATACCTACCCAGTCCGGAAGACGTATGACGATTTTCGCGCGGCCCTGGTGTGCATGCCCTGGGGATCAGTGCTTAAGCCTCCAGTCGGTCTTGCCATATTGAAGCGCAGCGCCCAGCTGGCGGGCTTCATTCCGGAAGTTTATTTCCTGAACATGAATTTTGCTGCGCGCCTGGGGCTCGAAATGTATGAGCGAATTTCGGAAGAGGGCTTTCTCTGGGCTGAGTGGTTCTTCTCGCAGGCTGTCTTCGGGCCAAACGGCTCAGGTGAGCTGATGAACGACTGGGCCAGCATTAAGAACGATCCGGATGCAAGTGACCTGGTACGGGCGCTTGGAAAAGTCACTGACGATCCGGACGGATTGTCATCGCGCATTGCCAACGAGATCCCGGCGTTTCTAGAAGAATGCCTCACTGAGATTGACTGGTCTGTATACAGTGTCGTTGGATTTACCACCACTTTTGCCCAGTCACTTTCCTCACTGTTGCTTGCCAAAATGGTTAAAGACCGTTGGCCGCAGGTGAAAATTGTGTTCGGTGGAGCGAACGTTGATTCAGAAATGGGAGTGGAATACCTGCGGAGCTTCCCCTGGATCGACTATGTCGCACACGGCGAAGCGGAAAACACCTTTCCGGAATTGCTCAACAATATCGCTGTCGGAACCCCAGAAAAAAAGATCAATGGCATTTCCATGCGCTGCGAAGGGCAGGTCATCGTGGGCTATCAGGAAACTCGTCCGCTCGTGAACATGAACGAGTCGCCCTTGCCTGACTATTCGGACTACCTGCTGGAACTTGAAAGGCGCAAGTGGAGAAGACCAAACTTCCGCCTGTATTTCGAGTCTTCCCGCGGTTGCTGGTGGGGCGCCAAGCACCATTGCACTTTCTGCGGCTTGAATGGTACTACCATGGCCTTTCGCAGGAAGAACTCAGATCGAGTCAAGCAGGAAATCAGACAGATGGCCCAGGATTATCGCTGCCTGAATTTTGCCGCCACCGACAATATTTTGCCGATGGATTATCTTGAGCAGCTTATGCCGCAACTGGAGGAGATGGATCTGGACTTCGATTTTTTTTATGAGGTCAAAGCCAATCTGGGGCGCAAGCATCTCCGGGCTCTCGCGGGAGCCGGCGTCCAGTCAATTCAACCCGGGATTGAAAGCTTTAACACAGCTATCCTGGGCCTCATGCGCAAGGGAATTACGGCCATCCAGAACGTGCAGTTGCTCAAATGGTGCCGGGAGTACAACATTGAGCCGCTTTATAACATAATTTTTGGCTGCCCAGGAGAAACACAAGAGAGTTACCGGGATACACCGCAGCTTATGCGAGCACTGTCCCATCTGAGGCCGCCTCAGAGCATTCATGAGCTGATGTTTCAGAGGTTCAGTCCGTATGATTTTGATCGCGAAGCTCTGAACATCAGGCTGATGCCCCTTCCCATTTACCGCCACATTTTCCCTCAGGATGAGGCCAGCCTTGAACGTATGGCCTACTACTTCAAGGGCGATTGGGAAGGACGGAACCGCGATCTTTCTTATATATGTCCAGTGATTGACGCATGGCGCGCCTGGGAGAAGCATTGGTCAGCCCAAGATGCGTTCTGCTACTACGAAAAGGGTCCGGGATTTCTCACCATCTATGATAATCGCCCCCTGAGCGTTACTGGGCAGGCACGATGCCGCCGCATTGTATTGAGCGAACATGCCAGAGCCCTGTACCTGTTTTGTGACGAGAATCGATCGCTGGGAGCAATTCTCAGCATGATGGCTGAAAAATTCCCGGGTGCCGGACTGGAGCAGCGCGTGACGCTCTGGCTGGATCAGCTGGTAAAACAGGGATTGATGATGCGCGAAGGCGATCGATATCTGTCTCTGGCCGTGAGAAAGGCCGGCAAAACGCGAATGGAACAGCCGGCTTCTTCCCGGCGCTTGAGATTGGCTGAAAAGAATGAAGGAGCATTCACCGTCTCCTCGAAGAGCGGGTTGCTGACCGCCTAGCAAATCACTGGCAATTCTTCTTTCATTCAGAACAAAAATTTCTGAAGACGACAACGAGGCGCGGTTCCGCAGAGCGCGCGCCGGAAGCCGAATGCAAATTACGTGACGAAAGGTCTGGTGCAAAATGCCCGAACTTGAAAATCCCGAAACTTTAGCCTCGCAATCGTACGAAATCCAGAAGATTATGTACGACTACTACACCGGCTATCTGTTTAACAACCGGTCTGTGGATTTGCTCCGTGATCTTGTGGCGCAATGTAATGAGCTAGCCGATCAAGAGAATGAGTCGATCCGTTTTGAAGCTCTGATGCTGCAGCTGCAATTCGCTGAAGATCTTGACGAGGAACAGGGCGTCAAGGTTTGGACGGAGGCCGTAGAACGGCTGATTCAGGGCCATGCCAACGATCCCAGAATATGCCGCGTACTGGAAGATTACAGCATCCTTTCGCCGGCACTCCGCCAGCAGGCAGATGAATATTCGAAGCGAATTTTGAAGCGGACAGACAATCCCGCCGTGACGGCCAATTGCAAGTATGCCCACCTGGCCCAGTACATGGTGAAACAGCAATACGCTGGCGGCCTGACTCCGGACGAGCGGAAAACTGCGATTGATGGCCTGCGAGAGCTTCATGACGTTCACGGTCATGAAGCCAACGCCAATTCCCGGCTCCATTTTGGAACCACCTTGGCGGATGTCGCGCGGGGTGACATTTTCGAACTGGAGCATTTGCGAATCGGAGCCGTAGCCCCGGAGATTGAAGCCCTGGACATGGATGGAGTGCCTTTCCGTCTGTCTGACTATCGAGGCAAAACCGTGATGCTGCACTTCTGGGGCGATTGGTGAGGGCCCTGCAGGGGCATGTACCCGAACGAGCGGTCGCTCGTGAAAAAGCATCAGGATCGGCATTTCGCAATGATAGGGATCAACAGTGATCCCAACCCGGAAGCTGCAGAGAATGCTGTCACAACAGAAAAGCTCCCATGGAGGAACATCCACGAGAGTGGGCCCTTCAACAAACCTATTGCCACGGCGTGGAATGTTTCCGCATGGCCTCAAATCTATTTCATTGACGCAAACGGTACCATCCGTTTCCGCAACCTTCGTGGAGAGGCTGGGTCTTACACAATCGAATACCTGCTCAATGAACAGGAAGGTATAGAAAACACCGGAGTCGAGCCGGGGGAATTCTTCCGTGAGACTTCCGTGATGTGGAGCGGTACCCCGCGCAGCGTCATTCGTGTGCGGCGCAACCGGAGACTTCCGGGACATACCGGCTGGTGCTTGAATACCACTGACCCGGAGGAGCTGGAACACACCACACAGCGTCATATCGAGGTTGCCAATCGTAACCGGGCCAAAATGGACAGTTTAAAAGCAGTATCCGCCCCGTAGTCACTGCAATGTATTACAGAGGAGAATACCCATGAGCACAGCCGTTACGCACGGGTGCATTTCTGACAGCAGAAGTGCGACCCTTCACGAAAAATTGAATTCGCGCTGGCACGAGCGGGCGCTGCAGCTCTTTATGCTCGTCGTGCTGGGACACTGGGCCGAGCATATCGCGCAGGCGTGGCAAATTTACGTACTGAACTGGTCACGTCCGAGCGCTGGAGGCATGTTGGGATGCATGTATCCGTGGCTGGTCAAGTCTGAACTGCTGCACTATAGCTACGCTCTAGTAATGCTGCTGGGAATGTGGACTTTGCGCAAAGGCTTTACCGGATTATCACTGAAATGGTGGAACCTTGCTCTCTGGATACAGGTCTGGCATCACTTTGAGCATCTACTGCTGATCACGCAAGCTACGCTGCATCAAGCCTGGTTCGGCGCGCACATGCCAACCAGCATTCTTCAGTTGTTTTTTCCGCGAATTGAACTCCACCTGTTCTATAACACGGTTGTCTTCATTCCAATGGTCATCGGAATGTACTACCACATGTATCCTCGCCAAGGCGAAGAACATGCTGCATTCTGCACGTGCAGCCGCAGGCCGGTATTCGCTACCGCCTCCTGACCATGCGGTTGTAGTTCCACTTCACTAAGGACAACCGAAGCAAAGAAGTCGCGGTGACATAAGCAGGTTGTCGCACGCTGGCGTGAAGCGACAGGACGGAAAGCGCTTCACGCCGGAAGCTTTTCGATTCAGGATCGTTATCTTTCCGAATCGTTCGATTCTTAAGCAAAAATCCGCTCGGGAACATGAATAGTCCAAGCGAACTTTGGAAGGTGATATGTCACGCAGACCACTCTACAGAGCTCTCCCCGCTGTAATCGCGATGCTGGTATTCTTTGCTCTCTGTCACCTGCCCGCGCGCGCGCAGACTGCAAACAGGAAGCCGGCTGGTAGCCTGATCACGCAGTCAGTGGATAATTCTGCGCGGACCACAATCCGGAGCTCAACGCATCCGCTGGCCAGGCCGATAGCAGCGGTTGGAAGTATTGACCCTGGCGTCCCCATGCAGCGGATGCTGCTGGTACTCGGGCCGGGAGCGGTAAAAGAGCAGGACGCGCGCACGTTTATTGACAGCCAGCACACACCGGGCTCGGCTCAATACCATCAATGGTTGACCCCTGCGCAATATGGTCAGCAGTTTGGGCCGGCCGCGCAGGATGTAAAGCAGGTTACGGCCTGGCTCATCGCGCAGGGCTTCAGGGTGGATGCTGTAGCTGCGAGCGGATTCTGGATCGAATTCTCCGGTACCGCCGGGGCTGTACAGGCCGCGTTCCGAACGCCCCTTCAACAATTTCAGGTCGGCGCGCAATTGCACACCGCTAATGCTTCTGACATCTCCGTGCCCTCCGCTTTGGCCCCCGTGGTGCGTGGGGTCCTCTCTTTGAATGATTTTTATAGCCGCCCATCACATCGCGTAACAGGAGAGACCACCACGGCACAGCTGAGTAAGGGGAGCCCTGCCCTTACTACCGCTAGCGGTGCACACGTAATGGTGCCAGCTGATTTTGCCACCATTTACGACTTGGGGCCTCTTTATGCGGCAAATCTAAACGGTCAGGGCCAGACGATAGCGATCGTCGCCGCCAGTAACATCAATGTCAATGACGTGGCGAACTTCCGATCACTCTTTAATCTCCCTCCGAATCCACCAAACATTATCCTCAATGGTCCCGATCCGGGAATGGACGGGGGGGAAAACCAGTCGGAGGCCAGCCTTGACGCGGAATGGGCAGGCGCAGTGGCGCCAAACGCAACGATCGATGTCGTGGTGAGCGAGGGCACGCTCACCACAGACCCCGTGGCTCTGGGAGCTGCCTACATAGTGGATCAGAACCTGGCCCAGATTCTGAATGTAAGCTTCGATCAATGTGAACAGGACCTTGGCGTCGCCGGAAACGAATTCTGGAATTCTCTCTGGCGGCAGGCCGCGGCACAGGGAGTCACGGTGATTGTGTCCTCGGGCGACACGGGTGCCGCCGGGTGTGATTTCAATCCCAGCACCACACCGGCAGCCGGAGCGGCGGTGAATGGCATTGCCTCCACTCCGTTCAACACTTCTGTGGGTGGTACGCAGTTCAACGAGACTGTAAACGGAGCGAGTGCCGCCACCTTCTGGCAACCGGTTAATGGAACCGGCAAGGGATCAGCGCTCGGATACATTCCCGAACGCGTATGGAATGAGAGCTGCACGCCTGAAGACGCAAGTTCCGTTTGCCAGCTCAACACTCTCTTTTTCTTCCTCTCCGGTGGAGGAGGCGTAAGCACGGTTTATCAGGTTCCGTCTTACCAAACCTTACCGGTGACGGGCTTGTCAATGCTGAACAATTTCACCATGCCTTCCTCCATCCTGCATCCCAGAGGACTGCCGGACATTTCGCTTGCCGCGGGTGCACTGCATGATCCGTATATATTCTGCTCCAGCAATTTCGCGCCAGACTGCCAGACCAATGCCGCCGGTTTAACAACGTTCAGTAACTTTGGCGGAGGTACATCATTTGCTGCTCCCGCCTTTGCAGGCCTGATGGCGCTGATCAATCAGAAGATGGGCGCCAGCCAGGGACTAGCAAACTATGTTCTCTATCCCCTGGCAGTGGCGCAGAATTTTACCAACTGCAATTCGAGCAGCCGAACCAACCCGGGCACGGGTACCACGTGCGTCTTCAACGACCTTACTGTTGATGGCAATGGCGTACCAGGCAATGACATCACAGGCATCCCCACAGCCGGAGATACTGGTTATCCAGCAGTCACGGGCTACGACTTGTCCACTGGATTAGGTACTCTGGATGCGACTAACCTGGTGAACGCATGGGCCACCGCCGCGGCTGCTTTCCAGGGGTCGAGCACCGCCCTTAGCGCATCATTTAACGGAACTCCCTTGCCTTCCGCTACTCTGACAATTGTTCATGGTCAACCTGTGTCCGTGAATGTCACCGTTGCGAAACAGAACCCTGGCGCGACGCAGACTCCGTCAGGGCAGGTTTCAATCATCGCGCAGGGAGGTAATCTCAGCACCGGGGCCGGGCTCGGATCTTTTGCTCTATCAGGCAGTGGAGGAACGGCCAGCAGCGGCAGCGTTGTTCTAAATGATCTTCCGGGTGGTATTAACTACAATCTTTCCGCGATCTTCCCCGGAGATGGCACATTCGCGGGAAGCAATTCAGCGCCTCTCGTAGTTAGCGTTGGCCCGGAGAGCAGTACGACCACGGTGCAGTCTCTTATCGCGAATGACATCGGTTTTGCCCCGGGTAACACCGTCGCCTATGGCGACGGTGACAACATCCTGGTCCTGGACGCCCAGGTGGCCGGCGTTTCGGGCCTGACACCACTCAGCGGGAAGGTGTCTTTCGATATCGGGGGCCAAGCGGTACTCCCGCAGACGGTGAACAGCCTCGGCGTGGTTGAACTCCAGAATTGCTTCACGCCCCTGCCCAACTGTCTGGCGCCGGGAACGTACAAAGTGACGGCTAGCTATACTGGAGATGGACAAAGTTACAACGCCAGTAAGAGCGTAAGCACCACCATAACGGTTACCGCCGGTAATCCTGATTTGTTTCTAACAGCGCCGGCCGCCGCTCTAGCCGGACAGCCAATTACCTTGATTGCCAACGTGATTCCTCCACCGCTGGGTACCATCCCGCCCACTGGGCAAATCGTATTTCTCGATGGAAGTACCCCACTGGGTGCGCCGGTTCCAGTGAACGCAGGGCAGGCGAGTGCAACCGTGACGCTGCCTGCCAGCGGTGACCATGACCTGCTTGCGTTCTATTCCGGCGATGCCGTCTACAACCCGGCTGATGCTGAGGCAATCCTTACTGCGAATGCACCTTTTAGTCTTTTCACGACAGAGGACTCGGGATCTGTCTCCGCTGGCGGTTCAACAAAGTTCAGCGTGGTGTTGAGCGGTGCAAGTCGATTTAGTGGACAGATCAACTTTGCATGTTCCGGAGTACCTGCTGGAACCACGTGCACGGTGAATCCCAACCCGGCAACATTGAGCGCCAGCGCAACATCCGTGCCGATCACAGTAACCATCGGCACTGCAACCAAGGCTTCTCTCATTCCTGTTTCGGTCAGGACGCTGCCATTTGCCTTTGCCGGACTTCTGGCCATGGTATTCAGTATGAAGCGCAGGCCCAAACAACGGATCCTGGTATTCGCCACATTGCTGCTGCTTGCAGGGCTGAGCGCCTGCGGCTCGCGGCAATTTGCCACGCCGCCCACGGATGCCACCATTACCGTGACGGCAACTGCCGCGAATAGCAGCTTTACAACGTCCATAGATCTCAGCGTGACGATTAATCAGTGATGACGCTGTGGCCGGCTTACGGACTAACCCTATAGGATAATTGCAGACGAGGAGTGACCAACCAATGCGAGTTGCTCTGTGGAACGGATCAGGACTTGAGAATGTGGGCGATCGCTTGATTGATGCGGTCACGCGCCGGGAACTCCAGCTCCGGTTACCGGAAGCGGAGTTTCACAGCTTTTCTCCATGGCCAGGGACGTTTACACGCCAGAGACTGACCATCGATAGAGAAGGTTACTGGAATGCTCATGGCCAGTTCGACGTTATCGTGGTGGGAGGCGGGGCACTTATCACGGGGCCTCCATTCAGTGATCCCGCAGCTCAGTTCTTTCTCTTCGGGCCTTATCCTGAGCGCTTTCACGATACTGCCATGGTCATGTGGAACGCGATGTGCTCCGACGGCCAGACACTCGCGCCATCAAAAGAGCACTGGCGCAATTTCATTTGCGAGGCAGCCCGGCAAGTAACATTACTGACCGTGCGCAATGCCAGCACAAGCTCGTACCTGCGGCAGTGCGGCGTTACCGCGCCGATCTCTATTGTGCCGGACGTTGCTGTTCTGGCCGCTCAGCCTTTATCTTTCGCCGACCGCCCGGGCAAGCTGCGAATCGGCATTGCCCCCGGCAGACCGATCTTTCCCCAGAACTTCCTGTCTGAGATCAAGGCAAATGTTGAGGTAATTGAGGACTCGGTCGATGAAAGCGTCATGCGCAGGTTCCGCTATTGTCCGCCGGGGCGGTTTGACGACGACGAATACGCGGAAACTCTTGCTGCTCTGCTGAAAGAGATTACCAGAGCGGAATTTACCGTCTTTGGCTCTGACTGTATGTACGGGGATGCGATTCCTGCCCGGCTGCTTGCGCATAAGATCCCCCACACCAGCTACGTCCACTGGAGGGACGCTCTTGGTTCAGACATGATCGCCAGCATGCGCCAGATGGATTGCGTCATCACCTTCCGGCTGCATGCCTCCATTACAGCTCTTGCGGCTGGAACTCCGTTTATTGCGGTGGATCTTTACAAGGGTTCAGCAGGCGGTACGAGCAAGCTCAGCGAGTTCATGAATGAAACAGGACTCGCTTCCAGCTATACCACGCTCGACGCCTTGACGAGAGATACAAAGCACCTGAGTCATCTGGTTGCTAATGCTGTGGCCCAGGGCAGGGAACGTGTGAAGGATGCCCACAGCCGGCTGGCTGCAAAGGCGCGCGACCATTTTGATTTAATGGCAGAAAGAATTGCTGCCCATGCGCTGGCGTTTTACTAGCCCGCGGATCCAGCTTTTTGCTTCTATCACATGATTTATCTGGAATGCCTGTAGCGTTATCAGTAGCCCGGAGGTTGGAAATGACCTTTTGCAAGAATGAATCACGTCCCCCACGCGCGCTTGGAATCATTCTGAACGACCGCTGTGGATTGAGATGCAAGCATTGCTCGTTGAGCTATGACGCCAACTATCGCGGAACTTCCTGGAAGATCGAGGAGGGCGAACTTCGGAGGGTGATCCTTGAGGCGGACGCCAGTGTTTATCGCACGGTGATCATGGCTGGCGGCGAGCCGGCCCTGGTTCCACAGCTGCTGCAGATCGGAATTCAGGCATGCCGTGAAAAAGGCATCTTCAGCGCGATCGTGACTGCGCCGGTCTGGGCGCGAACCCGGAAGTCCGCGTCAGAGTTTTTTAATCGGGTGCGCGGTCTCAGCATCGTTATGCTCAGCTACGACGTGTTTCACCTGGAATTCATCACCGTGGAGCACTATGCCAATGCTATCCAGGAAGCCAAGGCCGCCGGCGTCCAGGTGTTTCTGAACATGTGTTACTCCAACCCGGAGGAGCAGGCGTCTCTGCTGGCGAAGATCGCTCACCTGCAGGATCTGATTGATCAGATTCATTATCAGCCGGTGCTTCCATTTGGAAACGCTGCTGCGAATGAGGCGACTATCAAACTGGAGAAGCAGAGGGTGGAGAGCGTAGAAGATCTTGTAAAGGTAAAAAGAAGTTGCGTGGCCGGTAATGCGCTATTGAACCGCGACGGAAGCCTTTATCCCTGCTGCTGGGCGGCAAAGGTGGATGATTCTCCACTCAAGTTTCAACACATGCGCGGTCTGGGGTTCCGGTTCTCCTCACTTTTGATGGAAGAGGACCCGGCTTTCCAGTCGCTAAGAGATTCAGGCCTAATCGATTCGCTGTCTCCGGATGCGGCAGCGAAAGCAGCTGAGCTGGTGCGCGGAGAAAGCTTTGTCAATGAGTGCGATCTCTGCGTTCGCCTCATGAAGGAGGGAAGTAACATATTCCGTCCACTTCTTGACGCGGTGCCAGAAGCGGTTTGAGCTTTGGTTGAGACTTGTGCCTGGCAGTAGATCGTATCAATCTTCGGGTGCAAAGAGATCCAGCAGCCGCTCCCGGTCAATCCATGCAGTAGAACCCAGCCGGAGCTTGCGCCCCACGACTCTGAGCGCATGCCCGGTTTGTTCTACTTGCAGGCCAAGCTGCTTTAGCAAATAACAACCATTGACTCTCTTTTAAAGCTTATCTGGCTTTGCACGCAACCAGTAATAGAGGCTCTGGACTGGGCTTCCCAAAAACCCAAGGCGCAGAGGCAAACACCAAGCGGAGAAGAGATGTAATGGGCGCAAGTAACTCAAAAGATTGGCTGCCCCCCAGGGATTCGAACCCCGATATGCTGATCCAGAGTCAATGATTCCAGCGGGTTCCCGCGCTGTCCGGGAGTGTCTTGTATTCTCCTTTCCTTTCAGTATTTTGAATCGGTCCCTGGAACGTTGGTGACAACGCCGGCGCCTCGCTGAAAACGGTGGAAAGCCCCTCCAAAACCATTGATTTGGTAAGACGGTTTGGTAAGAGAATTTCCAGATTGTTTTTCGTCCCGACATGCTGATTCGAATCAGCATATCGGACCGCCTTCTTTGAGACTCGGGCTCGCATCACGCCTGCATTTTTCCCGATAGGCTGAACTCGCGTCAGCGTATCTATGCGATTCGTGGAAGCTTCGGATTCGCTTCACTTCTGCTCTTGCGAAGTGGGAGACTTCCGCCCTTCTTCACTCCTGCTCTTACCAATGCTGTAA
>DATNDP010000177.1:0-7015 GCA_035553195.1 Candidatus Acidiferrales bacterium
CTGTGATCTTTCAAGACGTTGTTCCCAAGGAGTGAATAGTCCATTCGAGCAATACCGGAGAAGCTGATGGTGCTGACCAATCCGCTTCGAAGGAGTCGAATCGAATGGACCTTCACCAGAATGCCCGACTTAGCTTTCGTAGTCGAGAGATTTTAGCCAAGAAGATTGTGATCGAGAAGGTAACGCTGAACGCGGCTGCAGCCGCGTTCAGCGTCAGCCGGAAAACTGCCGGGAAGTGGGTCCATCGCTATCGCGCTTTGGGTCTGTCCGGCCTGCGCGATCGTTCTTCGCGGCCACTCCATAGCCCGCGCCGTACCTCGTCGCAGCGCATTGCCCAGGTGATCGAGTTACGCCGCCAGTTGCGTCCCGCTTATCAGATCGCTCAAGTCACCGGCCTCAGTCCTGCCACCGTCAGCCGCATCTTGCAGCGCGCTCATCTCAACCGCTGGCGTCATCTCCATCCCGCCCCGCCCGTCGTCCGTTACGAACATCCCGCTCCCGGCGACCTGCTCCATCTCGACATCAAGGGCATGACTCGCTATCAGCAGGTCTCCATGCGCGGCGATGGCCGTCGTCGCGGCCGCCCTCAGTTCGCCGGTTGGCAAGCCTTGCATGTCGCCATTGATGATCACTCCCGCCTCGCCTTCTCCCGCATGCTCCCCAACCAGCAAGCCGAAACCGCTATCGCTTTCCTGCATGCTGCCATCGCCTTCTACGCCCAGCACGGCATCACCATTCGCCGCCTGCTCACCGATAACGGAAGCTGCTATCGCTCCCGCCAGTTCCGCTCCGCCTGCCTCCAACTCGGCATTCAGCACCGCTTCACCCGCCCTTACACCCCCCGCACCAACGGCAAGGCCGAACGCTTTATTCAAACCGCCCTGCGCGAGTGGGCCTACGTCCGCCACTACTTCAACTCCGAAGAACGCGATCAGCATCTCTCCCCTTGGCTGGAGCATTACAACTTCCACCGTCCTCATGGTAGTCTCGCTTACGCTCCGCCCATCAGCCGCGCTCCTGCGGGTACAACGTCTTGAGGGGTCACAGCCACCCTCGAGTGTCGTTTTCCTGTTCGCTACTATACGGCAATCATCGGCACAGCTATCAACGCGGCCACGATGCCGGCAAGCTTCCAGCGGGTGAAGCGCTCTTTCAGAAAAATTCGCGCCAGCACCACGGTGATCGCTGGATAAAGCGAACTGAGCACGACCGCGGCATCCAGCCTCCCGGTCTGGGTTGCGCGCACAAAGAATACGCTTCCGGTAACGTCGAGAAATCCCGCAAAGATTACAGCGATCAAACTGGCCCGGGGCAGTTCAAATGACGTACGGGTGAATAGCACGACAGCCGCCGTGACCACCAGCGAGGTCATGCGCGAAAAGTCCGCGATCCACAAGGCGGAGCCATTGCCTGCCTGCTTAATGCACAAAAAGAACGCGGCGAAACCAAAGCCCGCCAGCACGGCCAGGCCGAGTCCCTTGGCCTGAGTACCGCCCTCAGGGCGTGCGATCAGCCAGATCCCCAGCGCGGCAAGAATGAAGCCTGCTACTTGCAGCGTGTTTGGCAAACCTTCCGTTGCGATTCCGACCAGCGCGGGAATTGCAGCAGCCAACACTGCCGTGAGCGGCGCGGCGATTCCCATGGATCCCAGCGAGAGCGCCTTGTAGAAATTCGCCAGCGACATTCCCGCAAAACATCCTGCCGCCAGCGCCCACAGCATTGCGCGATGCGAAGGGAGGGCGGAGTGATTCAGCAAGGCGAGCGCGGTCATAAAAATCAGCCCGCTTCCGTAAACGATGGCCGCTAGAAAAGTAGGATTCGCGCGTTTTGAGGCAAAGCCTCCCAGGAAATCTCCGCCACCCCATGCAAACACCGCGCCCATGCTGAACGAGGCAGAGAGTAACGACGCCGAAGCCATGCAACGAGGGTAGCACGCGCATTTTTCCGGCTGTCGAATGAACTATTAAGGGTGGAATTGAAGAGGTGAGACAGGCAGAAAAAATCTGCCTGTCTTCAGATCACTCGGTTGTTTCTTCGTTGCTGTTATTTCTTGGTAACTTTGCCATCGTAAAACGGCAGCCAGTTTGTGCCGCCATCCGCGGAGACTTCATACTTAATCGTGTAAGAGGTGGGCGAAACCATTTTGATGGTGAAACGCGACGTGATCCGCATCCCGTCGTAATTGTTCTCGCCATTCCAGGTTAAAGTGTCTCCGTTCAGCGTGCCCGTCATCACAACGTGGCGTCCCGTGCTGTCAAATCGCTCCTCGGTATAGACTTTTTTGTCTGTGTCGTAGCCTAGAACGGAGAGAGACGATCCTTGGCCGCCAACTTCAGGAGGCAAAGAAAAATCTGAATGACTGAGAAGGTAAAAGTCGCCTTTCATCCACTCCGCGCGGTCCGTGTCGGTAAATTTTCCGCCGCCGCCCCACGGTCCGGGTGCAACAGTCGCTTCAGTCGTCCAGTTTCCGGCGAAATAATCTAATTTTTTGAGTTCAGGAGGGGGAGTCGGCGCGCCCATTTGGGCAACCGCGCATGCGGCAAGCAATATCAGGGTGAAGGCAATGCTGGTGATTCGTTTCATCTGTTCTCCTTTGCAACTGTCGCATCATGCGGGACGCAGAGATTGACCGGAAGTAGAAGTTGTCACGGCGCTCAAGTGACAAATGTCAGAGTAATTGGCGCTGGTAGGGATGCTTCGACTGCGCGAGAGCGCCGCTCCGCTTGCTCTTGCTTCGCTCAGCATGACAGGAAATGGTTTGCACGATTGGTGCCGGTGCAGGATTGGTTCAAACTCCATTGATCGCACTCAACACGACACCGCATTAGGACACCAGCGAACAGGACTAAGTATTTCGTTCGGGCCGCGTTTGAGCGTTTACACTGTGGCCTCGGTCTGGAGATCGAAAAGCGCGAATGCCAACGGTATTTATTCTCGGGCTGGTCGGTGGGCTGCTGATACTGGCTTTTGTCGCCAACCGCATTTTCAGCCTCACCCGCATTCCTGACATCATTCTGCTCATGGCGCTGGGCGTGGTGCTTGGTCCGGCCACGCATCTGGTGAATGCCCAGAGGTTTTCCAGCGCGGCAAATTTTCTGGGCACCCTCGCCATCGTTCTTGTTCTCTTTGAAGGCGGCATGGAGCTTGATCTGCGCGAAACGCTGCGCCACTTTCGCGGCAGCCTGCTGCTGGCCATTCTTGCTTACGTCTTCAGCACCGGACTGGTGACGCTCATCGTATGCAAGGGCCTGGGATTGCCTTTGACCGCCGGACTGCTGGCGGGCGCGGCCCTGGGTTGCACCAGCAGCACAGTCGTTCTGCCGGTTTTGCAGCAGCTCCAGACGGAAGAGTCCGCGCGCATCACGCTGATGCTGGAAGCATCATGGGGAGACGTGCTCGCCGTTCTTACGGTCGGACTTCTGATCGCCATGCGCACCCACAGCGGCTCCATTGCAAAAGACGTGCTTAGCGGAATTTTGAATCAGGTTGGCATTGCTACGCTGTTTGCGGTGATTGTGGGGGTATTGTGGTCGCGGCTGCTCAGGATATTGTCTGAGCAGCGGTTCTGGCAGGTGCTTACGTTTTCTGTCGTGCTGGTGCTGTACTCCGGCATGGAAGCGCTGCAAGCGAACGGGCTGATCGCCGTGCTGGTGTTCGGGCTCACGCTGGCGAATTTCCCCGGCATTGATCCGGACGTGCTGGGCAGCCTCGGCCTGGGACTTGGTTCGCAATCTCATCAATCGCTGCTTACATTTCATTCCGAGCTGGCGTTTTTAATGCGGACGTTCTTTTTTGTGCTCATCGGTCTGATTGCGGACATCGGCATGTTCCGCCATCATCCGCTGCTGATTGCGGGCACGCTGGGAGGGATCTTCGTTGCGCGGTGGATCTCGATTCAGATGAGCCGCTGGGCGTGGCACGACATTGGGCCGCGGGGCCGGGATGCAATCCTGTGGATGCTTCCTCGCGGCTTGATCACCGTCGTGCTGGCAATTGAAGTTACCGAAGCCGCCGGCCAGGAGCTTTCATTTTTGCCCGGCTTGGCCTTCGCGGTCATTCTGGCGACAAATCTTCTGGTCGTCTTCGGAAGCTGGCGCGCTCGGCGGCGCCAGCCGGCGATGCCCGTGGCAACTACTCTTAATCTCAACTCTCCCGCGGAGACGGCGGAAGGCGCGCCAGGCGTTCCTGAAAGCCTGCACACGAATCCGCAAAGCAACAAGGTTTCCCATCGCTGGATTCTGGATGCAACCTTGCTTCTGTTGTTGGCCTTGGGGGGCATTCTGCTGTGGGTTGGAAACCAGCCACCCCAGAAGCGCCCCATGATTCTGGAACACTGGATGCAGGTGCTGCGCCATTCGCGGTAAAAGCATCGGAGCAGCCGGCCCGCCTTGAAATAATTCGTACAGCAAATTCTTCGGCTTTAGTGTCTAACAAACAGAGAGGCCACAGATTTGATTTTGCGCGCCAGACCGCACTCCCGCCCACTTGCATTCCTGCTGATCTGCTCGGCCTTAATTTTTCACCATGCGAATGCTGAGGGACAACAACCCGTCCAGGATTTTCCACCGATTGGGGAATACAAACTGACTGGCACAGTCATAAATTCTGTCACGGGAGAGCCGGTACGCAGAGCTCTCGTAACGGACGGCATTCACGCAGTACTGACCGATGCGGAAGGAAAATTTGAAATTGACGGCCTGGCCAAAGGCAGCACGACCCTGGACGTGACGAAACCGGGATTTTTCCGGGAAGGGGAGCATCGCGTTGGAGACGCGCGTTTTTTCTCAAGCAGATCCGTAACCATAGGGCCAGACAGCGCTCCGGTCACCATGAAGTTGGTCCCCGGGGCGGTCATTTTTGGCAAGGCCGAGTCGAATGGAGAGCCAGTTCCGAATCTTCCCGTCAAACTCATGCAGCAGCAGGTGATTGAAGGACGGCGGCAATGGGTGATTCGGGCCGCCGCAAGCACAAATGATGATGGAGAATTTCGCCTCCCCGACCTTGCTGCAGGCACGTACTACCTTTCCGCGGGGCCAAGCTGGAAGCCGCGCGCGAGCGTGACCAGAAGTTCCCCTGAGGCTGACCGTGGATATGCGGAGACGTTTTATCCGCAGGCAGGCGATCTTGAGGGCGCGTCTCCGATCCGCGTCTCCGCCGGCGACCAGACGGAAACCAACCTTTCCCTAAAGACCACGCGCCTGTTCAAAATTTCCGGCATCATTATGGGCGCTCCGGCGCAGGGAGCAAACCTGCAATTTATCAACTCTGTAGGAGAGGTGGCGCAGTTTCCTGTCCACTACAACCCGGCGACGGGCGGCTTTGAAACCATGGCGCCTGCCGGCGCCTACGAACTCAAGGCGGAAAGTTATGCGCCCAACCAGCCGGTCATGACCGGGAGTTTACCTCTCAACATCGCTTCAGACATGACGGGCATCCGCCTCGGTGTTGTTCCGGCTATTTCGATTCCAATCGAGGTGCGAAAAGACTCGGTGCTGCCGGTGGATACGCATCGTTACAGCGTCAGCACGAGCGGAAGGGATATCTATGGCAGGAGGTATGAAATCCTTTCAAACGACGGCAGCATGGTGCAGGTCTTATTGTCACCCGAGAATCAATCGTTGCAAAATCGACATTACGTTTCGACGTACCGTATGACTGGGGATACACCAATCATGGAGATCGAAAACGTCGAACCTGGCCAATACATTGCAGACATCTCCGCGGGACCGCAGTGGTATGTGGAGTCGGCGCAATGCGGCAGTGTTGATCTTCTGCGCGAAGAATTGCCAGTTGTAGCCGGCATGCAGCCGCCGCCGATTTCGCTGGTGTTGCGCAATGATCCGGCCCAAATCAGCGGAGAGGTTTCTTCAGGCGGCCAACCGGCGGCGGCTGTGGTGCTGATTGTCCCTCAGGGAGGGACATGGGGGACGAAGAAAATCGTAGCAAACTCGCAAGGCCGCTACTGGGCAACGGGCCTTGCCCCTGGCGAATACGATGTGCTGGCGCTCGACGATGTGGAGGACCTTGAGTACACGAACCCGGAAGTGATACGGCAGTATTTGGCGAAGGCACAGCACATTGTTCTGCAACCTAATCAGCAAGAACAAGTAAATCTGGAACGAGTAGAGCGAGGGCAAGAATAATCGTCATGTTGAGGCGCGCAATCCTTCTCGAATTGGCGCTGGTGGTTTCCATGTGCGCCCAACAGAATACGCCTGTCCAACCGGCGCGCTCGGGGTTCCGCATTGCGGGAACGGCGGTAAGCGCGATCGGAGGCCAAAATCTGGCAGAGGCACAGATCACGATTGTTGACGTGAAGAGGCCTTCGTTTTCCGAGACTATGGTCACCGGAGACGACGGCCGCTTCCATTTTGAAAATCTTGCCGCCGGAAAGTACTTGCTGGCTGGGAGTCGAACGGGCTACTCGCAGCAAAGTTTCGACCAACATTTTCAATTCTCGACGGCAATTGCTGTCGGGGCTGGGCTGGACTCGACGGAGATGGTATTTCGATTGCGTCCGGACGCAAAGATCGCCGGCACAGTAGTGGACGATGAGAATGAAGCGGTGCGCAATGCCGACGTAATGCTCTTCCAGCAGGGAACCCAGACCGGTGATGCGGAGATTACTCGAGTTAAAGATGCTTCCACGGATGATCGGGGGCATTACCTGTTTGGACAACTGCAAGCTGGAACCTATTTCGTAGTGGTGTCGGCGCAACCCTGGTATGCCAAGCCGCCTGTGCAGCGGTACCGGATTCTGCGCTCGCAGAATGGCCAAACGAGGACTGAGCTGATTGATAGCACGGACGAAACCGGCCCGCTCGATGTGGCCTATCCCATTACTTATTATCCGGGAGTAACTGATGCCAGCGCAGCGACGCCGCTGGTGCTTAAGGCCGGCGACCGGGTGGAAGCTGACTTATCTCTTGCTCCGGTCGCGGCGGTGCATTTCCGGATTTATACCGGATCAGACATGACGGCGGGGGTGGGAGCGAATTTAACAAAAAACGTTTTT
>DATNDP010000178.1:0-5221 GCA_035553195.1 Candidatus Acidiferrales bacterium
CTGGGCAGCATCGAGGTGACTTCAGTATCGAAGGAACCGGAAACACTCTGGACCACCGCAGCCGCGGTCTACGTGCTCACGGCCGATGAGATCAGAAGGTCCGGGGTTACGAGTGTGGTGGACGCTCTGCGGCTGGTCCCAGGAGTAAATCTGGGACGCGACAATGCCAACAGTTATTCGGTCGGCGTGCGGGGATTCGAGAACATCTTTTCCAAGGGTCTCCTGGTTCTGATCGACGGCCGGAGCGTGTACACCACGCTCTTTGCCGGCGTGTACTGGGACGTTACCAGCATTCCGCTGGAAGAAATTGACCGCATCGAGGTTATTCGCGGCCCCGGAGGCACGGTGTGGGGCGCCAACGCTGTGAATGGCGTGATCAACATCATTACCCGGAACTCACAGGAGACCAAGGGAGGATACGTGAGCGTTGGCGGCGGCAACGTGGACCAGGGCCGCGCCGCAGCAGCCTACTCCGGTACCCGTGGCAACCTCAGCGCGCGTCTCTATGGGCAATGGTTCACCACGGGCCCGGAATTTCATTTCGCCTCCGGTACCGTGAATAACTTCGATGACTGGTGGACGGGACGAACAGGATTTCGCAGCGACTGGAATCCCAATGTCCGTGACTCAGTCATGCTGGAGGGCGGTCTGTTCTCCGAGCGGAGCGGAGAGGAAACGCCCATCGCCACGTTTGATCCGCTGGGCAGCATCGATGACATCTTTCGCGACCGCGTCTCCGGAAGCGATATTCTTCTGCGCTGGAAGCGTACGCTGAGCGAGACCTCCGATATCCAGGTGCAGACGTATTTTGACCGCGTGGACCGGGACCGTCCGCAAATCGGTGAAAAGCGTGCGACGTTTGACATTGATTTGGTGCACCATTTTGCCCTCGCAACCCGGAATAACGTGATTTGGGGCGCGGGTGTGCGCGTAATCCCTGACAGCATCACCAGCCACTTTCCCGGGTCGGTGGACTTTTTCCCGCCGCAGCGTACTGACGCGCTTTATAGCGGGTTTGTGCAGGACGAAATCAAGTTGATTCCCGACACGCTGTCGTTCACGGCAGGAATCAAACTCGAGCACAACGATTACAGCGGATTTGAGTTTCAACCGAATGCTCGCATTCTTTACCGGCCTGCACGTCACCAATCCTTCTGGGCCGCTGTGACACGGGCGGTACGGACTCCCAGCCGATTGGATAGCGACGTGAATGTCGCCGCATTGATTGCGTCCCCGGTTTTTCTGCGCATCATCGGGCAGCCGAATTTTCAGTCTGAGACACTTCTTGACTTCGAAGGCGGTTACCGGCAACTGTTCAAAAAGAGTGTTTATCTTGATGTTGCGGTGTTTCACAACAAATCCGGGGACTTGCAAAACATTACTGGACCGATTGTTGTGGCCGAAAACAGCCCGGGGCTGCCGCACATCGCGTTGGATTTTCCATTTGTCAATGGAGCCGCGGGGACTACAGATGGGGTGGAGATTAGCCCAAGCTGGGACATAACTCCCTGGCTGCAACTGAAAGGCGCATATTCATACCTGACGCTGGATATCCACAGCACAGTCGGAGCGGTTGGAGATTCTGTGGCCACAAACTTCAGCCACTCCGGCCCACATCACACGCTCTTTGTCGCTCCGCGTATCAAGCTGTCCAAAGCAGTCGACCTGGACCCCACCTATCACTACCAGTCGGCCGTGGCATTCGATCAGAACTTTCCTGTCCCGGCCTATCACACACTGGACCTGCGGCTTGGCTGGAACGTGATGAAGAATGTTGAGTTCTCGGTAGTGGGGCAAAATCTGTTGCAGCCACATCACATTGAAAGCAGTGCTAAGCCGCAAGTTGGTATCCGCCGGGGCGCTTTTGCCAAACTGGTCTGGACGAGGTAGGTAAAGCTTGATGGGTCTCGCCCATGTGTGCGCCAACCGTCTCAGGGCGTATCCTCCATCGCTCTTGTGTGCCTGCATTCTTGCGGCACTGATGTTGGCGCCCGCAGCCGGAGCTCAGCCTGCAAGTCATCCTACGGAATACCAGGTAGAGGCAGCATACCTTTTCAACTTCGGCAAGTTCGTTACCTGGCCGCCGGACGTCAGCAGCAAGCGAAAGAGCTTTGACCTGTGCGTGCTGGGCCCAGACCCGTTTGGCCCTGTTCTGGTACAGACGGTCAGCGGGGAAACGTTGAATGGCCAGCCGGTGATTACCAAGCACATTGCCTCTGCTGCCGAGAGTGCTGGCTGCGCAATCGTGTTTATTTCCTCGTCGGAGGGGAGGCGGCTCAACGTACTTCTGCCCGCCCTAGCCAAACAGCATATTTTGACGGTCAGCGACATTCCTCATTTCGTGGATCGGGGCGGGGAAATCGGGTTCGTAGTTGAGGGTGGCCATGTGCATTTTGAGGTGAACCAGAGCGCAGCGGAAGAGGCCGGCTTGAGCCTGAGTTCCGAATTGCTCAAAGTAGCTATCACCGTGAGGAAAGCCAATCCGAAAGGAGGACGCTAGTGCCTGGCCAGAGCCGCTCCATCTCCTCCCGGTTCACGCTGATCATCATGGTGGTGAGCGCTGCGGCCCTGGTGCTGGCTTGCAGTGCCTTCATCGTGTACGACCAGCTCAGCGTTCGCGATTCCATCGTGCGAGATCTCTCCGCGCAAGCTCAGATCGTGGGCGCTAACAGCGCTGCGGCGTTGACGTTCAATGACCCGAAAGCGGCCGCCAATACGCTCGCTGCACTGCGTGGCTTTCCCGGAGTGATCTCCGCGGGCATACTGACACCCGATGGACAGGTTTTCGCCCAATATCGTCGCACCGGGGTGACAGAAGTACTCGATCTCCCGTCGCTGGGACCAACGCATGAGGAGACATACTCGTTCCATGAAGGTGACGTACTTCTGGTGCGCCGCATTGAACTGCAGGGCAAACCGATCGGCAGCGTTTACATCCGCAACGACCTTGAAGAACTGCACAGCCGTTTGCAGCATTACGCCTTGATTGCGTTGGTGGTGCTGCTGGTTTCGCTTGTGGCGGCGTTGCTGCTTTCCGCCGCTCTG
The DNA here is from genome assembly GCA_035553195.1 of Candidatus Acidiferrales bacterium. GTDB lineage: Bacteria > Acidobacteriota > Terriglobia > Terriglobales > Acidobacteriaceae > Angelobacter. Next base: position 3,046 of record DATNDP010000178.1, read on the forward strand.
GGGCGTTCGCTGGCTGGCCCCATCGTAAAGCTGGCCGAGACCGCCGGTGTGATTTCGCGCGAAAAGAACTACAGCGTGCGTGCGGAAGTTGCTTCCGGTTTCAATGAAACTGACGTGCTGGTGCGAGCCTTCAATGACATGCTGGAACAGATCCAGCGGCGCGATGCCGAGCTGCTGAAAGGGCAAGGCGAACTTGAGCAGCGCGTGGAAGATCGTACCCGGCAACTCATCGCCGCCAACCGCGAGCTGGAGGCATTCTCGTATTCCGTATCGCACGACTTGCGCGGACCGCTGGAAACCATCAACGGATTCACCTACATGTTCCTGCACGATTTTGGCGCTAAACTCGATCCGGCAGGCAAGGACTTCATTCAGCATATTCGTAGCGCGGCAGTCCGCATGGGTGATCTGATTGACGATCTGCTGAAGCTTTCGCAAGTTTCGTCGGGCACAATGCATCAGGAACACGTGGATCTCTCGGCGATTGCGCGGTCCATTGCGCAGGAGTTGCAGAGCCATGACCAGCAGCGCAAGGTTCAGTTCGTAATCCCCGAATCTCTGGTTGCGGAAGGCGATTCCCGGCTTCTGCGGATCGCCATGGAAAATCTCATGCGCAACGCGTGGAAGTACACCTCGAAGCATGCAACCGCGAGAATTGAGTTTGGGTACGACGCCGTACGGGGGAGTTATTACATCCGCGATGACGGTGCCGGCTTTAACCAGGCCAATGCGGAAAGGCTTTTTCAACCATTTCAGCGGCTGCATAGCCTGGCTGAGTTTCCCGGCACTGGCGTCGGGCTGGCCACAGTACAGCGGGTGGTGCATCGTCACGGCGGCCGCATCTGGGCGGAGGGCGCCGTGGAGAAGGGCGCCACGTTCTATTTCACTCTGAATAGCGAGTCCAGCACAGAACTTCGCCAACCAGCATAATCGTCCCAGCGTGTTCCGGCTGAGTCCTCAACGAAACAACCTTCCGCGTTTGAACTCTCTTTCCCGTGCCTGTTAACGTATCCTCTTTCACCCTATTGACGAGGATTCCATGTCCAAAATTCAACGCGCCATTCTGAGTGTTACTGACAAGACCGGAATCGTTGAGTTCGCGAAAAAGCTGGCGGGAATGAACGTGGAGCTGTTTTCCACCGGCGGGACGGCCAAATTGCTGCGGGATTCGCGAGTCGCGGTCAAAGACATCTCCGAGTTGACCGGATTTCCCGAGATGATGGACGGCCGTGTGAAGACGCTGCACCCCAAAGTGCATGGAGGAATTCTGCACGTGCGCACAAACCCGTCGCATGTTGCCGCAGCGCGCGAACACGGAATCGTGCCCATCGACATGGTGGTGGTGAATCTCTACGCGTTTGAGAAAACGGCTACGAAGCCGGGCGTGAGCTTTGACGAACTGATCGAGAACATTGATATCGGTGGTCCATCCATGGTGCGATCGGCGGCGAAGAATTTCCGCGACGTGGCGATTGTTACCTCTCCCGAAGATTACACAACGATCGCAGACGAGATGCTTGCGTCAGGAAGCGAGCTAAGTTTGGCAACGCGCTGGAAGCTTGCGCAAAGAGCTTTCGCGACAACGGCTGCATACGACAACGCCATTGCTTCAACTCTCGCCCGTACTGCGCTGGATGAGGCGCAGAATTTTCAGCTTCCAGGCAGCCCGCATCCTGATGGCGATTTCCCCAAGGTCCTCCGCTTTGCCCTGACCAAGACCATGGACCTGCGCTACGGGGAGAACCCGCACCAACGAGCTGCCATGTACTCAGACAGATCATTTGCCGGCATTGCGAACAGCCATCAACTTCAGGGCAAAGAGCTTTCTTACAACAACATAGTGGACCTCCAGGCCTCCTGGGATTTGGCGCAGGAGTTCGACGAGACTGCCTGTGCCATTATTAAGCACACCAATCCTGCTGGAGCGGCAACGGGTTCCACTCTTCGGGAAGCCTACATGCGCGCCCTGGAGACAGATCCTGTTTCCGCTTACGGCGGAGTCATCGGCGTGAACCGCATTGTGGATGGCGCAACCGCAGAGGAAATGGCCAAGCTCTTCGTGGAAGCCATTGCGGCGCCCGGATTCGATGAGGCCGCAAAAACAAGGTTTGCAGCCAAAAAGAACCTGCGGCTCGTACAAGTCAAGCCCCTTCAGTCGAAGTACGCGCTCAAACCG
>DATNDP010000179.1:0-6179 GCA_035553195.1 Candidatus Acidiferrales bacterium
CGCCAGGACATCCGCGCTCTCTGCCATGAAATGTACACCGCAGAAGAGAATGTATTCAGCGCTGGTTCGCGAGGCTTCCTGCGCCAGCTTGTAAGAGTCGCCGCGAAAATCGGCAAAACGGATCACTTCATCGCGCTGGTAGTGATGCCCCAGGATTACGGCGCGCCCGCCCAGTTCGCGTCTGGCCGCGGCAATGCGCTCGTCCATGCTGCGGTCAGGAAGTACAAGGTAATTGTCGAGCGAACAACTCGGTGCCCGCTCAATGGCTGGTACAAATGCAGTCGACATGTTTTTTTCCGCCTTCAGTTCCTTCCGGAACGGGGATGTTGAAAGCATCCGCAGGCTCCAGTGGATTCGCTACGCCGTTTAGCGCCCAACCCACGGGGTTGTTGAAGCCCGCAGTCCTACTGGTATTTCTGATTACTCCAAACCCGGTTCGGACTCAAAGAATGAGAGCCCTCAAGCATTAGAGCAACTCCTTATTGTGACATTCCCGGCAACGCAAAGGCAATTGCAGGGTTGCCCGTTCGGCCAATTTCGGCGATTTTAGCAACCCCGCGATAATGGCAATCTTTTTCACTCGTACCTCAGCGCCACCAGCGGGTCCACCCTTGTTGCCCGCCGCGCCGGCAGCCAGCACGCAACAATGCTGACCGCCAGCAGAAGGACCGAAACGGCCAGAAGGGTCACAGGATCGCCATCCTTTACTTGATACAGAAGGCTCTTCAGCAGGCGCGAGGCCCCCAGTGAAGCCGCGCATCCCGCCACCGTCCCGGCCGATGCCAGAATAAGCCCTTGGCGAATCACCATCCCGAGCACGTGGTTGCGCTGAGCGCCCACAGCCATGCGTATCCCGATCTCACGGGTGCGTCGCGTGACCTCGTATGACAGCAGCCCATAAATTCCAGCGCAGGCCAGAGCCACCGCCAGCATTCCGAAGAAACTGCAAAGCTGTGCCATCAGTTTTTCCATGAAGACCTGTTGATCGATCTGCTCGGATTCCGTAGTGATTCCGTACATTGCCAGGTTGGAATCACGGCGGATGATGACGTCACGTATAGCAGCCACCAGTTGTTTTGGATCTCGCGACGCGCGGATTGAAAAACCGGCGCTGGCGACGCATGGCATGTACATGGTTGGAGCAATATCGCTGCGTAGATCGTCATACTTTGCGTCTCCCGATACTCCCACAATCACCCAGCCCGGCCCACGCGGTCGTCCAACCTCTTCGGGCAGACCCTCTTCAATGTGTTGTCCCAAAGGATTTCGGCCGGCCAGAAATCGCTTTGCAAACTTCTCATTTACGATGACCGGTAAGGGCGGAGATTTCGGGTCAGCTTCCTTGCCCGGAGGCAGCACCGCACGGGCCGCCTGTACCGCAAAGTCCGAACTCTCAAAATCTCGTCCGAGTTTTAATGGCAGGCGCATCACCTCAAAAAAATGCGGTCCAACTCCCAGAATCTGAACATCAGCTTTTGTTTTGTCCGGAGTTTCCGGCGGGTGAATGTCCAGGCTCGATTCGGCGTTCCCCAGCAGACTAGTCCAAGAGTAGGTAACCGACTGCACTCCGGGAAGTGCGGCAAACCGCTGCTGCAAATCGCGATAGAGACTATCGAGCTGTGCGGGTTGATAACCCGCCTGCTGTGGATTCAGGGAAAAGACGAGCACATTACTCGGATCGAACCCCAAATCCACGCTCTTCAGGTTCCTGAGAGTTCGCACCAGCAATCCTGCACTGACCAGAGTGACCATGGCCAACATCACCTGCATCATTACCAGCGCGTTGCCCGTGCTGTACCAACGTCGACGTGAATCAGATGTATCCACAGCGCCGCTGCCGGACTTCAAAGCCGGAGTCAAATCCACGCGCAAGCTGCGCAAGATTGGCGCAAGCCCGAACAGAATGGCCGTGCCGATTGCGACCGCGGCGGTGAAAGCCAGCACACGGCTGTCCAGTTGCGGACTCAACGATGCTCGCGAATCATTGCTTTGCGAAAGCACCAGCCAGAGGCGCGCTCCCCAGCGGCCAATCAGGATTCCGAGTGCGCCGCCGGCCAATGAGAGCATAAGGCTTTCCATCAGCAACTGTGAAATCAGACGCGATCGCTTTGCGCCCAGCGTCAGGCGCACGGCGATTTCCCGGGTCCGTCCAGTAGCGCGCGCCAGCAACAGCCCGCCGATGTTCGCACAGGCAATCAGCAGAACCAGTGCGACCGCCGCCATTAGAACAAACAGAGGTTGGGCAGCCTGCGCGCGCTGCCCTAATGCCTGTTGAGCGGGCGCCAGTTCAATCCATGGATCGTCTGCCGGCTTGAATAGCGGGTTGCCCCCGTTTTCCGTTTCGTTGCGGAACAACAGATTCAACGCAGCCTGGGCCTGCGTTGCCGGAATTCCTGTTTTAACGCGGCCGACGATCGCGAGCCACCAGGCGCCAGCACCTTCAAATTCCGGCGTCCAACCCTGAACCAGGCGCGGCCTCGCGGCGAGTGGCAGCCAGATTTGCGGACGACTTCCGGGCACGAAACCCTCGAAATTTTTTTCCGCCACCCCAACGATGGTGAAGGGTTGGCTGTTGATCCGCACTATCCTTCCAACGGCGGAACTGGAGCCTCCAAATGCGCTCTGCCAATATGCGTAATTCAACACAATCGCGGGCACAGCTTCCGGTGTATCGTCATCTGGCAGGAGCAGGCGTCCGGCTGCGGCTTTGATTCCGAGCGTCGCAAAGAAATCGCCGGAAACAAGCTGGCCGCTGCCCAATATAGTTGCCGGGCCATTACCGCTCAGAGTCAGGTAGCCAATGCCGGCAAATCCTGCCACTCCTGAGAAAACATTGGCCTGCCGCACCGCCTTAAACCAGGGAAGTGAGAGAGAGCAGTTCGATTTGTTGTTCTCAGTGTTATCCCGAGTGCAGTAGCCGTACCCCCATTGAGCGTCGATGTCTGGCCGGCGATGCGCATGCCATTTCAACAGTACCAGTTCGTCTGGATGGCTCACCGGGAGTGACCGGAACATAACGGCGTCAATGAGACTGAAGATTGCCGTGTTCAAGCCTATGGCTAGAGCCAGCGTCAGTACAACAATCGCAGTGAACAGGGGAGTCTTGCGCAGGAGTCTCGCGGCGAAGCGCGCATCCTGTAACAGCACCTCAAGAAAATGCATCCAGCGCACCTCGCTCACCCTTTCTCTGGTCTGCTGTACCCCGCCGAATGCAATTAGCGCCTGACGTCGCGCTTCTTCTGGCGCCATACCTGAGGCGATGTTTCTCCGAATCTCGCTCTCAAGATGAAAGGCCAGTTCGTTCTGCAGGTCAGAATCCGAACGCCTGCGCCTCAGCACTGCCCACAACCGATCCAGCATCTTCATGGCTACTCGTACCTCAGCGCCACCAGCGGGTCAACGCGCGTTGCCCGCCGCGCCGGCAGCCAGCATGCCACCAAGCTGACCAGCAGCAGGATGAACGCAACTGCCACCAGAGTGGCCGGATCGCCGGCATGCACGCCGTAGAGCTGGCTTTGCAGCAGTCGTGATACTCCGTATGAGGCAATGCAGCCGACCGCCGCACCAATCAGAGCAAGCATCACTCCGTGGCGCACCACCATGCTCAGCACGTGCCGGCTCTGCGCGCCCACCGCCATTCGTATGCCGATTTCGCGCGTGCGCCGGGTCACCTCGTAGGATAGGAGGCCATAAATTCCCGCGCAGGCCAGAAGCAGTGCGAGAGCCGCGAAGAAGCTGGAAAGCTGGGCCAACAGCTTTTCCATGAACACCTGACGATCAATCTGTTCAGATTCGGTGGCGACCCGGTACATGGCCAGATTTGAATCGCGGCGCGTGATGATGTCGCGAATGGCGCTCACGAGCTGCTTCGGATCGCCAGAGGAACGGATGGAGAACCCGGCAGCCCCAACCCATGGCGTGTACATGGTGGGCGCAATATCCGTGCGGAGGTCGTAATACTTCGCATCGCCCGCCACTCCCACAATCACCCAGCCCGGCCCGCGCGGCTTGCCCGCTTCTTCCGGCAGGCTCTCCTCTATGTGCTGTCCCAGCGGATTTCTTCCTCGCAGGAATCGCTTCAGGAAGGTTTCATTCACAATGATGGGAAGCGGCGGCGATTTCGGGTCCTCCTCCTTGCCCGGTGGTAGCGCGGCGCGCGCGGCTTGAATAGCAAAATCAGGATCCTCGAAGTCGCGTCCTAGTTTCAATGGGAGCCGCATCACGTTAAAGAAATTCGGTCCGACAGGAAAGACGTCAACATCAGCCTTCGTGCTGTCGGGCGTCCCCGGTGGATGGAAATCCGTACCCCACTGGCTGTTCCCCAGCAGGCTGGTCCATGAATAGGTGACCGATTGCACCCCTGGGAGTGCGGCGAAGCGCTGCTGTAAATCGCGGTAGAGCCCGTCGAGCTGCGCCGGTTGATAACCCGCCTGCTGTGGGTTCAAAGAAAAGACAAGCACGTTCGTCGGATCGAATCCCAGGTCAACGCTCTTCAAATTTCTGAGAGTTCGCACCAGCAATCCGGCGCTCACCAGGGTGACGATGGCCAGCATCACCTGCACCACCACCAGCGTGTTGCCCATGCTGTACCAGCGCCGCCGCGAATCGGAGATGTCAATAGCGCCGCTGCCTGACTTCAATGCCGGGGTAAGGTCCACGCGCAGGCTGCGCAAAATGGGCGCCAGGCCAAAGAGAATGGCCGTGCCAACGGAGACCGCCAGGGTGAAAGCAAGCACGCGGCCGTCAAGCTGCGGAGTCATAGAGCTTGGCGAGTCCCCGTTATGGGAAAGCAGCAGCCAAAGCCGCGCTCCCCATCGCCCAAACAGGATTCCCAAAGCGCCGCCGGCCAGCGAGAGCATGAGGCTCTCCATCAGCAATTGCGAAACCAGGCGCGACCGCTTGGCGCCCAACGTGAGTCGCACGGCCATTTCCCGCGTCCGCCCCGTGGCGCGCGCCAACAACAGACCGCCGATATTGGCGCAGGCAATCAGCAGGACCAGAGCCACGGCCCCCATCAGAATAAACAGCGGCTGCGCGGCCCGCCCGCGCTGCCCTAACGCTTGTTGGGCCGGCGCCAGTTCAAGCCACGGGTCATCGGCGGGTTTGAAAAGCGGCTTGCCGCCGTTTTCTGTTTCGTTGCGGAACAGCAGGTTCAGCGCAGCCTGCGCCTGTGTTGCCGGAATACCAGGCTTCAACCGGCCCACAATGGCAAGCCACCAGGCGCCTGCATCTTCAAATTCGGGCGTCCAGCGTGGAAGCAGACGCGATCGAACCGCGAGAGGCACCCATATATCCGGCCGACTCGCGGGCACAAGCCCCTCGAAATCCTTTTCTGTTACCCCGATGATGGTGAATGGCAGATTGTTGAGGCGCACTGTCTTGCCGATGGCGGAACTGGAACCGCCAAACGCGCTCTTCCAGTACGCATAGCTGAGCACCACGGCGGGCATGGCTTGCGGCGTGTCATCATCGGGCAGGAGCAGGCGTCCCGCAGCGGCTTTAATTCCCAGCGTCTGAAAAAAGTCCCCGGAAACAAACTGACCGCCATTCAATATGGTTGCCGGGCCGTTGCCGCTCAGCGTCATCTGCCCGCCCGTGCCTGCAAAGCCCGCAATGCCGGAGAAGACATTCGCCTCCCGCACCGTGTTGAACCAGGGACGAGAAAGAGAACAGTTGGATTGGTTGGTCTCGGCGAAGCTCGGTGTGCAATAGCCATATCCCCACTGGCTGTGAATCTTAGGACGCGTATGCGCATGCCATTTCAGCAGAACCAGATCTTCCGGATGGCTCACCGGCAAGGAACGGAACATAATCTGATCGATCAGACTGAAGATGGCTGTATTCAAGCCGATGGCGAACGCCAGCGTAACCACCACAATCATTGTAAACAGCGGGCTTTTGCGCAGCAGCCTGATCGCATAGCGCGCATCCTGCAGGAGAATTTCCGGAAAATGCATCCAGCGCGCTTCACTTACTTTCTCTCTGGTCTGCTGCACGCCGCCGAAGGCAATCAACGCCTGCCTTCGCGCCTCTTCGGCCGTCATGCCGCTGGCGCGATTGGCTTCAATCTGCTTCTCCAGATGAAATTGCATTTCTTCGTCCAGCGCGCGACTGCGTTTCTGAAACACCGAAAAAAGCTTTTTCATGGGCTCTCCTTACCCCTGCTGCAATACCAGCGC
>DATNDP010000180.1:0-6538 GCA_035553195.1 Candidatus Acidiferrales bacterium
GTCAGAGACTGTAACGTCTTCCTGGAAATCCACTGAGGCCACCCAGAGGCGGATGATCTCGCCGCCTTTGTTGTCTGCGATCTTGGTGGGATCAATGCCGTTTCCCAGTGATTTGGACGTAGCACGGCCCTGCGGGTCCAGGGTCCAGCCGTTCGTCGCGACGCCGCGATACGGCGCGTGGCCGCGTGTGCCCACCGCCACCAGCAGGGAAGAGTGGAACCAGCCGCGGTATTGGTCGCCGCCCTCAAAATAAAGGTCAGCCGGCCAGGGCATGTTAGGTTGGTGCCCCAGCACTGCCGCGTGGCTTGAGCCGGACTCAAACCAGACGTCGATTATGTCGCTCTCCTTGCGAAACGCCGTGGCGCCGCACGCGCATTTGGTTTCCGCGGGAAGAATGTCTGACGCGCTACGCGTGTACCAGGAGTCCGCTCCTTCGCGCGCAAACAGTTCCACCACGGCTTTATTTACTTCCTTGGATTCCAGAAGCTTTCCGCAGGCTTCGCAAAAAAATACCGCAATGGGCACACCCCAGACGCGCTGGCGGGAGATGCACCAGTCCGGGCGGGTGGCAATCATGTTGCTGATGCGCTCTTCGCCCCAGGCGGGAATCCACTTCACCTTCTTAATCTCATCCAGGGCGCGTTCGCGCAGCTTGCATCCATTCGCCGGCGCATCCATCGAGATAAACCATTGCTCGGTAGCACGGAAGATGACCGGATTGTGGCAGCGCCAGCAATGGGCGTACTGGTGCTCGATCTTGCCCTCGCCCATCAGCACGCCGCGCGTCTTTAGCAGCTCGATAATCGGGTGGTTGGCCTTGAAGACCTGAAGGCCATCGTACTCAGGCAGTCCATTTCGCAGGCGTCCCGCTTCATCCACGTTGCATGTCTGGTCAAGCCTGTACTTCACGCCGGTATAGAAATCTTCCGCACCATGGGAGGGAGCTGTATGCACCACACCCGTGCCTTGGTCGGTGGTGACATAATCCGCCAGCACGCCCAGGATCTGCCGGTCCAGAAAAGGATGAGCAAACGTCGCGTACTCGAGTTTCCTGCCGGAAAAGCGCGCGATTTCTGCTGCGGCGGTGAGATTACATGCTTCAACTGTCGCCTTAGCTAGTGCGTCGGCCACAATGTAAACGTTCCCCTGATGTTCAAGCGCGACATAATCAAGGTCAGGATGGAAGGCCACAGCCATTGAGGCAGGCAGCGTCCAGGGCGTGGTGGTCCAGATGATTGTGTTGACGCTCTTTCCTGCCAGGCGGCTGTCAATCTTCTCCGGCGCGCTGGTCATGCGGTATTTCACCCAGATACTCGGGCTGGTATGCGTCTCGTACTCCACCTCGGCTTCCGCCAACGCAGTCTTGTCATGAATACACCAATAGACGGGCCGAAGTCCTTTATAGACAGCTCCTTTTTCCATGAAGTCAAAGAGCAGGCGCACGATTGTGGATTCATAGCCTGGGTCCATGGTGGAATACGGCTGGTTCCACTGACCCAGAATTCCCAAACGCTTGAACTGGTCGCGCTGAAGATTCAGGAATTTCAATGCATATTCGCGACAGGCCTTGCGCACGTCGGCCGGGTTCATCTCCAGTTTCTTGCGGCCCAGCTTTTCATCCACCTTAATCTCGATTGGTAATCCGTGGCAGTCCCAGCCTGGGACGTAAGGTGAATCAAAGCCCGCCATGGTCTTCGACTTCACCACAAAATCTTTCAGGCACTTGTTAAGCGCATGCCCTTCATGGATGGCGCCATTCGCATAAGGTGGACCGTCATGCAGAATGTACACAGGCTTTCCTTTGCGCGATTGACGGATCTGTCCGTAGAGATCCCCCTGCTCCCATTTTTCCAGCCATTTTGGCTCGTTCTGGGGCAGGCCCGCTTTCATGGGAAAGTCAGTTTTGGGCAGGTTCAGGGTCTTTTTGAGCTCGAGCGGCTCGCTCATTATTTCTCCGGCTGCAAGTTGTTGATATCTCATTATAACTGTCAGGGGAAATCGCTCGCGATTTACCACTCTTAACAAAACCCTTTCGCGTGAATCGGAATCCAATTTTCCCTAAAGCAAATCAAAAATTTGTTGCGCCTTCTTCGTCTCTAATTTTTGGGTAGTTGGATGGTTGCGTTGCATGCACATTTGAACAAAGTTTTCGCTGTTGATTCTGCTGGATGCAACTTGCACCTTAATTCCTTCATCTCCTATGAGTGAATCCAGACCACACGATGAGTTTGGTCGTAATCGTGAAGAGGTAAAACGGGTCGACCCCATGGCGAATCAGGCTATTCTTCCTCCTCCTCCGCAACAGCGTTACATGAACGAGGGCCCCCGTCTCGGCGGGCTTCCGGAAATGCATCGCTCCATGCTGGGTTCTCTGCTCCGCAACCTGAAAGAAGCAATGTTCCCGGAGAAGCTTTCTCCACTGCGGCTGACGTCGCGGCCGGTGCAGGTGCGGGAGATCTGGACACATCGCAGCGCGCGGAAACCGGCGACGGGCTCCCTGGTCTTACATTCACTCGCGATCGCAGCATTGATTGCCGTGTCCGTGATCAGTTGGAGGACGCCGAAGGCCGCAGAGCAACACGAAAACGTTACGCTGATTGCTCCTCCGCTCACCGACTATCAACCGGTGATGAAACCGGCCACGCCCACAAAGGCGCTTACGGGCGGCGGTGGCGGCGGCGAACATGCCAAGATCTTTGAATCGAAAGGTCACTTGCCTAAAGTGGCGCCAGAACAGTTCACGCCTCCCACGGTGGAGATCAAGAACGAGAAACCCAAGCTCGCAATGGAGCCCACAGTTGTTGCTCCTCCGAAGGTCAAGCTGCCTGACAACCCGACGATGCCGAACCTTGGCAATCCCATGTCGGCGCGTGTTGCTGGCCCCGCTTCTAACGGACCGGGTTCCGGCGGCGGCATCGGCTCTGGAAAAAGTAACGGCATCGGCTCCGGTATGGGCCCAGGACATGGTCCGGGAGAGGGCGGCGGCTTCGGCGGCGGCATCTACTCGCTGGGGGACATCGGCGTGACGCCTCCAGTGGCCAAGTTTACGCCCTCGCCAGATTTCTCTGAGGAAGCGCGTAAAGCCAAGTATCAGGGAACGGTAACGCTCTCCGCCATCATTGGCCCCGACGGCCGTCCGCACAACCTGAAAGTGGTTCGCAGCCTCGGCATGGGCCTGGACCAGAAAGCGATGGAGAAAGTGCGCACCTGGCTGTTTGAGCCGGGCAAGAAAAACGGCCAGCCTGTTGCTGTAGCCATGACGCTTGAGGTGGATTTCAGACTGTACTAACCAACGTTTATAGCGTTATGAAAAAACGCTAGCCCAGGAAGGGAAGAGGAAAACCTGCCTCTTCCTTTTTTGTTGTCGCTTCCTTTTTTGTTGTCGCTGCGCTCCAAACCGCTCATCGGTATGACTCGCGACTAATAATACTCAATGCTCCTGCAACAGCCGGACTCAGCGCGTGAGCGGCTTCGTCCGGCATTCTCGAGCCATTAACGCCTGTGCTGCGCTCCAAACCGCCTTAGAGACTGGAACCTGATCGCAATATCTATGCTCCTGCAGCAACGGGCTCGGCGCGCAAGTCGGCCTCGCTCTCTTTTCTGTCGCTGCGCTCCAAACCTTTAGGCACCCTTGATTGTTTTGCTGGCTTGGTTAGGCGAATTTCCTCAGCTTATGCGCTGGTCAGAGACATATGTCGTCGCCGCTCTCGAAAGTACCCTGAAATAACGGAAAACACTTTCTCGGTTGCGTCAGCGCTTTACCACTCGATGGTCAGGGCCGTAGGCCCGTCAAGAGCTTAACCCAGTGCGTTCCCGAGGCGCGCTGGCGCGCTGAGGAATAAGCGCTGGGTAAGCTGTGGCCCTAAATCAATCCCTTGCTGCCGCAGGCCGGAGCGGAGCCACAGGCGGAGCGACAACAAAAAAAGGATTTTCAAGCTGCCTTGGAACCGCTATCGGTCATGACGGAACTTTGTGTTTGAGTTGCTCTACTTCTGATCGGCGAACACATTCTCGCTTCGTATCGCCGACTTGGCGGCGATACAGCACGGCCCCGCGGGTATGGGGCTGCCGTGCGGGCACATCCGAGGATGGCCAAGAAAGGTACAGATGCGGTCTGTGGCTTCTGGTGACAGGATGTGCTCGAACCTGCAGGCCTGCTCGGCGATTTCCTTCTCGTCTTCCACCTGAAAGGTCTGCGTGAACAGGCGTTCGGCCAGGCGATGCCGCCGGATTATGTCTTCGGCACGGCGCCGCCCTTTTTCCGTGAAGATGATCATCTGCTCGCCGTGCTCCAGTGATTCGGTGGGTGCGCGAAACGCCACGTGGCAGCGATTCAAGACGCGCTTGTGCGAGTGCGGCGCGTCTGTGTGTTGCTGAAGCTCTACCAGGCCCATTGTCTGCATGCGTTCCACTGCCAGCGGCATGGGCAGTGAGCCTTCTACCTCCACCCGTCCCAGTTCAGCGGGTTCGCCGTTTTCCGCCAGCACCCAGAGTTCTTCCAGGACTTCATCAAATTGCTCTTCATCATTGCTGACGAACTGCTGCTGGGAGGCGATTTTGCCATGATGGAGTTCGAGCAGACGATCGGCTAAGTGTGCGACCGCCGGATCGTGAGTGACCATGATGATGGTGCGCCCCTGGGCATGAAGCTCGCGCAACTGGCGCAGCACCAGTTCTTCGTTCTGGGCGTCGAGATTGCCGGTTGGCTCGTCTGCCAGCACAACCTGAGGATCGTTAATTAGAGCGCGGGCAATACACACGCGCTGCTGCTCGCCGCCGGAAAGCTGCGAAGGCAAATGGTCAGCGCGATCAGCCAAGCCCACGCGCTCCAATGCCGCCAGCGCTTCGGCTTTGTCCGTCATGCTGTGGAAATACTGCGCCAGCATCACATTTTCGATCGCAGTGAGATAAGGGATGAGATGAAATTGCTGAAAGATGAAGCCGATCTTTTCCGCGCGAAAGCGGTTCAACTCCGCGGAACTCATCTGTGACACGTTCGCATCGTGAATCCAGATCTCCCCCCTCGTTGGCTGATCAAGGCATCCGATCAGGTTCACCAGCGTCGATTTTCCCGAGCCGGAAGGGCCCATAATAGCCAGCCACTCGCCGGGGGCGACGGTGAGGGAAACGTCATCAAGGGCCTTGACTTCGACGTTGCTCTTGTAAACCCGGGTGACATTTTTCAGCTCGATGAGCATCTATTCTCCCCTGAGTATTCCTGCTGGCTGAATCTGCTGCAGAAGGCGCAACGGCGCGGTTGACGCAATGAGCGCGAGCACCATGCTGCCCACCAGGACCGGCGCCAGCAACAAAGGCTGAGGCAGAATGGCGGCGCCGAAATTTGCCTTCCCGATCCAGAACGCAATACCGCTTCCAACTAAGTAGCCGATAGCCGCTCCGGCCAGCGCGAGCAGGGAAGCTTCCGCAGCAAAAAAGACATTCACTGCGCGGTTGGAAGCGCCCAGCGCTTTCATCACCGCAAAGTCTTTCCGCCGCTCCAGCACAGAACTGGTGAAGGTGGCCACCATGCAGAGCACGATCATTACCACCACAATCGCGAAGGCGCTCAGGACAATGGAGCGTGTTCGGCCCACAATCGCCGTCTGCGCCTGCGTGACCTGGCGAACCGGTTTGACGTCGGCTTGGGGCAGAGCGGCCGTGAGCTGCGCGAGTTCGCTCTGAATCTCGCGAGGCTTGCCATCAATGCGGAGCAGGGCTGTGTTGGGCTCCGTACCGGTCAGGGCCAGGAAGTCGGAGAGCTGAAGGTAAATGCGGCTATCGTCGTCGGACCCTGATGTAAATACGACCTGAGGACGAACCTGGATTTTCCGGGCGCCATACGCAAGCTCAAACGGAGCTCCGGCGGGCGAGTAAAGCGCGGCAGCGCGCGAGCCCAGCAAAGCCGTGCCTTCGGAATCAAGCTGGTGCAAAGACCACCAGGAGTTCAATGCTTCCAGAGCATGCAGGTCCGCTCCGGCGATGACGACACGGGTATTACTCGGGCCATTGGCAATCGCGTATGCCACTGGCACCACCTCGCCTTTGCCGCCAATAGTGGACTTGAGGGTGTTTATCTCTGCCTGCCCGAAAGCGCCGGATCGGGCGGTCACAACAACGTTCGCGCCGAATGACTGGAACTCGCGGCTCAGCTTGCTCTCGAGGTCGTAGTAGACCGTCAGCGCGGCGGTTGCGATTGTCGCCACAACGGCAACGGAGATCAGCGCGGTTAGAGCGCGGTCTTTGCGTACCCAGGCGGCTTTGAGAAGGAGGCGAACCCAGACTTTTCCACGCCTCACGCGTCACCTCGCAGCACCATAGCGGGATCAAAGCGCATGGCTTTCCGCACCGGCCCGGCGCTTCCAGCGAAAGTTACGATCAGCGAAGCGAGAATGATGAGCGCCAGCACTACCGGTTGAACGTCAATCGGCGAGCCGAATACAGTCTGCCCGATACGATGGGCGAGGAGTACGCCGGCGAGATATCCAATCATGCCTCCCGCCAGCGCGAGAAAGCCGGCCTCAGTCAGGAAAAGAGAAGC
>DATNDP010000181.1:0-14848 GCA_035553195.1 Candidatus Acidiferrales bacterium
CTCCTGCTGCGCAGCGGGCCAGCCGAGCGGCGCGATCTCATGGGCGCGGGTGCTCGAGTACAACCGGAAAAGAAATTCACGGTCATCGAGGCGTACGGGGCGCAGGGTCGGCTTCATTCGTGAAAGTTGGTCCTCGAGCTTGAGGCGGCTTTGCCGCGCCGGTTCGAAACCAGGATCCAGGCTGCAGGCTTCACGCATGAACTCCAGGGCTTGCTGATGCCGGTTCATTCCCTGGCAGCACAAGCCGAGGTTGAAGCTCGTGGCTGCAGAGGGTTCGAAGAGCTGCTGCGATTTCCTGAACATCTCATACGCTTCCGAAAAAAAGCCCATTTCCAGCAGGACGGCGCCGCAGTGAAAAGCCAAAATGTTTTCCGGCCGGGAGAGCGGATAGTGGTTTTCCCAGGTTCGCAGGACGGCGTCGTGCAAGTCGTTCCGCTCCGCTCCGGCATTTCGCGCCTGGCGAACAATGGCTGGAAAGAGCCGCGCGAAGGCGGTCGGGTCCCAGCGGGTAAGGCGCAGCAGAGAGATTGCCTGACTGAGGGGGACCTGATCCAAATGGTCATTCAGCCACATCATCACGGTAAATAGGTCGTCGGGCCCAAAAGCGTCTATCGCCCGGTGATAAGCGCGACGAGTGGCGGGGAAATCCTCTCCCGAATGGTGTTGAAGAAAGCCGCACACATTCAAGGTGGTAAAGTGCTTCTGCGGAAGGAGCGCCGCTCCGCCCTTGCCGCGGAAATATCTCGCAATGGCATCAAAGTTCACGAGCTGCGAGAAACACTGGCGTGATGCATGAAATTCCAGTGTGGGCTCTCCCTGAAGAGACGCGAGGTCCGCTCCATGACTGATGCCTTTATCGGCCGCGAGCACGAGCATTCTGCCGTCACTGTTTTCGCTCAGATGTCGCAGCGTAGTCAGCGTTGTTGTGGGAAAGAGCACGGTAGCAGCAGACAGACTCGTTTGATATTGCTCGAGAATGCCGGTCCAGCAAGGATCGCTATAGTGGTTTGATGAAACGGTTGATTTCGCAAACGAAAATTTCAGATCTCCTGGATTGAGACCGTTTCCTTCGCCAGAAGTAGTTAGCAATATCTCATACAGTTGGCCGCGATCGACGGCGAATGCGTCCTGCGGGAGACTATCGAAAACATAATTGGCGATTACAATCAGCGGCCCACGGGCTTTGTTTGCGCCCCAGGCATTTGGCTGATGGTTATTTTCCAGCCCTGCTGAAAAAGTGCCAAAGTGAAGCATGCCCTCGCTCACAAATTGGGCAAGGTATGAATTCCTGTGCCAATCTTCCAGCAAGCTCTCCGAGCATTCGGTCATCACATATTGAAAACTATCCAAAGGCAGGTCTCGCATCTTCAGCAACCCGACCAACCTGCGCAGAAACAGGTAAGCGAATTTACCTGTGCCCGCGCCAATTTCCAAAATACGCAAGGGAGTCTCGCGCGATGGCGGTGCTGGTTTCAGCGAGCCGCAATCGTCAAGAAAAGCTGCGATCACCTCGGCATAAATGTCCGCGATGAATGGATTGTTTGTGATGTAGCTGGGAACCTGATCTTCGGTCCAGGCCTTCAGCGCCCTGGTTGAGTAGAAATCACGTTGCGCACGCCAAATCAGAGAGCGCGATAGAGGAACGTCCTTCTCCAGTATGCGTGGTGCAGTAGCGGGCGCGTTGATAGGCGGATTTGCGCTTTCGTGCTCGGGCATGATGCATGGGTAATCATACGGCAAAAAGAAAAGGGCCTCAGGCAAGCTGAGGCCCAGAGCAGAAAATCGTGTTCAGGATCGCGCTGGGAAAACGCCTTGCAGCGCAATGATGAACATGAGGCCCAGGAACGGCGGCATGTTATTGTGCGGTAAGTTGCCCCCGGCGATGGACAATGCAAACGGGTTCATTTGCACGTTGTTTCCTGAAGGCGCGTACGCCGGCGGATGGCCCTTGAGTCCCGATGCCCAGGCGTTGTTTTCCGGGCTGGTAATACCGCCTCCGGTGAGCGAGCACTGCACCGTATGGGAGTGCGCAGGCATCTCGGTTTGCAGAAGAGTTACGTTTTGCTCTCCGCCGGTTTCTCCCAGATCGCGCAGGCTCAAACCGGGCCCCTGGCCGGCCTGCATGGGAGCGCAGCCCTGGAGATTGGGTAGGGCGAAGGTGCTCTTTCCGTCACCGCCGTACGTGGTCCCCAACAGCGAGAACAGCGCGGTGTTCTGGCTAATTGGCATGATCTGGCCAGCGCACTGCGCCCATCCTTTGGGAGCGAAATTTCCAGCAAAGATCCTGATTTCAGCCACAAATGGATTCGACATATGCTCTTCGCTCCTAGTTCTGCGAGGGGAAAATCCCCTGCAATGCAATGATGAAATTCAACACCAAATAAGGTGACATGTTCTCGTGTGGCTGGTTCCCACCGGCAGGCACAATACATGCGGGATTCATGCTGGTCGACGGGGAGGGCGTGAATGGATTTGAACTGTCACTGGCCCACAGGTTCCCGGTTGCTGCAGTAAGAGTAGCTTGGTTCGAGGTACCCACAGGCACGTGGTTATGCGCCGGTAGTTCAGAGATGTTCAAGGTGTGAGCTGTCTCACCGCCCATTTCACCCAAAACAATTCCGTTGCCCACGTGAACTGGGCTCCTTCCCTGAAGATTCGGCAGCCCAAAGGTGCGCATTCCATCGCCTCCGTACGTGGTGCCCAGGATGGAAAAAAGGGCTTGGTTCTGGTTGATGGGCAGCAACTGCCCATTGCAAAAAGTCCATCCCTTGGGAGGGAAGTTCCAACTAATAATCTTAATTTCGCCCAAAAATGGCTCTGACATTCTTTATCTCCTTGTCGCTTCCAGCGTTTGGCGACCGGCTTCAGCCTGCGGCTATAAGTAAAAGAACCTGCTCTCAGTAATCTGCTTTGCTCATCTACGACTGCGACGGGAAAATTCCGAACAGCGAGATGATGAAGTTGACCACCAGGAACGGAATCATGTTGTCATGAGGCTGCGATCCACCCGCAGAGCCGCACGCCGCGGCATTCATTGCCGAAGACGGTGCGTCAGATGAGTAATTATTGAGAACGGATTGCGCCCAGACGTTATTGGCCGGACTGGAAGCATTGGGCGGGCTTACTGCACTGGTGGAACACTGGGGAACGTGGGAGTGTGCCGGAATCTGGCTGGTTGTCAAGGTAACGCTCTCCGCTCCCGCGGCCTGGCCCAAAGCAAAACCAGGCCCAACGTGAACCGGGACGCGGCTGCTGAGATTGGGCAAGGCGAAGGTGTTTACCCCGTCGCCTCCGTAGGTCGTGCCGATCAACTGGAACAGCGTCTCATTCTCGGAAATCGGCATAATCTGTCCCTGGCAGAACGCCCAGCCTACAGGAGCGAAGTTGCCTGCGAACATCCGGATTTCACCTACATAGGGTGATGACATTCTTGTTTGTCTCCTATCTCAAACTGACTGCTGATTACTGCACCACCAGGTCGAAACTGCTGGTAGCGGTAAAGCTGGGATTAGTTGCAGTTGCAGTGCTGGTTGCTGACACCGTGATGGTAAAAGTTCCCGCCGGTGTGCCATGGACCGGGACAGGTTGGGCCGGAGCCGCACCGCAGCCCACCAGGGCCAGCAGAAGCAGCAAGCCTACGAAGATCGGCACGGACCAGCGGATGAACCGCTTCCTGCGCTTCCCTCCGAGTCCAGTCAACACGATACCGAAGAATGGCAGGGACCACATGGCGAAAAGCGGCGCATGGTCACGCCTGCCTGGCCGCTCCGGCACGAAAAAGCTTGCTGAGCTTTTGGCGGTGACAACAGAAACCGTGATGTTCGTGGGTCCCGGCGTCACCGAGGGATCGATCAAGATCGGATTGAACAGGCAAGCCGATGCGGTGGGCAGTCCACTACAACTGAACGTGATTGCCCCCAGCGTCGGATCCGGCGCATCAACGCTGATGACCATGCTCGCGCTGCCGCCGGCTCTCGCGCTGGTACTGCTGGACTGCGGCGTCAGCACAATCGGCGGGCCCAGATTGATTGGATCGGTAGCCGTATTGTTGTTGGGATTGACATCACCGCCGCCGGAAACCTTGGCCGTGTTAGTGAAACTGTTCCGGATATTCTGGGGAATATTCACGGTCAGAGTAATGGGCGGATAGCTGCTGCCGGATGCAAGAGCGTCAGACCGGGTGCAGGTGAGTGTTGCCAGAGTGCAGGTCCAGCCCGTGCCGCTGATCGCTGTCGGTACCGGCGGGTTCGGGATGTTGGGCAAGGTATCAACGACCGTGACTGTGCCAGACGTCGGTCCAAAGCCAACGTTGCTCACGGTGATAGTCCATTGCGCGCCCGTCTGGCCACGCTTGAAGGTTCCGGAATGTGTTTTGGTAATCGTCGGATCCGGAGCCAGGACATCAATTGATGCTGTCGCCTGGTTGCCGGAGCCCGCGTTCGTGGAAGTAACAGTACCGGTAGTATTCACCTTGTGGCCGCTGGTTGTTCCAGTCACGTTCACTGAGAAGGTGCAGGAGCCGCCTGCAGCAATGGTACCACCTGTGAGGCTCACGGACGAGGCGGAGGTTGTGATCGTTCCGGAACCACAGGATCCGGTGAGGCCGTTTGGATTGGCGACAACAAGGCCCGCCGGCAGCGCGTCAGTGAACGCCACCCCAGACAAGGCAACGGTCGCGTTGGGATTGGTGATGGTGAAGCTCAGAGTCGTGCTCTGGTTCAGGTTGATGCTGGCCGCGCCGAAGGCCTTGGCGATCGAGGGCGGTCCAATCACCGTGACAGTGGCGGTATTGCTACCTGCACCCGCGCCTGTCTGAGTGGACGAGACGGGTCCGGTTGTGTTGTTCTGCACACCCGCCGCAACGCCAGTCACTTTCACACTGAGCGTACAAGAACCGTTCGCCGCGACACTTCCACCCGATAGAGTGATGGACCCAGACCCCGCCGCAGCGGTTACTGTGCCAGCGCAAGTGTTGTTCAGGCCATTGGGAGTACTAACCACCAACCCTGCCGGCAGCGCGTCTGTAAAGGCAACGCCGCTAAGCGCGAGCGTGGTATTCGGATTTGTAATGGTGAAGGTCACCGAGGTGCTCTGGTTGAGCAGTATATTGGCCGCGCCAAACGCCTTGGTGATGCTCGGCGGCGTAGCCACACTGAGATTCGCGGACGCCGTATTGCCGGTCCCACCGTTCGTGGACGTCACAGCTCCGGTTGTGTTGGTGTACTGCCCGGCGGCCGCGCCCGTCACAGTCACGCTGAATTGACACTGCGCGTTGGCAGCGATGGTTGCGCCGGAAAGCGCGATTCCGGTCGGAGCTGTGGTCGTCAATGTTCCACCGCAAACAGTCGAGGTCGAGTTGGCTACGGTCAGGCCGGTTGGAAGAGTATCAGTGAAGGCCACTCCCGCCAGGGCTACGCTATTGGCCGCAGGATTTGTGATTGTGAAGGTCAGTGACGTGGTCGCGTTCAGCGCGATATTCGCTGGGTTGAACACCTTGGCGATCGAGGGCGGCGCAACCACGTTGATTGAGGCCGAGGCCGTTCCGCCTGTCCCGGCTTCGTTTGACGTGACGGCGCTGGTGGTGTTGTTCTGAGTTCCCGCCGCAATGCCAGTTACGTTGACCGAGAAGGTGCAGGAAGCGTTCGCCGCCAGCGTGCCACCGGACAGGCTGATGACGTTGGTTCCTTGTGTTGCCGTGATGGTTCCCGTGCCGCAGGAGCCGGTGAAGCCATTGGGTGTCGAGATGACAAGACCGGCAGGCAGGGTGTCACTGAAAGAGACGCCGCTCAGGGCAGTCGTAAGGTTCGGATTGCTGATGGTGAAGCTTAGAGACGTGGAGCCGTTCAGCGGAATGCTAGCCGCACCAAACGCTTTGGTGATGGCCGGAGGCGAAACCACGGTCAGGGAAGCGTTTGAGGTGTTACCTGTGCCGGCTTCGGTTGAGGTCACCTGAACACTGTTGTTCTTCACGCCCGCTGTCGTCCCCTGCACATTGACTGACACCGTGCAGCTTGCGCCCGCAGCCAGGGTTCCAGCCGATAGGCTCACACTTCCTGAACCGCCGACCGCAGTCGCAGTTCCGCCGCAGGCGTTGCTCAGATTCGGCGTTGAAGCCACGACAAGGCCCGCAGGCAAATTATCACTGAAGGCAATGCCGCTAAGCGCGAGTGTGGTGTTCGGGTTACTGATGCTGAACGTGAGCGAAGTGGTTCCTTTTAGCGGAATCGTGGTCGCGCCAAACGTCTTGGTGATGCTCGGCGGCGAGGCGACGGTCAGGTTTGCGCTTGCTGTATTACCGGTCCCGCCGTTCGTGGAAGTCACAGCTCCGGTCGTGTTTGTGTACTGGCCCGAAGCCGCGCCGGTAACGGTCACGCTGAACTGACACTGGCTATTTACAGCTAGAGTGGCACCACTGAGCGAAATTCCGGTCGGTGCCGTCGTCGTCAATGTTCCACCGCAAACTGTGGCCGTAGCGTTCGCTACGGTCAGCCCTGTGGGCAATGTGTCAGTGAATGCAACTCCCGTGAGCGCATCCACATTGGCTGCTGGATTGGTGATGGTGAAGGTCAGCGACGTGGTCGCATTCAGAGTGATGGCCGAAGGGGCGAATACTTTGGCGATCGAGGGCGGCGCCACTACCTTGATAGTGGCTGAAGCCGTGTTACCCGGTCCTGTTTCGGTCGAGGTTACATTGCCGGTGGTGTTGTTCTGTGTGCCGGCGGCGATTCCTTTAACATTCACCGCGAACGTGCAGGATGTGTTCGCTGCGAGCGTCCCGCCCGACAAGCTGATCGCGTTTGTTCCGGCTGTCGCGCTGATGGTTCCAGCTCCGCAGGAACCGGTCAAGCCGTTGGGCGTGGCAACCACCAGTCCAGCAGGAAGTGTGTCACTGAATGCAACTCCAGTGAGCGCAGAGGGATTCTGGTTCTGAATAGTGAAGCTCAGGGACGTGGAACCGTTCAAGGGAATACTGGCAGCACCGAAACCCTTGGTGATCACCGGAACCAACAGTTTCACTGTGAGGTTCGCAGATCCTGTATTGCCTGTGCCACCGTTAGTGGAAGTTACGTTCCCAGTGGTATTGGTGAAGTTTCCTGCAGCCGCGCCGGTCACCGTCACGCTGAACTGGCACTGGCCGTTGGCGGTGATAGTCGCACCCGAAAGCGCGATTCCCGTTGGCGCAGTGGTGGTAAGCGTTTCTCCGCAGACCGTGGCGGTTCCACTCGCTACCGTGAGGCCGGTGGGCAGCGTGTCAGTAAACGCGACCCCTGTCAGGGCCGCCGTGTTCGCGGTTGGGTTGGTGATGGTGAACGTCAGGGACGTAGTCGCGTTCACGTTGATCGTAGAAGGATTGAACACTTTCGCGACAGAGGGCGGCGCTACTACATTCACCGAAGCTGAGGCTGTTCCGCCCGTACTACCTTCAACTGAGGTCACGTTGCCGGTGGTGTTGTTCTGCGTGCCTGCGGTAATCCCGGTCACATTCACTGAGAAGGTGCAGGAAGCGTTCGCCGCCAGCGTGCCACCTGACAGGCTGATGACGTTAGTCCCCTGCGTTGCCGTGATCGTTCCCGTGCCGCAGGAGCCCGTGAGTCCATTGGGCGTAGAGATCACCAGGCCAGCAGGCAAGGTATCACTGAATGCGACGCCGCTCAGCGCAGCAGTAAGGTTCGGATTGCTGATGGTAAAGCTCAGAGACGTGGAGCCGTTCAGCGGAATGCTGGCCGCGCCAAACGTCTTGGCAAGGGCCGGAGGCGATACCACGGTCAGGGAAGCGTTGGAGGTGTTACCTGTGCCGGCTTCGGTTGAGGTTACCTGAACGCTGTTGTTCTTTACTCCTGCGGTTACTCCCTGGACGGTAACTGCCACTGTGCAGGAGGCGCCTGCCGCAAGCGTGCCGCCGGAAAGCGTAACCGAAGATGCGCCTGCAGCCGCCGTCGCCGTGCCGGCGCATGTATTGCTCAGGCCCGGAGTTGGTGCGACCACTAATCCAGCAGGCAGGTTATCTGTGAAGGCCAGGCCGGTCAGGGCGAGCCCGGTATTCGGATTCTGAATGGTGAACGTCAGCGAGGTAGTCCCATTTAGCGGAATCGTGGTCGCGCCGAAGACCTTCGTGATCGCGGGCGGCGAGGCTACCGTCAGATTAGCGGAGGCAGTGTTGCCCGTGCCTCCGTTTGTCGAAGTCACATTTCCAGTAGTGTTTGTATATTGCCCTGAAGCCGCGCCGGTTACCGTTACGCTGAACTGGCACTGGCTGTTGGCCGCGATGGTCGCGCCTGAAAGCGCGATTCCCGTTGGCGCGGTGGTGGTGAGCGTTCCGCCGCACACCGTGGCGGTTGCACTCGCTACCGTAAGGCCTGTGGGCAGCGTGTCAGTAAACGCGACCCCGGTCAGTGACGCCGTATTGGCCGCAGGATTGGTGATAGTGAACGTCAAGGACGTGGTCGCATTCAAACCAATCTCCGCAGGGTTGAACACTTTGGCAATCGAAGGCGGCGCTACAACATTGATTGAAGCCGACGCCGTCCCACCCGTGCCGCCTTCAACTGAGGTGACATTCCCGGTGGTGTTGTTCTGTGTGCCTGCCGTGATACCAGTGACGTTGACAGAGAACGTGCAGGAGGCGTTCGCCGCCAGCGTACCACCGGACAGGCTGATGACGTTGGTCCCTTGCGTTGCCGTGACGGTTCCAGTGCCGCAGGAGCCGGTGAGTCCATTGGGCGTAGAGATGACCAGGCCCGCAGGCAGGGTATCAGTGAAGGCGACGCCCGACAGTGCAGCCGTAACATTCGGGTTGCTGATGGTAAAGCTCAGAGACGTGGAGCCGTTCAGCGGAATGCTGGCCGCTCCAAATGCTTTGTCGATGACCGGTGGGGCAACCACAGTAACCGACGCATTGGAGGTGTTACCTGTGCCTGCATTGATTGAGGTCACCTGGACGCTATTGTTCTTCACGCCTCCTGTGGTCCCCTGAACGTTAGCACTAACCGTGCAGCTTGCACCTGGAGCTAATGTGGCCCCGCTGAGGCTTACGCTGGATGCTCCGGCAGTCGCAGTCGCTGTGCCCCCGCACGTGTTGTTCAGGTTGGGCGTGGGAGCTACCACCAGTCCGGCAGGCAGATTGTCAGTGAATGCGGCACCGGAGATGCTGAGGTTCTGGTTGGCGCTGGTCAAAGTGAATGTCAGGCTGGTGGTTCCGTTCAGCGGAATCGTGGACGCGCCGAACGCTTTGGCGATAGTCGGCGGATCAATGACTGTGAGATTCGCTGACGAGGTATTGCCGTTTCCAGCATCCGTGGAATCAATGGTGACGCTATTGGTGTAATTGTTATCCACCGTCCCGGTGATGTTCACCGAGATGCTGCAGGCCCCAACCGGCGTCAGGTTGTTGCTGAAGCTGATAGTTCCCGAACCTGCAGTCGCCGTGACCGTGCCTCCGCAGGTATTGGTCACACCGGGCGTCGACGCCACCTGTAATCCAACAGGCAAAGTATCGGTAAAGCTGGTGTTGATGGCCACCACGTTGGGATTGTTGATGCTGAAGCTCAGCGTAGTTGTGCCGTTCACGGGAATCCGCGCGGCGCCAAACGATTTGGTAATTTGCGGCGGCTCAAGAACCACTATGCCCACGTTGGCCGTGCCGCCGCTGGATGCGCCAAGGCCAGCGGTCGGATCCGTGTAAGTAAATGTGGTTATCGTCGGAGTGGCATTAATAATAAAGGTGCCGTTATATCCGCTCACACCGACGCCGGAAATCACCGCAGTCTCACCCGCGGAGAACCCGTGCGCGCCCACAGTGGTAATCGTCACGGTTGTGCCGGCTTCAGTCGCGCTGGCGATCAGGCTGTCATTGGCCAGGGCCGTTACTTGGTCGACACCGCCAATCGGCTCCATGCCGGCGGTCGGGTTCGCACGGCCGGATGTCCCGCCTGCATTGAAGGTGGCGGTGGCCTGTGCGCTGGCGTTCAACGTCTCAGGTTGCGCCTGCGGAATGCTTCCCAGCGAATCGGGCGCGAACGTGATCGGCAGCCCCACAATCTGGTCAAGATTCGCGGCGGCAATAGCCGTGCCGTGATTGTCGTGGCCCAGATCGCCGGTAAGCGTTGCGCTCTGGTTGATGCGGATTTTCGCGGGAACGCCTTTGTGCGTCAGCACATAAAAGGGATCGCTGGTCAATGTCCCCGAGCCAACCTTGTTGATGGTGGCGCTCGGGAGGTTCGTTCCCCACCAGTTGTTGGCGGCATTCACAGTTGCGCCAGCCACTGACTGCCAATCAAGATTGCTTCCCGTATGCGCGGTATTTCCCGCGATACGGTTGGCAGTGAGAGTGAGCGAGAGGCCCGCTCCGGTAGAAACTTCGATTCCGCCGCCGTTACCAGCCGTAGCGCTTGCCGCGTTACCAACAATGGTCGAGTGCGTGATGGATCCCGTTCGCGGCGATGCTGCGTTGAACCAGATGCCGCCGCCGCTGCCCGCTCCGCTGGTTCCGGCAGTGTTGTTGCTGATCACCGTGCCACCCGAGATGGTGAGGCCGGATGTCGCCCATATACCGCCGCCATCCCCGGCAGACTTGTTACCTGAGATAGTTCCGCCGGTGATTGAAGTGGGGTTATCAAAGTTACTGCCACCGATCAGAAACAAACCACCGGCTGTGCCGATGCCTGTGCCTTGCACTTGCGTAGCATCGTTGTTCAGCACGTTGGTGTTCTGCATGATGAGACGGGCGGGAAATGCAATGGTGATTCCGCCGCCGTTGCCGGCTGCATTCGGATCGCCATTGGCCGGATTACGACGCGTCTTGTTGTTCTGAACTGTACTGTTACCGATCTGGGCGAAGCCTGTGGTGGCCGCGGTGCCGCCGGTATTAAAAACTTCGAAGCCGCCGCCTTCACCGTCCGTCGTTTGATTGTCAGTGATGGTGCAATTGGTAATCGTGAGGGTAGCGCCGCTGTTATCAATGTCAAAATCGAATGCGCCTCCGAAGCCATCCTGCAAGGTAAGTGCATTTCCCAGGTTGCGTCCAAACCGCAGCACCAGGTTGGACAGATTAGCCGAGGCCGTGGTAAGGGGGCCGATATCCTGATTAATGGACATGATTTTGTCCACGCCATTTGCATTCGTCGTGCCGGCCTGAATGATGGAAATAGGCGCTCCAGCGCCGTCGACGGCCCCCGTGATCGTCACCGTGTCAGTAATTTCCAGTGTTCCATGCTGGCCACTGAAATCGCCGGCAACCCTGGGAATGGTGAGGGTATACGTGCCTGCGGGCAGAATAATGGTATCGGCTCCAGAAATTGAATTGGCCTTCAGGATGGCCTCACGCAAGCTGCAATCATTGGGTACGCCATTGCAGGCATTCCCAATGGGCGAAACCGGCGTTGGATCGTCAGTGCGATTTACCGTAAAGGTTGGATCGGGTAAAGGCATCATCAGCGAAGGCAAAGTTTCACCCTGATCGATGGCCACGATTCCAGGGCGAGCGTCCACATTGACCCATACAGACACGGCAGCCATGGGAGCGCCGTTATACGGCCGCGTTGCAATCTCTCCGGGAACAAACGTGAGAGCGTCACTGGGAAGGTTGGCGTGCGAGATCACAACCATCTGGCCCCTGGAAGCGTTCAGCCACACAATGTCGTCGGCCCCGTTCGCCGACACGCGGCCGCGGAAGAACACGGGTGGGATGCCGGGCGCAACCGTGCCAACAGACGGGAAAGTCTCAACAATCTTCCACCCGTTCACAGGGAAGGCGTGAACCGGGGCGAGGGGGTTCTGGTGACCGCGAAGGCCCGCCGCGCGGATGGTTTGCAGTTCTGAGGCGCTAAGAGGCCGGGAGTCAAACTCATTATGGGCCGCGATCTGAATGCTGCCATCCGAAGCAAGCAAAGCGATCTGCAGGCTGGAATTGCGATCGTAAATAAACCCGCCCAACGCCATGGCGACCGCATTGACGGGAAGTGCGACGGGTTCCACCTTCATGGATGAGGAGCGCAAGATGTAAACTTTGCCGCCGCTAAGAAAGGCTGCGTCCGGACCTGGGTCGCCAAACTCACCAAAGAGCACGTTGGATGGAGCGGCGGGGAGAGAGTAACTGCCAATAGCGGTAAGGCCCTGCGGGGTTTTGCTGAAAACCTGGAGTCCGGTTTTTGTGCCAACCACAATCGTCTGCCGGTGGAGGCTGCCAAATTTATCCGCAGCCAGCGCCGTGATTCCACCCTGCACTTTCACGGTCTGCGGATCGGAAAAGTTGCCCTTCCCATCGCCGGCCAGGACGTAAAATGCGGTGCCGCCGCGCGCGGCCACGATCAGATCGAGTTTCCCCTTGCCGACGAAGTCGCCGAGCACCAGAAAATCCGGCGTGATGGGAACGGGAATGCTCAAAGCTTCCGCTTTAAAGGGTGCAGGGAACTGGCCGTTGGCGACTCCCTGCAGTGACTCATCGCTCTGAGGGGCAAGCGCGTCCAAGTTGCCGCGGAAGATGCTTACAACACCGCTTCCACCCGCATTGTATCCAACCACCAGGTCTGCGACGCCGTCACCATCGATAT
This sequence comes from Candidatus Acidiferrales bacterium, assembly GCA_035553195.1. Lineage (GTDB taxonomy): Bacteria > Acidobacteriota > Terriglobia > Terriglobales > Acidobacteriaceae > Angelobacter. Next base: position 12,549 of record DATNDP010000181.1, read on the forward strand.
CACCCGCGCCAATGCTTAGCGGCTGTGGACCTGCAGCTTCCGTGCCCGACACAGTAGCGAAAGCTCCCGTCTGCTGGATGGCTATTGGCTGGTTTTGTCCCAGCCAGATCTTTGGGCCGCTAGTTTGTGCCTGGGGGGCTTGAACTGGCACAACGAGACCAGAGGCAGGAAGGAAAGAAAGGCTGATGAGGACAAAGAACAACGCGAAGCAGATGCGGACAGAAATCCCTCGCATACACGAACTACTCCTGACACACGCAAACGTGTGAATTCCAGAAAATTTAGTTAAGGGGGCTTTTGTTGTTAATCCGTCGTTACAAGTCTAAAGTTTTGAATTGGTTCGGAGACGCGACTAAAGTACTCTGCTTTCTGTGTAGATATTTGTCAAGGACAAAACTTTCCTATAAGTACTTAAAAATTACTGACGTAACAAGACTTACGGCCTAAAGCAAATACTTGATGACGGCCGGCTTCCATGTAATAGATTGGAAGATTCTCATTCCCATGAAAAAATCTGGCTACCTTCAGAGTTCCCTCATTTGCTCCGAATGTAAACCACACGACTTGCAAACGGAGAATTAAACTACACGATCTTGAACCGCCTGCAGACGATGGTAGTGATTCATCTATTAGTCGGGATTGCCGGACCAGCTCATGAGGAAGTGGAATCCTTTCTGCTGGACCGCCGTGAAGCCGAGCCGTTGAAACAATCGCAAGGAAGGATTAAACGTCTCCACAAAGATGCTGACCGGCTTGCCGGCCTGGGCGGCTTCCGCCATGATCTGGCGAACCAGCAGAGAGCCGGCGCCGCTGTTGCGATATTCTGGCAACAACGTGACATCGAGGATGTGAAAGGCTTCGGCAGAGCGGTCGAGGTACAAACGGCCGCCCGGCTCGCCGTTAATGTAGATCACCGTATGCGCGGCCCCAGGGTGCTCTGCGGCGTAATGCATCTTCTGCGCTTCAAACTGCGCTCGCACGAACTGCTTTTTTTGTTCCGGCGTCCAGGGCACAAGCGCCAGTTCCTGGGAGCGGGTGCTTCCGTATACCTTCAACAGGAATGTGTCGTCAGAATCCTGGACGGGACGAAGTGTGAGCTCGGCGGTTAACTTTCTAGCGGAATCTGTTGCCAAAACCTTTGCTTTCCAAACCCTCAGCTCTTGCGGAAGCGATGGAAGACCGCTTCATACACGGTCCCTTTCTCCTGATCCGCTTCAACCGGCGTGAGCAGGATTTCAATCTGGCCCAACTTCTCATGTTCCAGCGCATGGCTCTGCTGCCGCAGCCGGGGAGTAAACGGCCCGCGGAAGTAGAGTGAGAAGGCTTCCATTTTGGGTGAAGTATTTCCTTCCACTACATCCACAAGCTCCAGGGGAATGGTTCCGGCTGTGCCATTGTGGACGTTAAACTTTGTGCCCAGATGCTCCCGAAAAATATTAGCGTTCAGACTATCCAGCGGAGTTGACATAAGAACTTTACAGGCTAGTCAAGATGGTTTGCCTGTGTCAACTACAGGTGGATCGGAATTGTTCGGCCAACTTGTCCAACCTCTTATTGGGCGCGCTTCATCGCCTTGGCGGTCTGGTTTGGCCGAATGGAAAACGCAACATCCGGATAGATGGCTGCGACTTTCAGGTTGCCATTCTTGGCAAGCGCGGCCGGCGCCGTCAGCGTTGCAATGTGATGCCCGGTGGCATGATCCACCAGAAAAAACATCAGCGTTGCGTTGTTTGCCGTGGTATTCCACAGCGGATCGGCCGTGAAGTCGGGCAGTTCCATGGAGAAACTTCCGTCCGCCTGCACAGCATTTTTCGTTACCGCCAAGGGCGAGATGGAGATGCCGGGAACGCCGAAGAATCTCCCCGCCCACTGCACCACGTACATCGACTCAACATCCACTTGGTGTTGGCGCTGCGAGCTGGGCACTGTTCCGCGCAGTTCAACAGTGGGCAGCTTGAGGCACTGGAAGTCGCCCTGCTGGTTGCTCGTCGACAGGTCTTCAACCTTAAAGGTCACAAACTGGCATCCCGGAGCGTAGGCGATGGCGCTGAATCCTTTGGCCGCGCGGCCCGTGGTATCGGCATTAATCAAGATCTTGGCTTGCTTCACCGTAGCCGCCGTGGATGACCAGCGCGCGCCGGACTCATCCGTAAGGAAATAACGGACCTGAACATCTTTGGCCGCGGTGGGCGCCTGTACCGAGATCGTAAAGATCGAGTCATCATTATTGTTAGCGCCGGTCTGGGATGTCAGAAAGCTTGCCGGAAGAGTGAAAAACAGTGAGAGGAGGAGTGGGCGTA
>DATNDP010000182.1:0-4252 GCA_035553195.1 Candidatus Acidiferrales bacterium
CCAGCCGCGCTCCGCCAGAGGCAAAGCCAGGGAAAACAGCACCGCGAAGATAAGAAAAGCTCCGCCGGTCACTCCGGCTCCGCGCAGCATGGAATGCGCGGCATCTCTGGTCGCGTCGCGATCCAGAATCGCACCGCCCCAGATACAGCCGGCGATAGAAGCAGCCACCGTAGGCAGAAGCACGTAGAGACAAAGGGCGGGAAGCTTTGTGTCCGGACGAAGGAAGAACAGGCTGGCGGCAAGAAAGCCGAAAACAGCAAACCACGCGGCCGCAAGCAAACGCTTTCTGCTTTGAACAGGGACCGATGTAGTCACGGAACCTTCTTTCTGTCTTGTCGCTTGCGACGATTATACTTTGCGTTCAATGGCATGGCGGGAGCGAATGGCGGCGCCTATCTATCGCTGGTTCTGGTACTTTCGATGGCTAGATACGGCGCCACAGCATGATCAGCAGCCATGCTGTTGGCGGGCATTGTCCTTCCGTACCGCTTGCGACGCAATTCAATCGGCACGATAATGCCGTTGCTCGCTTCTGAGCACTCCGGAGATTCCAGCATGAAAACCTACTCGCTCGCTTGCAGCGTATGCTTACTGCTGCTTGTCGGCCTGGTTTACACAAAACCGGCTGCCGCCAATGCCAACAAAAGCGCGTCCGACTCAGACGCCATCCGTGCCACCGTTAACGATTACATTCAGGGCTACTACACAGCCGATGCCGTTCGCATGGAGCGAGCGCTGCATCCGCACTATCTCAAGCACACGATCAGCGGCACCGGCGACAACCTTCGCATGACCGAGAAAACCGGCCCGCAGATGATTGAAGACATACGCTCCGGCCAACCTGTGCCCGTGGAAAAACGCCATGAGCAGATCACCGTACTTGATGTGAACGGCGACATCGCGTCGGCCAAACTTGTCACTCCTGGCTGGACCGACTATCTGACGCTCTCAAAATGGGATGGGCAGTGGAAGATTGTCTCGGTTGTGCTGCGGGAAAACTGACTCATAAACCTCAAAATCCTACCGCTGATAACGCTGATCAACGGATTCACGCAGATCGGCAGTGATTACGCTGCTGTACGCGAAAATATCGTCTGTTGCGAATTCCCGCCTCTTAAAGAGCGCCGCCATCGCGGAAAATCCGTGGGAATCCGTATTGTCAGCGTTTATCAGCGGTAGAGTTCTTGCCTTTCTTAATGACGGATTCCGTGCGATGGCGACGATCGCGGCGATTTCTAGTGTCTGGCTTTGAACTGTGCTCTTCATGTAAACTCCACCGTTCTACCGGAGCCTTTCATGCGCAATCACAAAAAATTCCTTCCGTTATTCTTTCTGCTGCTCGCAGCCGCCTTCGCAGAAACGGCTCGCCCTGATATAGACAATGTCGCCAATGAGGCGCTCACCGCCACTGGCGTGCCCAGCGCTTCAGTCTCTATTGTGGAAAACGGAAAGATCAGCTATGCCAAGGCTTATGGCAAGGCGCGGCTCGATCCCGCCACTCCGGCCGAATCGCAGATGCGGTACGCCATTGGCTCCATCAGCAAACAGTTCACCGCCACGGCCATTCTCATGCTGCAGGAAGAAGGCAAGCTTACGCTCGACGATCACGTAGACAAATACGTTCCTGGCCTGACGCGCGGGAATGAGGTCACAATTCGCGAATTGCTTTCCCACACCTCCGGCTATCAGGACTTCTGGCCCCAGGATTATGTTCCGCCCATGATGCTCGAGCCGGTCTCAGTGCAGAAGATTCTGGATCTATGGGCGCGCAAGCCACTCGATTTTGATCCCGGCACAAAGTGGCAGTACAGCAACACCAATTACGCCATTGCCGGGCTGATTGTGGAGAAAGTTTCCGGCACGCCTTTCTTTGACTTCATCCAGAACCGCATCTTCAAGCCTTTGGGCATGCACAGCGTGGCCGACGTAAACCTGAGCAAGCTGAACACCACGGATGCGACTGGTTATTTTCGTTATGCGCTCGGGCCGCCGCGGGTGGCGCCGAAGGAGGGCAAAGGCTGGCTCTTTGCCATGGGCGAACTGGCCATGACGGCGGAAGATCTGCAGAAGTGGAACATCTCCATCATCAATGAAACGCTGCTCAAGCCCGCGTCGTACAAAGAGCTGGAAACGGAGGTCCTGCTCAAGGACGGAAGCCCCACCGGATACGCCCTCGGTATCTCCGTCGCGCGCCGGAACGGTCATCGCGTGCTGCAGCATGGTGGTGAAGTCTCAGGGTTCACCGCCACAAGCATGATCCTGCCCGACGATCACGTGGCCATCGTTGTCCTCACCAACCAGGATGCGGCGGAAGCGTCGGGCTTGATCGCGCGCGGGATTGCGGACAAGCTGTTGCAATCCAAATCCGACCCGAAACAAGACGCTCTGGTTGAGCAGGTTCTGCGTGATCTGGCGAAAGGCAAGATTGAGCGCGGCTTGTTTACGGACAACGCAAACGCCTACTTCGACGATCAGGCGCTGCACGATTATGCGGCCAGCCTCGGGCCCTTGGGAAAGCCGGTCGCGGTAAGCCAAAGCGGAACCAGCCTGCGCGGAGGAATGACTTACCGGAGCTACACAGCCAAGTACGCGAAAAAAGCTTTGACACTTTCCATCTTTGAAATGCCGGACGGAAAGATTGAACAGTTCATTATTCGGCCGCAGGAATAGAACGCGCTGCTCAGACCTAAACCTGAGAAGACAGTGAGATTTTCTTATTGCGGTAATTGTCTGCCCTTGACCCATGGGCGGTGGTCTTTCGAAACCGGCGCGATACTAAATCTTGAGCTGATGCAGAGCGTTGCGCACTATACTGCGTTGCATAGTGATCCTGAGCGCCACATCGCAAAGGGATTTTTATGTCGAGTAGTCATCAGGTACTTCCGGAATCGGTTCTCTCGTCGGCGGCACGTATTCAGGCACTCCACATTGAACGAGTGGTGAGCTTTATCGACCGTTTCACTGCAAGGGTGATGGAGAAATTGGAAGCATTCGATAAAAAAACATCACACAGCGGAGCGGCTGACCCAGCCGCCAATTGTTAGCGAACGTCAACTCATCAGCGCGGACCTGTCCCGGCTTGCCGCGGATCCGCGGTATGACTCTGGGCTTCAAAGTGCCTAAGCACCGCTTCGGTTTGCGTTTTGTTCAAAATTGCGCTCAGGGCCGCCGCGTCGGCCTGCTGCACGGCGCGCACGCTGCCAAAATGCTGCAACAGGCGTTGGCGGGTGCGCTCGCCGATGCCGGGAATCTCCAGCAGCTCAGAAGCGCGGTCGCGCATTTGCCTCCGCTTGCGATGAAAGGTGACGGCAAAGCGGTGCGATTCGTCGCGCACCATCTGCACCAGATGCAGCACCGGCGAGTGCCGGTCCAGCACCACCGGCTCGTCTTCCTGTCCATAGACGTAAATGATTTCTTCCTTCTTGGCGATGGCGGCCAGAGGCTGGTTCGTGATCTCCAGTTGCTCCAGCGCTTGGGCCGCCGCGTGTAACTGGCCGAGGCCGCCGTCAATCAGGACCAGGCTGGGTAACGGTTTATTTTCGTCGCGCAAACGTTTATAGCGCCGCCCCACCACCTCACGCATCGAAGCAAAGTCATCCACGCCCCGGACCGTGCGCACGATGAACTTGCGGTACTCTGATTTGTTCATCTTGCCGTCTTCCCACACCACCATGGACGCAACCGTCTCCGCGCCCTGAATATGGGAGATATCAAAGCACTCGATTCGCTTCGGCAAATCCGTAAGCCCTAGCGCATCCTGCAGCGCTTCCTGGACGGCCTTGGCTTGCGGCTTCATCACGCGGAAGCGTTGGTCAAAGGATTGCTTCGCATTCTGCGCGGCCAGATCGATGAGCGAGCGCTTTTCACCGCGCTGCGGCACCAGAATTTCCATTTTCGTTCCCCGCTTATCCGTCAACAGCTCTTCCAGTTCGTTGCGATCTTCAAAATCCACAGGCACGATGATGTCGCGCGGAATGTATTGCTGGTCAATGTAGACCTGCTTAAGCAGCGTGGAAAAAAACGCTCCTGGGGAAAAGGGATGCGATGGAGCGCAGCCGCCCTCGGCTGCGAACGGCACAGGCGAGGGCGCCGGTGCTCCGTCATTTTCAGCTACTGTCGGCGCTTCATGACGTTCGGTTTCATGCGGCGCACCTGTTTCCGGCAGGTCCTCCCAGAAGAATTCCCGGCGATCGAGAATCTTTCCTCCTCGGAGGTGAAAGACGTTCACCGCCAGCATCTGGTTCTCGTAGTG
>DATNDP010000183.1:0-5837 GCA_035553195.1 Candidatus Acidiferrales bacterium
GTGCCCGCCATTGACGTAGACGACCACTTGGGCGGACGTATCGTCTGACTGGCTGGTGATAATGTCCACGCTGCCATCGCCGTTTACGTCTCCCAGGGCAAAATCCGGTGACGGAGTATTGATTTGCAGCACCTGATTCAGCGCGAAAGTGGCGTTGCCGTTGCCGTACCAGATCTCAAGCTCCGGGGTGAACTGCTTGGAGATAATCAGGTCCAGGATACCGTCGCCATTCAGGTCGGCCGTCTGAACAAAAGCAGGGCTGAGATTTGCGGGAACCTGATACTGGACAGTCTGGGTCAGCGAGCCTCCGCTGCCTCCATGAAAGATAGTCAGCAAGCCGTCAGCGCCGTCCATGGATGCGACGTCAAGGTGACCATCGCGGTCAAAATCGCCGATGGCGACCGAATTGGAAAACATGTTGGCCCCGAACTTGGCCGAACTATAGGTGATTTGCGCGAAACTGAAACTCGACACGAAAAGCAGTGAGAGCACGAGCCATTGACGCATGAAATTAGCCTCGATTGAATGGATTGTTCAGGGGATGCCTACTCAGGTGCTGCTCCAGTGCAGCAGGTTGTACTCACGACGGGTGAGTAGGTGAATTTTTCCTGCACCGAGGCTGCTGTTCTGAGGACGGCATAGGCAAATTCTCTCGATGAAGAGAGGGGCCGGTGAACGGAGCCGGCGAAAGGAGCCAGCCTGAACTAAGAGGTTTTTCTGTGCAAAACAGAAGGCTCGCCTCACGGACGAGTGCAGTCCGGGGGAAAAAAGCGACCCAAGCCAACCTCTCTCGTCTATCCCGGAATTCCGTAATATACTCTCGTGCGCAATCAGTGCTAATCCTGGCGTTTTTTTCAGGGCCAGATCTCTGACGGAGTTCTCAGCGCATGCGTCCGCAACTACAGACTGAGCCGGTTCCGCAGCAGCCGCAAATACCTGAGTGGAGCCCGGCGCTTCGCATTGCTTTTCGATTCAGCGTGGCCTACCTGGGGCTGTTTTGCTTGACCACACAGATCATCACCAGCCTGTTCTCGGCCACGCAGGGGGCGGACATTCCCGACCCGGGAACGCTTTGGCCGCTGCGTCCGCTGGTCTCCTGGACGGCCGCTCACGTCTTTCACGTGGCGGCGCCCCTCTCTTTGGAGGGCAACAGCGCCAGCGGCGATTGCATGTTCGGATGGGTTCTGGCCTTCTGTCTTTTAATCATTGCTGCAATCGCCACCGGCCTCTGGTCCATTCTCGATCGCAAACGCAAAAACTATTCCGGGCTGCAAACCTGGGTCCGACTCTTCTTTCGCTTCGCCCTTGCCGGGCAGATGATCAATTACGGCATGGCGAAGGTCATCCCTCTGCAAATGCCGTACCCCTCATTGACCAGGCTGCTCCAGCCTTTTGGCACGTTTTCCCCCATGGGAGTGCTGTGGAGTTCTATTGGCGCTGCACCGGCTTATGAAATTTTCGCCGGCTGCGCGGAAGTCTTCGGCGGACTGTTGCTGATTGTTCCCCGCACGGCAACTTTGGGCGCGCTGGTCTGCCTGGCCGACATGATCCAGGTCTTCATGCTGAACATGACCTACGACGTGCCGGTAAAGCTGTTTGCCTTTCACCTGATCCTGCTCGCTTGTTTTCTTCTTGCCCGCGACGTTCCGCGGCTTGCCGGTGTCCTGTTCCTGGACCGTGGCGTGGCGTCACGCCCGCGATCGCGACTTTTCAACTCAATCCGCGCCAATCGGGCTGCGCTGGTCGCGCAAATCGTGCTGGGACTCTGGCTTGTAACCTTGAACCTTTACACCATTCGAAAGTATTGGAGCATTTTCGGCCCCGGCAGAGCGCGCTCAGCGCTCTACGGCATCTGGGATGTGACCCAGATGTCGATTGACGGCCAGCCGCGCCCGCCGCTTCTCACTGATGGCGTGCGCTGGCGGCGCGCCATTTTCGATTTTCCTCAGCAGGCGGCCCTGCAGCGGATGGACGATTCGATGGCGTTTTACCGCGCCGCAATCAATCCTGCGGACAACACTCTGGTGCTGACCAAGCCCGCCGACAATAACTGGAGAGCCAACCTGAGTTTCCACCGCCCAGTGCAGGATAAGCTCATCGTGGACGGACGCATCGAAGACCATCAGGTCCACATTGAGCTACAACTGACTGACCGCAACAAGTTCCTGCTTGTCAGCAGAGGTTTTCACTGGATACAGGAGTTTCCTTTGAATCGGTAGCTCGGAGCAAACGTGCCCTCTTTTTTCAGCCTAGCCGAAATCTAGCCTTGTCTCTGGTTCGCACTCACGCTAAGCTTCCCCTGCACTATTCCGGACAATGAGATCAGGCCGGCATCAGTAGCCAGGAATTTCAGAAATCAATAGCTATGCTCTGCCGCTTCATGCAATTGATGGTAAGTTGCCGGTTTGGATGCCTGCCCCCGGGAGTGGGATTGAAGAAGTCTGGCGATTGAAGCTGTCTTCTTCTTATTACCTTGGAGAACTCATGTTAAGCAATGATGCTATGCGAAAGAAGATGGGCCTTGCTCTGGCCTTCGCCGTTCTGGTTTCCATCTCCGCAGCCCAGACCAGGACTAACAAAACAGCCGTCAGAACCACAGCCAACGCCTCTGAGATTCCTATCCCCAACATTCCTTATAAGAAGTTCGTCCTGAAAAACGGGCTCACGCTCCTGGTGCACGAGGACCATAAGGAGCCGATTGTCGCGGTGAACACGTGGTATCACGTGGGATCAAAGAATGAGAAGCCCGGGATAACCGGCTTCGCCCATCTCTTTGAACACCTCATGTTCAGCGGCAGCGGGAACTTCAATTACACGTACATCAAAGCCATGCAACGCATCGGCGCCACAGACCTGAACGGCACCACCAATAATGACCGCACCAACTTCTTTGAGAACGTTCCCGTGTCAATGCTGGACTATGTGTTGTTTGCTGAAAGCGACCGCATGGGCCATCTCCTGGCGGTGCTGGACCAGAAGAAACTCGACCTCCAGCGCGGCGTGGTGCAGAACGAAAAACGCCAGGATGAAGACCAGCCATACGGCAAGGTAGAGAAGAACATTGCAGAAAACACCTATCCTGCAGGGCACCCGTATTCATGGCCTATTCTCGGCTCCATGCATGACCTGGAGGCGGCCTCAATGGCTGACGTCCAGGACTGGTTCAGGACGTATTACGGTCCCAACAATGCCACGCTGGTGATTGCGGGCGACATTACTCCGGAAGCAGCGCTGGCCAAGGTGGAAAAGTATTATGGCGAGATTCCTCCCGGACCGCCGATTGAAAAACCTGAAGCCTGGATTGCGAAGCGAACGGGAACCAAGCGCGCTATTATGCAGGACCGGGTCCCCCAAGCACGCCTGTACCGTGTGTGGAATGTGCCACAGTCAGGAACTCCGGAGGAGCCTCTGCTCGATCTGGCCGCAGAGATCCTTGGCAGCGGCAAAACCGGACGGCTCTTTAAACGGCTGGTTTACCGGGACCAGATCGCCACCGATGCGGTGGCATTTCAACAGAACAACGAAATTGCCGGCCAGTTCACGATTGGCGCAACTGCCAAGCCCGGTATCGACCTGACGAAGATTGAACAGGCCGCCAATGAGGAATTGCAGACCTTCCTTAAGGATGGCCCCACGGAAGAAGAATTGCGGGTAGCCCAGACCCAGATTTTCGGAGACTATGCCCGCATTGTGGAACGCGTCGGCGGCTTTGGAGGCAAGAGTGATGTGCTGGCGAGTTGCCAGACTTTTCTTGGCAATCCCGACTGCTACAAGCGTTATCTCGAGCGGGTGCGGGCTGCAACTCCGGCCGCGGTGAAGAAAGTAGCTATGGACTGGCTCAGCGACGGTGATTATGTGCTGGATGTCCAGCCCTATCCCTCAGACCTTAAGGCGGGCGAGAAGATTGATCGCTCACATTTACCGGCCATGGGAAAGCCTGAGCCGGTTTCGCTTCCGCCGATGCAGAAAAGAATGCTTTCCAATGGTCTCAGGGTAGTGCTGGCAGAACGGCATGGCGCGCCGGTGGTGAACTTCTCTCTGCTGGTAGACAGCGGATTTTCTGCCGACTCTCCCAGCCTGCCGGGCGTCGCCAGCTTTGAGCAAAGCATGCTGGAAGAAGGAACGCCTACGCGCGATTCCCTGAAAATCAAGGAAGAGCTGGAATCCCTAAGCGCGCGGCTGGACTCAGACGCCAACCTGGACTGGGCCACCGTTGACCTGAACGTCCTCAAAATCAACATGGACAAGGCCCTTGAGATCTATAGCGATCTCATCCTTCATCCGGCGTTTCCGCAAAGAGAGTTTGTGCGGTTGCAAAAGGACCGGCTGGCGCAGATTGAAAATGAGAAGGTAACTCCGGCTGAAATGGGGCTGCGCGTGGTTCCGGAACTGCTCTACGGCAAGGGCCATCCTTATGCCATGCCTTTCACAGGAACAGGTACTGAGGCCAGCGTCAGCAAGATGACACGCGAAGATCTCTCCAGGTTCCATAGCACCTGGTTCAAGCCGAACAACTCCACTCTATTGATTGTGGGTGATACAACCATGGCTGAGGTCATGCCGAAGGTGGAAAAGCTCTTCGGTTCATGGCAGCGCGGCGAGGCGCCGAAGAAGAACGTGCCGGTTGTCCATCAGCCTGCAAAAGATGAAGTCTACCTGGTGGACCGGCCGCAGTCTGGGCAAAGCATCGTGTTTGCCGCTCAGCTTGCGCCGCCGCGCAACGATCCGGAATCCATTCCCCTACAGATTGTGAATGGCGTGTTCGGTGGAAGCTTCATGTCACGCATCAATATGGACCTGCGTGAAGACAAGCACTGGACCTACGGCGCATCAACGGTTTTGCCTTCTGCACGCGGGCAGCGACCTTTTCTCACGCTTGCCCCGGTGCAAACCGACAAAACTAAAGAGACGCTGGAAGAGTTGGTAAAGGATTACAAGGCCATTGTGGGACCGCAGCCGATCACGGAAGCGGAACTGAAGGATTCGCAAGATTATGCAACCCTCCGCTTGCCGGGCTCGTTTGAGACTGTCGGGCAGCTTTCAGGTGCGTACAAAGCCATCCTCGAATACAACCTGCCGCAGGACTATTTCCAGACATTCACCTCCAGAGTCATGGCAATGACTCCCGCGGAAGCAAACGCCATTGCTCAACACATGATCCTTCCTGACCACCTGATCTGGGTAGTTGTGGGGGACATGAGCAAGGTGGAGGCGGGAATCCGTTCGCTCAATCTGGGTGAGATCCACAAAATTGACGCGGATGGTCATCCGGTTATGTAGCAACCAGGCTGTGCTCACGGGCCCGCAGAGGGCCCGTGGTGGTCGCACGGCCATTGAAATGGCATTCCGCGTGGAATTTAATGTCATGATCCTCAATCATTGCTGCCAGGGTGATGCCGTCCTGTTTCATGGGGGAATGTCTCCTGCTCTGCGACTTACATCTGGGCTATTGCGTAAAAGGCTAAATGCGTTACAGGACGATGTCTTCTTTCGAACAGAGACATCAGAACTCAAACGCGGAACGCGCCGGGTGCGCTTCTGCTCTCGCCACGCCCTCCGTATTTGTCGCATCTCATGACAGAAAGCAAAGGAGAACCCTGCCATGAACGAGATCATCGAACAACTGAAAACACGAGTTGGTCTTGACGATGACAAAGCCCGCTCCGCGGCGCAAACTGTGATTGATTTTCTAAAGCAACGGCTTCCCTCTTCCCTCTCCAGCCAGCTAGACAGTGTTGTTTCCGGAGGTGCAGCAGAGGGCCTGAAGGAAAAGGCGGGAGGCATTCTCGGCCGCAAGACGGCCTAACCGCAGCCTGAAATCATACAAACGAGAGAAC
>DATNDP010000184.1:0-3014 GCA_035553195.1 Candidatus Acidiferrales bacterium
CTAAGGAATTCCGGTTCAAGAGTTTCTTCCAATTAAGAAACTGCCGGCCGCGCGCCGCCGCCTTGACCTGATCATCCTGAGCGAGTCCGAGCGAGGCAGAACCGACCATTGTTTCCTGCAAGTGACTTCTGATCTGCGTTCATCAGCGTTCATCTGCGGCAAATTGTTTTCTCCGTGTCTCTGTGCCTCCCACACCCCAGCAAACCAAAGTCGGGTTTGCCGGGGACCCCGTCCGTGGTGGAGGTTGCTTTTCCCGCATCCTGCAGCCCCTTCCAGCAATCGGATGGGTTATGAGGAGGCACCGTGCCCGAGACTTTACTCACGCAGGAGGCAATCACCGGCACCGAGCAGATCACCGATCTCCGCGATCCGCTGCAGGCACTGGCAGAGTTTTACCGTGCACTCAACAGCCGCGACCTTGTGCTGATGGAGGCGAACTGGGACAACGGCAATGACGCAGCCATGGATAACCCGCTGGGCGGAATCAAGCGGGGCTGGCCGGAGATCCGCGCCGTCTATGAAGGACTTTTCCATACGGATGGCGACTTTCGCTTCGAGTTCTATGACTACACGCTACACCGTTTCCAGGAAATCTTTTACGTCGTAGGCCGGGAGCGCGGATACCTGCGGCCGCGCGGCAACAACCTGGAGATGAGAATCAGGACCACGCGCGTCTTCCGCTTTGACGGCCGGCGCTGGAGGCAGGTCCATCACCACGGCTCGGTCGACGATCCGCAACTCCTCAAGGCGTATCAGACCGCAGTATTGGGTGCAGCAAACTCAAGTTCTTAGATCATCCGCCAGCTTCATACAGTTACTTCCGGCTGAGTCTCTGCCTTAATCAGCGTGCCGCGTCGAAGCGCGCGCTCCTTCATCATCACGAAAAAGACCGGCACAAGAATCAGAACCTGGACGGTCGAGGTAACCATTTCGCCTTGAATCGGCGCCACAGTGCGCGGTCTTAGTTTCTCGATTGACCGGCGCTGCTGGCCTTCGACTTTGTTCCCTTCAGCGGGATCGGGACCAGCATTGACACGTTCTTACGATATGCCTCGTAGCTCGCGCCGTATGTCCGAACCAGGTCGTGCTCCTCGAACTGAATGGCCACGATCATGTAAGCCGTGCACATGAACGCGAAGAACAGGTGGCCGACGGTCATCTGCGGCGTTGCCCAGAACGCCAGGGTAAATCCAAGATAAATGGGGTGGCGCACCATTTTGTAGAACCCGGGCGTGGAGAACTCCGCGGGCGGATACGACTTGCGCGTGAAGTACGCGTACACCTGCTTCAGCCCGAACAGGTCGAAGTGCGAGATCAGGAACGTGGAAATCAGCACGATGGCCCATCCCGCGGCAAACACCACCCACAGCAGCGTGGCCGACAGGCTGGATTCCACGGACCAGACTGTGCCCGTCATGGGACGCCATTGCCAGTACAGCAGAATCAGCGCCAGGCTCGCGAACAGCACGTAGGTGCTGCGCTCGATGACCTGCGGGACAAACCGGGTCCACGCGCGCTTGAACCACGGGCGCGCCATCACGCTATGCTGCACGGCAAACAACGCCAGGAGAAGCGCGTCAATGATAAATGCTTCCAGCGCTGACGCGCCTGGGCCAACGTCCACCGATCGCGGAACGCGAATGTTTCCCACGAACGCGATCGCATACAGGAATGTAGCGAAAAATACGAGATAGCAGACGATCCCATAAATTGCTGCCGCAATCCTCTGCGTCATAACTCACCCCCAAATTTGCGATTGTAACGCCAAATCTTGCGGACGCAAGTGCCGGCATGACTTAGTTACGCGGCGAATCTCGCGACACGCCAGGACTAACCGGCAACATCGTGACAGATGAATCCGAAATAAATCGCATCGTTCACCATCAGCACGCGAACTTCCGTCTCATACTGCGTGGGTTCCCCAGGACGGGGTGCTTGCTGGGTAAGTTGGAAAGGAGGAACCTCGCGGAGAAAGCGGCAATCAATGCCCTGGATTGCCGTCAGCAACCGGTTACTGCCCTTTTGTGAGTTGGTCTTATCGAGAGCGGCGCGCACCCCCTTGGCGAGCTTTACCGCATCGTCATTGGCCCAGAAATGCATAAAAAAGAGCCTGGGCTGCTCTTCGAGCATATGGCTGTGGACAGCAGTAACCGCAATGCCGTTTTGCTGCAATGCCTTCATCACAAGGTTCACTTCCTTACCGATCAGGACAAAATCGCCGGTAATGGCTGCCTTGCTGTCGCCAGTAGGCTGAAAATTGATCCCGATTGCAAGTCCCATCGAGTTGGGGACCGGCATGCCACCGTCGCTGTGACTGCCCAGTGTACATTTCGAAAGCTCACCTTGTGCTGTACAGGAAGGCAGGTCGCCCCGGCATTTCAGCCCGAGTTTCTGCTCTTCACAATGATCAAGCAAAAGGCCAACTCAACCGGCCAATCGAGCTAGAATCTGTCTGTGTCCACAACGTTCACACGATCCGAGCACGTTCGCCGCGGGATCTCCCTTGAGTACCTCACGATCGGATGGAATATGGTTGAGTGCGCGGTTGCGGTGGGCGCTGGGCTTTATGCCGGCAGCATTGCCCTGCTTGGGTTTGGCTTTGATTCCGCGATTGAAAGTATCTCCGGCAGCGTCCTGCTGTGGCGGCTGCACGCAGAACGAAGAGGCCGGCATGCCGAGAGCGTGGAGCAGCGCGCCCTCAAGCTGGTGGGCGTGAGCTTTTTTATCCTGGCTGCCTACGTCGCGTTTGATTCCGCGAAAGCCCTTTGGCAGCGCGAGCATCCGGAACACAGCGCCATCGGAATTATTCTGGCTGTGGTTTCGCTGATCGGAATGCCTCTGCTGGCGCGAGCCAAGAGGAGCGCTGCGCACGACCTCAGCAGCGCAGCTCTGAAAGCCGACGCGCGACAGACGTCTCTTTGTGCTTACCTTTCCGCGATCCTGCTGGGCGGATTGGTCTTGAATTTCCTGTTTGGCTGGTGGTGGGCTGATCCAGTTGCAGCCCTCGTCATGGT
>DATNDP010000185.1:0-11403 GCA_035553195.1 Candidatus Acidiferrales bacterium
CTGAAGAGATTGCCACAATCGCCGAAGAGTGCCAAAAATTCAAATTGAAAAAAGCAAAAACTTACCGCTGATCAACGCGGATCAACGCGGATCAGAAGAGATTGCCACAAATGCAGAGATTCCAAAAAATCCAAAGGAGTAATTTCTATTGCATTCAGGCTGCTTAACCCCGTTGGGCTAGCAGCCAGCAGCTAGTCGCTAGCAGCTTTTCTACGTCCTGATTTCAATCAACTTCAAGGCCACCCACACGGGGTGGCTTTTTTATTTTGGGAGAGAGCCGTGAGCAGAGAACAGAAGCGAAACCGCATGAGCAAGGAAGAGATGATCAACCTGATGAAACAGCTCGCCGAGCAGCATGGCGAAGCTCCGACCTTTGAAAAATTCTGCAAGGCCGCCAACGTGACGTCGCGGGCGGTGCGCAAGCATTTTGGCACGTGGGCCAGGGCCTTGGAGGAGGCGGGGCTCAAGAGGGAAGGTGCGGGGTATCCGGTGCCCATGGAGCAGCTTTTCCGCGACTGGGCGCGCGTGGCGCGCATGGTGGGAAAAATCCCCACTGTGGCGGAGTATGACCAGTTCGGCAAGCACTGCGCCAAGCCGTACCAGATACGCTTCGGAGGATGGCCGCAGGTGCCGACCGCGCTGCAGGTCTTTGCCGAGAAAACAGGACTGGCGGAAGAATTTCAGGATGTAATGGAACTCATCAGGGAACACCAGGAACGGACCATGGGGATGGCATTGACCTCCGAGACGCGACAGGCATGGAGCTCCAGAACGCGCGTTCTGGAAGGCCGTCCCATTTACGGAAGCCCGCTGGTTCCGCCGCCGCTGGCGCACGCGCCGACCAACGAATTGGGCGTGGTTTACATGTTCGGGATGATGGCCGAGCGGCTCAAGTTTGTGGTCACGCGCATGCAGAGCGACTTTCCCGATTGCGAAGCCATGCACGAGATGGAGCCGGGCAAATGGCAGCGGCTGCGGATTGAATTCGAATATGAAAGTAAAAATTTTCTCAAGCACCTGCATCCGGTGAGCGGATGCGATTTGATTATCTGCTGGGAGCACAACTGGACGGAGTGTCCGTTGCCGGTGGTGGAGCTGAAGGGCGAGGTGGAGAGATGGGTGAAAGCGAGCTATTAGCGGCTAGCTGCTGCTAGTGGAGCATTCAGCACTCAGCAGTCAGCCCGTGAAACGTCAGTGGATGAGCCAGTGGAGTGCAATGTATGAAGCGCCCATTCCGCCAAGAAAAGCAAAAATCGGTGAATTCTGGCGATCTCGGTAGTGGATTGCCAGCAGGATGAAAATAATGGACAGAGTGGCTTGGACCTCGAAACGCGAGAGCAGCGCAACAAACCAATTCTGTTCCGGCCGATGCAGCACTGGAGCAGGGACAAACCTCTGCATCAACGTGGCTATTGCATTTACTGCTATTCCAGCCACGGCAGCAAGGGCCAACTGCGGAGGTCGTACTATACGTGTCGCGCTTTTTTTCATGATTTGAGGGAGTAGAGTAGCGCGGGGTCAGGTATGAAGTCCATCACAGGCGCCGTGTGCGCGAGAGACGGGGCATGGTGAAAATTCGCGAACAATCTTCAAAATTAGAGAATTGAAGATGCGAGCTATGCACAGCCGAGGGCGGCTGTGCCACGACACTCCAGTCCTGAACCACGTTACTCCAGTGGCTTGCAGCTAGGAGCTTTGTTGATCAGTGCGATCCGTGCCATCAGCGTTCATCAGCGGTAATGTTTTTCAGTTTAGCTGCTCGCGCGCTGTTTCTGCTGGTCGAGGGCGGCCAGCAGGGCTTCCGGCTGGGCGTTATCGCCGAAGGTCTCGCTGATGTGGACGAAGCGATCGACATTGCCGGGGCCGAAGACGAAGCTTCCTCCAAGCTGAAACGGGTCTTTGCCCAGGCGGTGCTGGCGTGCACCGATGGCTTTGGCGCGTTTGCGTGCGCGCGCGTTGTCCGGCCGCAGGAGGTGAAGCAGGTTCGCTTTTTTGAGGCCGAGTTCGCGATAGGCAACGCGCTGATCGTCAATCAAAAGCGGAAAGGTGATGTTGTTTTTCTCGCGAAAAAGGCGGGCGTAATTGACGTCGCCCAGGCCGATGGCGGCAACTCGCGCGCCGCGTTGACTGAAATGCTGAAGGTGCTCGCGCAACTGCGCGACGTGCTCCTGGCAGAAAATTCAACCATAATGCCGCAGAAAGACGATGACGGCGGGCGCATCAGCCCACAAGGAACCGAGTGTTACGGGCTTGCCGTCCACGTCAGGCAGCGTGATGGCAGCGAGTCTCGCGCTATAGCTTTCAGCCATGGCGAAACATTGTCGTGCTGGCAGGAGTGCGTGTCAAGCGGTGGTTCCCGTTTTCCAGGGACATGTTGGAGCGCGCGCGAATCGCCGCAAGCGACGAAACTTCCAAAAAATCCAAATTTGAAAAGCAAAGCTTGCCACTGATGAACGCAGATGAACGCGAATTGGGAAAAGCTGCTAGCGCCTGGCTGCTGGCTTTTAGCTGAAACAAGTTCAGGAGCGGGCGGGTCAACGATGCTCGCATCTTCCACACTGGTGTGGCACAGCCGGCCGGGGTGGAGGCGCCCTCGGCTGTGATTCAGTAGGTTTGGCCTTTTCAATTTGGATCCTTTGGCAATTTTGGCACTTCTGGCAATCCCTTATGATAAGCATCGATCAGCGGTAAGCTTTTGCGGCAAAGGCAGGGAGATCTCAATGCGTGATTTCAGCAATGCAATCGTAGTCATTACCGGCGCGGGTTCGGGAATTGGCCGGGCGCTTGCGCGCGAGTTTGCAGCCGGCGGTGCTGCCATTGCGCTCGCCGATGTGAACAGCGCTGCCCTGGAACAGACGCGCGGGTTGCTGGGAAATGCGAAAGCAGCAACATACAAGGTCGACGTAGCCGACGCGGCTGCGATGGAGGCTTTTGCGCAGAAGGTGCAGCAGGATTTTGGGCGCGTCACCATCCTCATCAATAACGCCGGCGTGGCGCTGCATGGCACGTTTAAAGAGCTGGCGCTGGCGGAATTCGAGTGGCTCTTCCGCATCAACTTCTGGGGCGTGATTCATGGGTGCAAGTTCTTCCTGCCATTGCTCAGGGAGCAGAAGGAGGCGCGGATCGTAAACGTATCCAGCGTGTTTGGTCTGATTGCGCCGCCGGGGCAGACGGCATACGGCGCCAGCAAGTATGCCATCCGGGGATTCAGCGAGTCATTGCGGGAAGAGTTGCGCGGAAGCGGAGTGGCGGTAACGTGCGTCCATCCGGCGGGAATCAGCACCAACATAGCGATGAACGCGCGCGCGGGCGCAGCGACCGACCCACATGGACAGGCGGAGGCAAGGGAAGCGTTTCATCGCGTGGCGCGGATCACCCCGGAAGAGGCGGCGCGCACGATTGTGCAGGGAATCGTGAGCAATAAGGACCGCATTCTGATTGGCTCGGATGCTTATCGCATGGACCGCATGGCGCGCCTGTTTCCGTCGCGAGCCGGCGCCATGTTCGCGAACTGGCTGAAGAAGCGGAGAGAGAAGATGGTCCGGGCTGCCGCAGCGTGAGGGGCCGGGGTGGTGGGCTTCGGGGGGCTGTGGCGAGGGTAGGTTTTGACAAATTGCGCGGAGAGAGACATAATTCCACGCCGAAAAAGTCACAATCGAAAAGAGTTCTCTGATTTACGAAGAAGCATCGTTGCTCAGGAAAGTGTGAAGAGAAGAAGTGGTTGCAAGTTGCCGCGAGAGATGAATGAGTCCTCATTCAGTTTGTTGCGGCGGAGTTCAACAATCTAACGGTGGCCCGATGTCCCTACGCTTCGGATAGGAGGATCGATGAAAGCTTTCCATCTCTCTAAGATCGTGGTTGTTTGTTTGTTGTTCACGGGGCTCACGTACGCGCAGGGCGTTGGCGCTTCTGGTGATATCCGAGGAACCGTGACTGACCCCTCGGGCGCGATTGTCTCCGGGGCGAATGTGACTGTGACCGACGTGGCCAAAGGCATCAAGCACAATGCCACGACGGATTCTGGCGGCGAGTTTCACGTGGTCGGGCTGCTGCCGGCGACGTATAGCGTGAGTGTCGCGAAGTCGGGCTTTCAGCCGGAAGTGGCGAAGACGGTCCCGGTGATCATCGGGCAGACGGCGACGGTCAACTTCCAACTCAAGGTGTCAGAGGTCTCTGAGACCGTTGAAGTCACCGCGGAAGTCCCCGTCGTGGAGACGGAACGCGGCAGCCAGTCGAACGTCATCAATCAGCAGCAGATCACGGATCTGCCGATTAATCGTCGCGATTATTTGACTTTTACGCTGCTCGCGCCGGGCGTGACAGATTCCACGCGGCTGGCCTCCGATCAGGATTTCCGCGTCAAGCAAACACCCCAGAGCGGCCTCTCCTTCTATGGCAGCAACGGCCGTGGCAACAGTGTGACTGTGGACGGAGGCGAAGCCAACGACGACGCCGGAGGAGTGCGTTTGAACCTGGGGCAAGAGGCAGTGCAAGAATTTCAAATCAATCGCAGTAATTACGGCGCGGACATGGGCGGCGCCAGCGGCGCGACCATCAACATCGTGAGCAAGTCGGGTACGAACAATGTTCACGGCTCCTTATTTGCCTTGTTCCGCAATGACTCATTGGATGCTGCCAATCCGTTTGCGCTCACGCAGGCATTACAGCCTGGACAGGCCTTTGTTCCTACAGATCCGGACAGCACCTTTACACATACAAAGGACGCCCTTAACCGACAGCAGTTCGGTGGAAGTATCGGATTTCCAATCAAGAAGGACCGGACGTTCTTCTTTACATCTTTTGAAGGCCTGATCTCAGACGCGCAGAACGCCGTGCCTCTCCTGCAAAGCACTTCGATTTTGCGTCCCGATACCGGCCAGTTTTCCGGAAACAAGCAGCAGGCAATCATTGATCATCTTACTGCCGATGCCGGCAACCCGGTGCCCTGCCTGTCAAACCAGCCAGCCTTGCCCGCCGCAGTGTGTGCACAGCTTCTCACAAGCGCCCTGACGGTGAGCCCATTCACAGGTTTGACGCCCGGCCAGACGGCCCTGAACAATTTTATCCTCAATCAGTTTGAAAACAACGGTGGACTTTTTCCGTACAACAGCCGCGAATACCTGGCTTCCGCCCGGCTGGACCATCAATTTAGCGACACCAACCAGATGTTCATTCGCTACAACTTCGGCCATGACCGTGAAGAAAACCCTGACGTGCAGTCGTTGACTGGCTTCTCACGTGGCAGCTCTATTAATCCGGCCATTGAGAACACGCTGCTTGCCGCCTGGTTCCACCAGTTCAGCGCCAACACGCAGAATGAAGCTCGTGCGCAGTGGAATTACAGCAACTTTGATGTGATTCCCAATTTCACCGGCCAGGCGGGACTTGATGTTCCCGGGTTCGGCAATTTCGGTACGAATATCTTCCTGCCCAGCAAGACCATCATGCGGCGCTACGAGGTTGCTGATAATTTCAGCCTCATTCGAGGCAAGCACTCTATTAAGGTGGGTGGCAATTTCCTCTATCGCGGGAACCACACAGAATCAGATACGTTCTTCCCGGGTCGTTTTGTATTCGGCAATCTGCCGAGCGGCCTCCTCAGCCCCTGTCTGCAAGTTCCGGCCGCGTGCGGGAATCCCGGAAATCCAAACGATCCATTGTTCACAGACAGCGCAACAACACTTAATTCACTTCAATCGCTGTCACTCGGATTGCCCCAGTTTTACCAACAAGGATTCGGCGATCCCGTATACAACTATCCGCGGCCTTACGGATCCGTCTATTTTGAGGATTCCTGGTCGATGCGCTCCAACTTTACTCTGAACGCAGGTGTGCGTTATGAAGTGGATGGTCAATATGGCGCGCTGCCCACTGACAAGAATAATGTCGCTCCGCGCGTTTCGATCGCATGGGACCCAATGGGCGATCATAAGACCGTGATCCGTGCTGGATACGGAATCTTCTACTCACCCATTTACGGCCAAATCGCCGATGTTGTAAAGACCCTCGGATTGGTCAATGGTGTTCGCCAGATTCCACAGGTCTTCGTTCCTTTGACCGGAGTTCCCGGGTTCCCGGCAAGCCTCACCTCCGCCGCTATCTTCCAGACGTTATTCGCGCAGGGCAAGGTCACGTGCCCCCAGGCGACAGCTCCCAACGTTGCCTGCATTACGCCCGCCGACCTCACGCAGTTTGGAATCAACATCACGAGTACGGGCCCGGTCCCGCCGCTCAGCGTGCTGTTCAGCGCACAACCCGGGTATCGTAACCCGTACTCACAACAGGCTGAAGTCGGAATCGAACGGCAGGTGGGCAACAGCATGTCCATCTCGCTCAGCGGAATTTACGTTCACACCATCGGCTTGCCGGTGGCCGTTGATGTAAATGCCTTGTCGACCGCCCCGCTCAGCAATGTGACATTGGCGAATGGTGCAACGGTTGCGGTGCGCAACTGGAACACCTCCCCCGTAAATCCGCTCACGCCCGGCCAGGCTCCGTGTGCGGGCGCGGCAATCGTGACCTGCTTTGCGCAGCCGCTGCTGTTGCAGACGGATCAGTACTCTTCGTTGGGTTCATCCCTCTATGAAGGTGGCATTCTCGAAGTCAAGAAGCGCTTCAGCGACCACCTATCTCTGTTCGGCAGCTACACGCTGAGCAAAGCCTTTGACACCAATACCGATTTCAACAGCGACTTTGGACCGGCGGATAACACCAATCTCGCCGGCGAGCGTGCTCTCTCCGACTTTGACCAGCGGCACAAAGTCGTGGCCAGCGCCATCATCGATACAGGCAACCGCGGAGACACCGCCTTTGGACGATTCAGTTCCGGCTTCCAGTTTGCTCCTATCTTCCGCTACAACAGCGGACACCCTTTCAATCTGCTGGCCGGAGCTGACGTGAACGGCGATCGCCATTCAACCAATGATCGTCCTATCGGGGCTTCGCGCAATACCGGGCTGGGACCAGACTACCTCTCATTCGACATGCGTGTCGCCCGCCGGTTTAAGATGACAGAAAGGACCGACCTTCAGTTTGTAGCCGAAGGTTTCAATCTGTTCAATCGGCTCAACTACGCCAGCGTGAATAACGTTGTTGGTCCCAATTTCGCTCTGCCAACCGCAATAGGAGGTTCGGGCGCGACTACGTTTAATGTGCATGGATCGCCTGAACCCTTCACCAATGTCCCACTTGCATTCACCTCTGCGTTCCCGGCGCGCCAGTTGCAACTGGGGCTGCGCATTGGCTTCTAATTCCTAACCACAGGGCGGCGGATTCTCGTCCGCCGTCCTGTGGTTTCGTTGCTGCAAGTTACACGATCACGATTTTCCACCTGAGCACAGTCTTAGACAATGTCTTCTTCATCCCATACGGCCACCGCACCTAAGCTCGGCGCGCAATCCGTTGTGGAAGGGCTCCTGCGTGCGCGAATCAACTGCGGCTTCGGCATTCCCAGTATTCACAATATCGCCATCTATGAAGGCTTGCGGCAGGCGCCGCAGTTTGACCACTGGGTGGTGCGCCACGAACAAGCAGCGGGGTTTGCGGCGGACGGCTTCTACCGCTCCAGCGGACAGATTGCAGCCGTGTTCGCTTCCACCGGGCCGGGGAATCTATTCACGCTGGTGCCGCTGCTCGAGAGTTTGCAGACCAACACTCCAGTCCTGCTGATCGGCACCAACATCGCTTCGGGTCTGCAGGCGAAGCAGGGCGGCGCGCTCCATGAGACGCCTCAGCAGATCGACATCCTCCGCCCGCTCACGCGCTTTGCTCGCCGCGTCACCAGCGCGGATGAGATTCCTCAGGCGTTCGCTGACGCTGCAACGATGTTGCGCGGCCCGGCGCCTGGACCGGCATTTATTGAAATTGCTCACGATTTTCTAGCAGCGCCCGTCTCCACCGATGTTCCACAATCAAAAGAAGCCAAGCCGCGCGCGCCCGACTTGACACACGACCTCACCCCAGCGGCAAAGCTGGTTGCGCAGAGCCGCCGTCCGGCGCTTTTGGTCGGTTCGGGCATTCATGGCGCTGTTACGGAGACTCAGCGGTTAGCGGAACAGCTTTGTGCACCCGTCCTCACAACCACCACCGGAAAAAGCAATTTCGCCGCTGACCATCCGCTTGCCTTCGGCTGCATGTCGCGACTGGGTGCGGTGCAGGAGTTGCTGGAGGAAAGTGATCTTCTAATTTCTGTTGGCGCGCGACTCACGGAATTTGATACCGGCCGCTTTGGTCTCAAGCTGCCGCCAACCCATATTCAAATCGTGGACTCACCGGACTACCCGGGAACAAGATTTCCAGCATCGCTTGTTCTCATGGGCGATATTGCCGCGATCACAACCGCGCTCGTGGAACCCACTGAAAAGCCACGTTCTGCCTGGTTCGCTACTGGTGATGCGAAAGAGCGCGAACAGGCGCGTCTGGCGGGCTTGAATTCTGATGCGTATCGCGCCATACAGCTTCTTCGCAGTGCGCTGGACCGCCACGATGTCGTGGCCAACGATCAATCAATTCTGAACTACTGGGCGTCAGCCTTCTTTCCGGTTTTGGAGCCGCGAAGTTTTCTTTACCCTGCCGGATCAGGCACACTTGGGTACGGATTGCCGGCGGCCATCGGCGCAGCCCTTGCCGCCCGGCAGCAAGGATCGAACCACCGGATCATCTGCATCGCGGGAGATGGCGGTTTTCAGTACACGTTGCACGAGCTGGCCACCCTGAAGCAGTATGATCTCCCGGTGAAAATTCTCCTGGTCAATGATGAGGCTTACGGCGTGATCGGCTTTCTGCAAAGATCAGTATTCGGCCAGATGCATGAAGTGAACCTCAAGAACCCCGATTTTTGCGTCCTGGCCGAGGCTTACGGCATTTCCGCGGCACGCGCTACGAGCTTTGCCGAGTTGAGCCATAAGCTCCCCGCGTGGCTTAACGCGCCCGGTCCTGCGCTGCTGGAGTGGCGTACGACTTTGCAGGCGCCATGGGAAACTGGCGCGATTCCGCGTCCCGCCAATACCGCCAACAAGGAGCCGGAATAACTCGCAATGGCTAATCAACCATCCCGCAATGTGAAGGAGCTCTTCGATCTCAGCGGACGCGCGGCCGTGATCACCGGCGGCTCGATTGGTCTTGGCCGGCAGATGGCAGAAGGTCTGGCGGAAATGGGCGCAAACCTGGCACTCTCTGCGCGCAAGAAAGAACGCTGCGAAGAGACCGCGCACGACATGGAGAAGATAGGTGTTCGCGCCGCTGCCTTCGCCTGCGATGTCAAAGACCCGGCCAGCGTGCAGCAGATGATTGATGGCGCGATGAAGCAATTCGGGCGGATTGATATCCTCATCAACAATGCCGGAGTCTCCTGGGGCGCGCCAATTGAAGAGATGAAACTGGCAGATTGGAACAAGGTTATTGAGACAAATCTGACCGGGACGTTCCTCTGTTCGCAGGCAGCGGGCAAACATATGATCCGGCAGAAGAGTGGCAAAATTATTAATGTGGCTTCCGTAGCCGGGCTGCGCGGCGCCCCTCCTGAACATGTGATGGCGACCGGCTATCACGCCAGCAAAGGCGGCGTAATTGCGTTCACCAAGGACCTGGCCTGGAAATGGGCTCAATACAACGTCCAGGTCAACGCGCTGGCGCCGGGCTGGTTTCCCACCCACATGTCCACCTGGGTGATTGAGCACAAGAAGGAAGATCTGCTGCCGCATATTCCATTGCGGCGCTTTGGCAGTGATCATGATTTAAAAGGAGCAGCCGTGTTTCTGGCTTCGGCGGCGTCTGATTACGTTACCGGCCACGTGCTGGTGGTGGATGGCGGACAAACGGCCTGAAGGTTGATGCATGAACATTCCACTCACTCCGATACGCTTCTTGCGCTACGCGGCGCAGCAATTTCCCACAAAAGTGGGAGTGATTTGCGGCAATGCGCGCCTTACTTATTCGCAATTCGCCGGCCGTGCAGCGCGGCTCGCCGGCGCGCTGCGCGAACTTGGCGTGAAACCGGGCGACCGCGTCGCCTACCTAAGCGGGAACTGCCACCGCTTGCTGGAGGCCTACTACGGTGTGCTCGAGGCCGGTGCAGTCCTGCTGCCGTTGAACATACGTCTCACGCCCAGCGAACTGGCGTACATCCTGAACGACTCCGGCGCTAAGGCGCTGTTGTTCCAGGAGCAGTTCACTCCCATGGTGGAGGGCTTCCGCAAGGAGTTGCAGACGGTCAAGGGTTTCGTCGGGCTGGATCATGCGCCAAAAGCAAAGTGGGCTGTGGAGCAGAGTTATGAAGAGTTGATCGCAGCGGCGGCTCCGTATCAGGCCGATATCATGCAGGTAGATGAGAATTCGCTTGCCGAGCTCTTTTATACCAGCGGGACCAGCGCCAATCCCAAGGGCGTTATGCTCACGCACCGCAACATTTATCTGCATGCGCTGAATGTGATTGTGGTGTTCAATACCGGCGCTGACACAGTGGAACTGCATACCATTCCGCTCTTTCATGCTAACGGCTGGGGTGTGGCGCATTCGCTCACCCTGGTCGGCGCAACACACGTGATGATCGGAAAATTTGACCCGCCGGAAGTCTTCAGACTCATTGAGCGTGAGAAGGTTCACGCCTTCAGCCTGGTTCCTACGATGGCTACCGCGCTGGTGAACTGCCCTGAACGGAGCCAATATGATTTGAGCAGCCTCAAACGCATTACCCTCGGCGGCGCGGCTGCTTCGCCCACGCTGGTGCGACAGGTGGAAGAAACGATCGGGTGCATCTGTTTCTCCGGCTACGGTCTCACGGAAACGTGTCCGGTGCTTACCACGGCGCAGGTGAAGTCCGGCGTGAGCTGGGAAGGGGCGGAACGCTTTGAAGGCCAGGCACGTACCGGCTATCCGCTGCCCGGCGTGGAAATAAGAATTGTGGACGCTGAAGACCGTGATGTTCCGCACGACGGCGTCAGCATTGGTGAAATTGTCGCGCGCAGTGACGGCGTAATGGCCGGGTATTGGAAACAGCCGGAAGCCACGGCCGCGGCCATGCGCAACGGGTGGTTCCACAGCGGTGATATGGCCACCATGGACGAAAACGGCTACGTTCTGATCGTGGACCGCAAGAAAGACATCATCGTCAGCGGTGGAGAGAATATTTCTTCCCTGGAAGTAGAAAAAGCCATACTGGCCCACCCCTCTGTTTATGAGGTGGCCGTGATTCCTGTTCCTGATGAGCGCTGGGGTGAAGTGCCCAAGGGGTTGGTGTCGCTCAAGCCGGGAATGACGCTGAGCGAAAACGAACTGTTGGAATTTACGCGCGCGCGGTTGTCGCATTACAAATGTCCTCGCTCCATTGAGTTCGTTGAGGCCTTGCCGAAGACCGGGACCGGCAAGATTCTCAAGAAGGAATTGCGCAAGAAATACTGGTCAGGT
>DATNDP010000186.1:0-5056 GCA_035553195.1 Candidatus Acidiferrales bacterium
GCCGACAGATTTGGCTTGCTGCTGTGGCAAAGCGTTTACTGGTCCCTGAGCGCCTGGTTTGGATCAATTCCGGCGGCGCGATTTGCCGGGGCCCAGGACGATGCCGCCGCTATCCCGAGGAACAGCAGCACCATGGCCACAAATGTAAGCGGATCCGTGGGCTTCACGCCGACAAGCATGGTCACCATGAGTCGCGTGAGTAACAGCGCCGCAACCAGGCCGACAACCAAGCCAATTGCGCTTAGACCCAGTCCATGGCCCACGATGAGGCGGAAGATGTTCTGCCTTCCGGCGCCGAGGGCCATGCGCACCCCGATTTCTGGCGTGCGTTGCCGCACCGCGGTGGAAAGCACGCCGTAGAGTCCCACTCCGGCGAGCACTCCGGCAATCACGGCAAAAACCCCGATCAACAACAGCGAGAATTTTGTCTGTGACTGGGAAAGGCTCACCAACTCATCCTCAGGCTGCAGTTGCGTAATAAGGAGGCTTGGGCTCAAATCCTTGATGGCGGCGCGCACCTGGCTCACATAGCCCGCCGGATTGCTCCCAACACGCAGCGCCCAGGAGTTTACCGCGCCGGGTCCGGCGTATCCGTCAGTGAAGTAAATCTGCTCGCGCCCGAGGGTGGCGAGCGAGGTCTCTCGCACGTGTCCCACCACCCCGATAATTTCCATCCACTCCGGCTCCGGCGTCTTCAGCCGGATGAGGATGCGCTTGCCCACGGCAGAGTCTCCGGGAAAGGCTTTCTTCGCAAGCAGATCGTCGACCATGATCAAGCGGCGATCAGGCGCGTTATCGGCCTCACTGAAGGTGCGCCCAGCCAGCAGCGGCGTACGCATGGTCTCAAAATATCCGGGCAGCACGATCTGGAAATCGGCTGCCTGAAACTTGCTCGGGTCAGCGAGAGCATCGCCCAAGCCCCAGCGAATGGGACTAAAGCCTCCCGCCAAGGGAAATGGAACGGAACCGGTAACACTCTCTACACCGGGGATGGCATGTAGCCGGTCCTGTACCTGGCGAAGGAAGGCGGCCCTGCCTTCCGGCGTGGTGGCATTGTTGTTGCCGTTCAAAACGAAGGTGAGCAGGTTGTGCGACTCGAATCCGGGGTTGATGCGCTGCAATTCGAGGAAGCTGCGGAACATCAGCCCTGAGCCGACCAGCAACACAAAAGAGAGCGCGACTTCGACCGTGACTACGGTGTTGCGCATGAGACTGCCGCTGCCGAGTCCGGAATTTCTGCTGGCGCCGCCCAGCACGTTCATCAGCCGCGGGCGCGAAGCGCGCAGGGCCGGAGTCATGCCAAAGAGAACAGCCGCCGCCAGTCCGGAGAGCGCGGTAAAGACCAGAACGGACCCATCAATGGCAATGGTATCCAAGCGCGGCAGGTCGGCGGGCGCGAGTGAGCGCAATTCCTGAATCCCTGCCCAGGCCAGCGCAAGTCCGCCCAGCGTTCCCAGCACAGCGAGCCACACGGCCTCAGCAAAAATGGGCGACATCAATTTCCAGCGCCCGGCGCCGAGCGCGGCCCGGACCGCAAGTTCGCGATTGCGCAGTGAAGCGCGGACCAGCAGCAGGTTGGCGACATTGGCGCATGCCACCAGCAGCAGGAAGATGACCGAGCCCATGAGCGCGAGGATGGCCGGACGGGCTTCGGAAACCATGTGCTGGCGCATGGGTTCCACGCGGATGTGGTAGTCCGCCGTGGCCAGGATGGGAAACTGCGCGCGCTCTGAAGCAGCCACTTTTTCAGCTTCTCCCTCCGCCTGCCGCGGCGTAACGCCGGGCAGCAGTCTGCCCACCGCGCGTATGGAAACGTTATTACGCTGATCAGCGTTGTAGCCAAGCCGGTTGGCGATCCAGATATCGGGAGCGGAAAGCACCTGCGCTGCGGGCGGGAAATACAGTTGGAAGTTCGGCCGGAGCACGCCCACAATGATTGGCTTCGGCGCCTGCGGCCCTCCGATAACAGTCATGGAGCGTCCGATCACAGAAGGATCGCCGCCGAAACGGCGCTGGAAGTATTCGTAGCTCAGAATTGCGTGCACCGGCAGCGGCGCCGGTCGAGGTCCCTGCTGCTGCGCGCCGGGCGGTGGAGGAGGAGGATTGGGGACAGCGTCCTCATCGTTGAAGTCGCGGCCATAGGCAATGCCTCCACCCAGCAGGCGGAAGAAGTTGGTGGTGACCACCGCAGCTTTCGTCTGCTCGGGAGTGCCGTCCTCGCGCTGCAGGGTAAGCGGAGTCGTGAAAACGCCGGCAAGGTCCTCGAATGCCGACTTGGTGTTGTCACGCAGATCAATGAAGTCCGCGTTGGAGAGCGGGAAATCGCGGACGTTGCGTTTGCGCAGATCGCTGGACGCAACCACCAGTCGCCCGGGATCGCGATAAGGCAGCGGCCGTAGCAGCACGGCGTTGGTCACGCTGAATATGGCAGTGCTGGCCGCCACTCCCAGCGCAATGGTCAGAACTGCCGTGACGGTGAATACCGGGCTCTTGCGCAATACCCGGCCTGCCACCACCAGATCTTTGAAACCCATGGCACGCCCTCCCGAACGTTGGACTTGTCCAGGTGCTGAAAGTTATTACAAAGGAGATATGGAGAGCAAGTTGGTACCAATTCGGCACGCAAAAGTCGGCCCACGATTTTCGTCTCAGATGATGGGATGAAACGCACGCAATCGCAAACTTCGGTTCTGCATTGCCATTCCCATTGCCGCCTTACATGGTCCGGTGTCACCGGCACGACGTGGGATCACGGCCATTTCAGAGCTCCACCTGCCTGTGCGGCGCTCTGCTACAATCTTCTTTTCTGAATCTGGTTGAGGAGCGCTCCTTGAGTACGCTGTTCGCCAACCTTGTCTTTTTTCTAGCTGTGAATTCGCAGCGCGGGCTGGTGCATTACTTGAAGAGCCAGTTTCTGGACCGCACTTTCAAGGGCCTTTATACCCCGAACGCCTTCGACCTGAGCCTTCTAATTCCTTATTTCTTCGTCATGGTGGTGCTGGCCGGCTACGGCATGCATCGTTATGCGCTGGTGTACAACTACTACCGGCATCGCAAGAACCGCACCACAGATCCGCCGCAGCAATTCGCCGAGTTGCCCCGCGTCACCGTGCAGCTCCCCATCTTCAATGAGCAGTTCGTGGTGGACCGGCTGGTGGATGCCATCTGCAGGCTCGAGTATCCCAAAGACAAACTCGATATCCAGGTGCTGGATGATTCCACCGACGAAACGGTTGAAGTCGCGCGCGGCGTGGTGGAGCGCTATGCCGCCCTGGGGCACCCGATCACTTACATTCATCGCACCAATCGGGAAGGATTCAAGGCCGGAGCTCTGCAACACGGCATGCTGAGCGCCAAGGGCGAGTTCATCGCCATCTTTGACGCTGATTTCGTTCCCCCGGAAGACTGGCTCATGCGCGTGGTGCATCACTTTGCCGAACCGCAGATCGGCATGGTGCAGACCCGCTGGACGCATTTGAACCGAAATTATTCCTTTCTGACGGAAGTGGAGGCCATTCTTCTCGATGGGCATTTCATCCTGGAGCATGGCGGCCGATCGCGCAGCAAAGTCTTCTTTAATTTCAATGGCACGGCGGGAATGTGGCGGCGCCAGGCCATTGACGACGCAGGCGGCTGGCAGCATGACACGCTGACCGAAGATACAGACCTGTCATATCGCGCTCAGCTCAAGGGCTGGAAGTTCAAGTATGTTCAGGACATCGAGTGCCCGGCGGAGCTTCCGATTGAGATGACCGCATTCAAAACCCAGCAGGCGCGGTGGGCCAAAGGCCTCATCCAGACCAGCAAGAAAGTTCTTCCTCTGGTCTTCCGCAGCAAGGTTTCCTGGCGAGTGAAGATAGAGGCTTTTTACCACCTCACGGCCAACATCAGTTACCCGCTGATGATTGTGCTTTCCACGCTGCTGCTGCCGGCCATGATCATCCGCTCGTTTGGCGGCTGGTTCCAGATGCTGCTGATCGACCTGCCGCTGTTTCTGGCTTCCACTTTCTCGATTTCCAGCTTCTATCTGGTTTCGCAGAAGGAACTCTTCCCGCGCCGCTGGCCGCGGACGTTCCTCTATCTGCCGTTCCTGATGTCGCTCGGCATCGGCCTCACGCTCACCAATACACGAGCGGTAATGGAGGCATTGTTCGGCATTAAGTCGTCGTTCAAGCGCACGCCCAAGTACCGCGTGCAATCGAAGGCTGATAAGGCGATGGGGCAGAAATACCGCCGGCGGCTCGGCATCGTTCCCTGGCTGGAGCTTCTGGTGGGAGGCTACTTCGTGATGATGTGCTGGTATGCCATGAGCAGCCAGAACTACTGGACCATCCCCTTTCTGCTGCTGTTCGTGATCGGCTACTGGTACACGGGATTTATGTCATTGCTGCAGGGCAGGTTTGAGCGGCGCTCAGTGCATCGCGAGCCTCACACTAAGCCTTTCCCCGTAGGCGTCTAGGCGCTTTTCACGGGCCCGCGGCTGGCGCGCTTTTGATATCCTAGCGCTGTGCTGATGAGGATATTGTATGGACTCCTGGTGGCGTCGCTTTCGGCCATTGTGATTGCGATTGTCGCCATGCTCTGGCGTTTGCGCTGGCACCTGCGGCGTCCCGCTCATCAGCCTTCGCAGCACTCCCTGGGCGAGCTCCATGCGGATCACGAGCCCGTGGAAAAAGCCAGGTAGCAGCTAGTCTCGAAAAGTTTCTTCCCGGCCACTCTCTACAGAGCTTTGCTGTTGTAAATTTATTTGTGGCCAAAATTTTTGCTTTCAAAGCAGGCCACAACTCCGGAACGATGGTCGCAGGATCTTCTTGATATGTCACTTCCGTCTGTCATCCCTCAGGTTCGCGAAATCACCGTGGCTCACAGCCCGGATTCCGATGACGCGTTCATGTTCTACGCGCTGGCCACCAACAAGGTCCGCGTGCCCGGCCTGAAGTTTACTCATACGCTCACGGACATTGAGACGCTCAATCGCAAAGCCATGGAAGGTTTCTATGATGTGAGCGCCATCTCCTTCCACGCTTATCCTTACGTGCAGGACAAATACGCGCTC
>DATNDP010000187.1:0-15604 GCA_035553195.1 Candidatus Acidiferrales bacterium
CAACAGGTATCGCGCGATGTCGTTCAAGTGCCTCAAGGCTCGCTTTATCCCGCGCTGCATCGCCTCGAATATCGCGGCCTTCTCGCCGCAGACTGGAAGCAGACTGAGACTGGACGCGAGGCCAAGTTCTATCGTCTCACGCGCAAAGGCCGCGCTCAGCTCGAAGCGGAAACGGCAAGCTGGCAGCGGCTCGCAGAAGCGATTGGCCTGGTGCTCGATCTGGCTGAAGGAGGTACGCAATGAGCTGGTGGACGCGCCTTTTGAAACGCAAGCAGATGGACCAGCAACTGGACAAGGAGCTCCGCTTCCATCTCGAGCAGCAGGTAGCCGAATTAATCGAACAGGGTTACTCCGCCCCAGAGGCCGGCAGAATGGCGCGGCTTGCCTTCGGAGGGCCACAACAAATTACGGAACAATGCCGCGATGCGCGCGGTACGCGGTGGCTCGAAGATCTGCTACAAGATGTTCGCTATGCGCTTCGCATGCTGCGGCAGAAACCCGGCTTCGCTGCAGTTGCGTTGATCACCTTGGCGCTGGGTGTAGGCGCGACCACAGTAATGTTCACAGTGATCAACGGAGTCCTACTCAAGCCGCTGCCGTACGCCAGCGCTGACCGGATTCTCCGGCTGCGGGAGAAAACAGATTGGTCAAACCACTGGGGCAACCTCTGGGGGTACAGCTATCCCAACTATCTTGACTGCCAGCGCAATGTTCATTCTCTGGATCTGATGGTGCTTGGTTATGGCGGAGGAACAGTAAGCGTCGCAGATCACGCCGAATATGTGGATGGATTTGATGTTTCGCCCAACATGTTTTCTCTGCTCGGCATTCATCTTTTCCGGGGACGCACATTTACATCCGATGACAACCGGCCCGGCGCTGCACCCGTCGCGATCATCAGCTACAGCTTATGGCAGCGGCTCTACGGTAGCAAGCCGACAGCGGTAGGAACGCCGCTTACCTATCAGGGAAAATCCTACACCGTGGTTGGCATTGCTCCGGCAGGATTTCACCTGGAAGGCGAGGGAGAGCCCGACATATTTACACCCGTGGAACAAAATACCGCCTCTTACATGCAAGATCGTGAAAAGTATCACGGGTTTGACGTCTGGGGGCGCCTCCATCCCGGTGCCACGCTGGCCGAAGCACAGGGTGAACTGGCCGTAATCGGCCGGCGCCTTGCAGCTGAGTATCCCATATCAAATCATGGACGCACCTTTATTGCCGAGCCCTTACGTCCTGCAGTGGGCGACGCGCGCACAACACTGTGGCTGCTTTTTGCAGCAGTCAGTCTGGTGTTGCTCATCGCGTGCGTGAATGTTGCCAGCCTGTTGCTGGCGCGCGCCGTTTCGCGAGAGCGCGAACTGGCCATGCGCGTAGCCCTTGGCGCCGGCCGCGGACGATTGATTCGGCAGTGCCTTACAGAAAGCGCCGTGCTTGGCTTGGCGGGAGGATCGCTCGGGTTACTGCTGGCGATCGCTGGTCTGCATCCGTTTGTGGCCCTCTGGCCGGGCAGCCTGCCGCGAGCAGAAGAAGTCAGACTGGACTGGCACGTCTTGTTGTTCGCTCTCAGTGTTTCCCTGTTCAGTAGCATTCTTTTTGGCCTCGCGCCCGCGCTTCGCGCTCCCGTGCGTCACGTGGAACTGGCGCTGCGCGCCGGATCACGCATGATGGCCACCAGTTCGCGACGGCTACACAGCGTTTTTGTCGTTTCTGAAATCGGAATTGCCGTTGTGCTGTTGGTGGCCGCGGGCATTCTGGGCCGGACACTGTTGCGCCTGTCCTCCCTCGATCCCGGGCTCGACATTCACAACGTGCTCGCCAGCCGCGTGGCGCTTGATCCCAGTACCATGGCCAATCCAACAAAGACTCGCGCTGCGTGGCAGCAAGCTCTTGACAGTGTCCGCACTATACCGGGAGTTCAGGCAGTTGCCCTGGTGGATACCGTGCCCATGCGTGAGGGCAACAATCAGGTTCCCTACTACACCAGCGCGGCCAAGCCTCCGGAAAACGAAAAACGGTTCGTGCTTGCCAACAGTGTGACTCCAGATTACCTGAACGTAATGCGCATACCACTGCTGCGCGGACGTTTCTTTACCGATCAAGACCGCTCAGACAGCGAAAGCGTGGTGGTAATTGATGATGTGATGGCGCAGCAGGCCTTCCCCGGAGAAGATCCAATCGGCAAATACATATGGCTTGATTTGGGCTCTGACCCAGCGCGCGTGGTGGGTGTGGTAGGTCACGTGCGCTATTGGGGTCTCGCGGCGGACGATCAAGCCAAGGTGCGTGCGACGCTCTACTACACCTTTGCCCAGCTTCCCGATAAGTTTGTCCGTCGCTGGTCGGAGCTTATGTCCATTGCCGTGCGAACCAAGGTTGATCCCTGGGCTCTGCTTGCGCCCTTGCGGCAAGCGGTGCGCGGAGCGACAGGCGACCAGGTGATGTATGAAGTTCGAACTATAGAACAATTGACTCAGAGCAGCCTTTCCCAGCAACGCTTTTTGCTGCTTCTCTTCGGCATCTTCGCTCTGCTCGCGTTACTGCTTGCCTGCATCGGTGTTTACGGCGTACTAGCGTATTTGACGAACCGTCGGGTGCCGGAGATCGGCGTCCGGATGGCGCTGGGGGCGAGTTCCGGCACCGTGCTGTGGCTCATCCTACGGCAGAGCCTGGAAATGATCCTCATCGGCGTCGGCTTGGGAGCAGGAGCAGCCGTTCTTGCCGCGCAAACCCTCCGCCGCCTCGTAACAGGAGTGCAAAGCGATGAACCGCTCGCCTTTGTCATGATGATTTGCATCTTGATGTTGGCCGCATTACTTGCAAGCTTCATACCAGCTCGTCGCGCCAGCCGGGTGGATCCGATGATCGCGCTACGGCAGGAATAGTGCCCAACATAATCGGCTATCAAAGCGGATTTGTGCGACACGCTGAATCCGTTTAGGTGGAATAGTCGCCGTTGAAGCGGACATATTCCTCTGTGAGGTCGCAGGTGAGAAAGTCAACGTTGGCCGCCCCAGCGCCAAGAGTGATGCGGATGTCGTATGCCGGCTCCGACATATATCGGTGGGCTGCATGGGTGTCGAAAGGATGAGCGGCGCCGTCACGGCAAATCTGCTGTTCGCCCAGGAAGATGCTGATCCGCTCCGGGTTGATCTTCACCCCGGAGTAGCCCGCTGCGGCAAGCACCCTTCCCCAGTTAGGATCGGCTCCGGCCCATGCAGTTTTCACGAGAGAGGAGTTGGCAATCACCCGCGCGATCTGACGAGCTTCTTCCGCCGTACGAGCCTGTTCAATCTTCAGCCGCACCACGTGCTTCACTCCTTCGCCATCGGCGACAATCTGAGTCGCCAGTGAGCGGCACACTTTGCCTACAGCCGATTCAAACTCCTCGCGAATTGCCTTCATCGAAATTCCGCTCTTGCCGCTTGCCAGGAGCAGGACCGTATCATTTGTTGAGGTGTCGCCATCAATCGAAATGCTGTGGAAGCTTTCATCCACGGCAGTTTTCACGCAGCGTTGCAGTTCTCGCGGCGTGGCCAGAACATCGGTGAACAGATAGACAAGCATAGTCGCCATGTTGGGATGGATCATGCCTGCGCCTTTGGCCACTCCCACCAGCGTAGAACTAGTTCCTCGATACGTAACGCAGTGCGAGGCGATCTTCTGGTGCGTGTCCGTGGTCATGATCGCTGTGGCAAATGCATCCAGCGCTTCGCCTGCAGGCTGCGCTGAACTGATCAACCGCGGCAGCGCAGCCGTAATCTTTTCCACCGGCAGGGGCACGCCGATGATGCCGGTGGACGAGGGAAAAACCTGGTGTTCGCGTATGCGGCATTGCTTCGCGACTTGTCGGCATACCATTTGTGCCGCTTTGATGCCCTGCTTACCCGTGGCGCAGTTGGCATTGCCGGCGTTCACGATGACGGCATGCACGCGTCCGCTGGAAATCCGGAGGTGATTGCGCCCCACCGTCAGGGGCGCGGCGACAATCTGATTGCGAGTGAACATCGCCGCAGCCGTGGCGCCTTCCGGAGCGAGCGCCAACGCTAAATCCGGCTTGCCGCTGGCCTTGATCCCGGCAACACTTGCTGAAAACAGAAATCCCTGAGGAGGAATTACGCTCACGCTTCCAGCCTCACCAGTGGGATGGGAAGCTCGATTTTACGAATGCCGGTCTGTTTTGGCAGCTCGCCGCGAAACATGGCTATTTCATCGCAGGCGTAAAGAAACGGACAGTGCCGGCAATCCTTGTAAATCTTGTCTGGAAGGGCTTCGCGCGTAGCCACAGTGAATCCCATACGCCCGAAGAATTCCGGAATGCGCGTAAACAGGCAAACGCAGGTGACGTGGTGACGCTCCGCTTCTTTCATCAGCGCTTCCACCAGCTTGCGGCCCGCGCCGAAGCCTTTGGCAGGTTCCGAAACAGCAATGGAGCGTATCTCCGCAAGATGCATTCCGTACAGGTGAAGAGCGCCACACCCGATAACTTCGCCGTTGTGCTCGGCCACCACAAAGTCACGCACGTTCTCGCATAGCTCGGGAAGGCTGCGCGGCAGCAGAATGTTCTTCTCCGCATACGGCTGAATAATGGTGTGGATTGCCTCAACGTCCGGCAGGATGGCGCTACGCGTGCGTAACATGGGCCGCCTCCTGCGCCGTGAGTTGCGCGCGTGCAGCACGCAACGCATTCTTGACACGCTTCGTAGCCGTGCCCCCTTCGACATCATGACATTCAAGTACGGCCTCGAGCTTTAGCTGCTTGTAAATGTCATTCTCAAAAGCCGGGCTTAGGGTACGAAACTCTTCGAGCGTAAGCTGATCAAGATTGCAGCCTTTTTCCACACATTTCTGCACCGCGTGAGCGACGATCTCATGCGCCTGGCGAAACGGCACGCTGCGCTGCACCAGATACGTGGCCGCCGCAAGAGCGTTCATGAATCCTTTCTCGCAAGCATCGCGCATACGTTTGCAGTTAAACTCCACAAGCCTCATGAAGCCGGAGGCGATCTCTATGCAGGCGCTCGCTGTCGAAGCGGCGTCGAGCAGCGGCTCCTGCGTTTCCTGCATATCTTTGTTGTAGGCCAATGGCAAGCCCTTAACCGCGGTCAGGAGCGCCACCTGCAACCCGATCAGCCGCGCTGACTTGCCGCGGATCAGTTCCAGCGCGTCTGGGTTCTGCTTCTGCGGCATCGCGCTGCTGCCCGTGGAGTACGGCTCCGGCAGCCGAATAAAACCGTATTCCTGAGTGGCGAAAAGAATCAGCTCTTCTGCCCACCGGCTCAGATGTACTCCCAGCAGAGAAACTGCGTTGACGAATTCAATCACGAAGTCGCGATCACTCGTCGCGTCCAGGCTGTTGGCAGTAGGCTGATGGAAGCCGAGTTCACGGCTGGCAATGTTGCGATCGAGCGCCAGCGGCGCGCCCGCAATGGCGCCTGAACCCAGGGGGCACTCATTCACACGTTTGCGGCAATCGCGCAAGCGCTCCGAATCCCGCTGAAACATCTCGAAATACGCAAGGAGCCAATGCGCCAGCAGAACTGGCTCGGCGCGCTGGAGGTGCGTGTACGCCGGCATGACCGCCGCTTTGTGCTCTTCAGCGCGCTGGAGCAACACGTCGAGGAATGCCGCCAGCGAAAGTCTGAGCTGGTCAATCGCGTCGCGCACGAACAGGCGTAGATCGGTGGCAATCTGCTCGTTGCGGCTGCGTCCGCTGTGCAGCTTTTTCCCCGTTTCGCCGATCAGTTCAACCAGCTTCTTCTCGACAAAATGATGTACGTCCTCGGCTTCGGAGTCGTTGAGCAAACTTGCGTCCTCTTTTGCCCGTGCCTCAATCTCCCGCAGTCCAATCACAATCGCGTTGTGCTCATCGCCAGAGAGGATTCCGGCTGTGCGCAAAACCTTGGCATGCGCACGGCTCGCCGCGAGTTCGTAGCTCAGCAGCTTCTGGTCAAACGGAAACGACCGTTGCCACTGCTCGAATTTGGGATCGAGCGGCTGCCGGAACCTGCCTGACCACATCTTCACTTTGTGACCTCGTGAGGCTGTTTCAGCCGGGCCCGCGAGCGCGCCGGCAGTCCGAGGATGCGAATGAAGCCTTCTGCATCTTTCTGGTTGTAAGTTTCGCTCATGGTGAACGAAGAAAGGTCAGTCCGGTAGAGCGAGAACTGCGATTCGCGTCCGGCCAGCCCGATATTCCCTTTATAGAGCTTCAGCGTGACTGTTCCGGTTACGTCTTTCTGCGTCTCGGTGACGAATGCATCCAGCGCCTCGCGCAACGGAGTGAACCACAGACCGTAGTAGACCAGTTCTGCGTACTTCAGCGCGACGTGCTGCTTGAAGTGTTTGAGATCGCGCTCCAGGCACAGAGCTTCCAGCTCGCGATGCGCCGTGAGTAGCAGCGTGCCGCCGGGCGTCTCATAACAGCCGCGCGATTTGATACCAACAAACCGGTTCTCCACCAGGTCCACGCGGCCGATCGCATTCCGCCCGCCGATCTCATTCAGCAATTCGACCAGAGAGACGGAATCGAGATTTTGTCCATTCACCGAGACCGGTGTGCCTGCCACAAACCCGATGGTGACCGTCTCTTGCCGATCCGGAGCTTCCTGAGGCGACTTGGTCAACTGCCATGTGCTCTCATAAGGGGCATTGGCCGGGTCTTCCAGTTCGCCCCCTTCGTGGCTGAGGTGCCAGATGTTGCGATCGCGGCTGTGGATCTTCTCCCGGCTCGCAGTAACGGAGATTCCGCGCTTCTCGGCGTAGTCCAGGCAATCCTCGCGCGATTTCAGTTCCCATTCGCGCCACGGAGCAATCACCTTGAGGTCCGGAGCCAACGCCTGAAACGCGTGCTCGAACCGCACCTGATCGTTTCCTTTGCCGGTGCAGCCGTGCGCCAGCGCAGTAGCGTTCTCGCGCAGCGCAACCTCAACCTGGTGCTTGGCAATCACTGGCCGGGCCAGCGACGTTCCCAATAAATACTTGTCTTCGTACACGGCGCCTGCGCGCAGGGCAGGAAAGACGTACTCGTTGAGAAATTCGTCGCGCAAGTCCTCGACCACCACTTTGGCCGCGCCGGTCTTGTGAGCCTTTTCCACGACGGCATCAATGTCATCACCCTGGCCCACATCGGCAATCATGGCGATCACGTCACAGTTACAGTTTTCCTTCAGCCATGGAATGATGATGGAGGTGTCGAGGCCTCCGGAATATGCCAGAACTACTTTTTCACGCATGATTGCTCCTTGTTGAAACCCTGCCCATGCCGCTGCCCAGTAGCATTAACAGGATCGCTTTTTGCACGTGCATACGATTTTCCGCCTGATCAAAGACGATCGAGCGCGGCGAATCGATGACATCCGCCGAAACTTCTTCCCCGCGATGCGCAGGCAGACAGTGCATGAAGAATGCATCCGGCGCTGCCAGGGCAAAGAGTTCATGGTTCACCTGATACGGCGCAAAGATCTTCTTCCGCTCCGCTGCCTCGTCTTCCTGTCCCATACTCGCCCACACGTCTGTGTAAATCGCATTGGCGCCGGTCACAGTGGCCGCTGGATTGTTGGTGATATCAATAATTGCGCCCGTCGTCCGGCCAATGTTTTTTGCCAAAGCGGTAATCCCCGAATCCGGCTCATAACCTTTCGGCGTGGCAACAGAGATGCTCGTCCCCAAACTTGCCGCCGCGAGCATGAGCGAGTGCGCCACGTTGTTGCCATCGCCTACGTAAGCCAGGTGCACCGTACGGAGGTCTCCGAACTTCTCCTGCAACGTGAAGAAGTCTGCATATGCCTGGCAGGGATGTTCAACGTCACTTAGCGCGTTGACCACAGGAATGCGCGTATTCTGCGCCATTTCCGTGATGGTCGAGTGCTCGTACGTGCGAAGCACCACGGCATCCACCCAGCGCTCCACGTTGCGCGCGATATCGCATACAGGTTCGCGTTCGCCCAGCCGCGAGCGCGTCTGGTCCATGAATAGCGAACTCCCGCCCAGGCTGGCCATGCCTGCTTCAAAGGTCAATCGGGTGCGCAGAGAAGCCTTCTCGAAGAAGAGCACGAGCTGCTTGCCCGCCAGAGCGCCGCGGAAATCTGCAGGCCGGTGCTTGATGATGTTGGTCAGCTCGAATAGCGCCCGCGTCTCTTCCGGAGAGAAATCCTGGCATGAAACCAGGTCCCGGCAGGCAACTGGCTGGTGCAATGGCGCGGCCATCGCGCTCAAGTCATACATTCTGGCTGGCATCATTTATTTATTCCTCCGTTGCGCCATGCCGGCGACTTGTACTGTGTTCTTGCTCAGGACCTGGTTGAGCGTTTTCAAGACTTCATCCACGTGCTGCTTCTTGATGATGAACGGCGGTAAAAAGCGCAGCACGGTTTCATCCGTGCGGTTCAGAATCACACCGTGCTCGAGCATCTGCTGGAAAACGGTCTTGGCCAGCTCGGCGGACTTAAGTTCCACGCCGACCATGAGCCCGAGCGCGCGAATTTCACGGATGGCAGAGTGTTTCTTCTGTAATTTCTCCAAGCCGTTGAGCAGGTAATCGCCCATCTTGCGCACATGCTTGAGCAACTTCTGCTGTTCGAGCGTTTGGATCAGTTGCAGTGCAACGCTGCAGGCGAGCGGCCCTCCCCCGAAGGTGGTCCCATGCATGCCGGGATGAATACACCCGCAGGCTTTTTCACTGGCGAGCAGCGCTCCTAGTGGCAAGCCTCCAGCAAGAGGCTTGGCCACTGTGACTAGATCCGGTTGAATGCCGTAATGCTGGTAGGCGAACCACTGTCCCGTGCGTCCCAGACCGCTTTGGATTTCATCGGCAATCAGCAACGCACCGTGCGTGCGCGAAAGCTCATGGGCTTTCTGAGCGAACTCCTTGCTCACTGGCCGGATCCCGCCTTCTCCCTGAACGAACTCAAATCCAATGGCGCAGACTGTCGAATCAAACTTCTGCTCCAGGTCAGCGACGTCGTTGAACTTCACAAACTCCACGCCCGGGAGAACTGGAGCAAAGGGCGTGCGATATTTCTCTTTATGGGTGGTCGCAAGCGAGCCAAAGGTGCGGCCATGGAATGCATGCTCCAGGGCAAGGATGCGCCACTTGGGTTCCGCATCTGCCGGAGCATTCGCTTTCGCGTAGGCACGAGCAACTTTCAATGCCGCTTCCCATGCTTCAGTGCCGCTGTTGGTGAAAAAGGCCCGGTCCATGCCGGAGATCTTTGTCAGGGCAGCCGCGAGTTTGCCCTGATATTCGTGATAAAAGAGATTGCTGGTATGGACAAGCAGCTTCGCCTGTTGCGCAATGGTCCTGGTAATTGCCGGGTGCGCGTAGCCCAACGCATTCACGCCGATGCCGCTCAGGAAGTCGAGGTACTTTCGGCCGCGATCGTCGTAAAGATGCACCCCCCGGCCTTTCTTCAGCAGCACCGGGTAACGGTCATACGTCGCCAGCAAGAGTTTGCTCTCGAGTTTCTTTGCCTGCTCCAGGCTCACGCTACCAGCACCTCCGTTCCAGACTCGATCTTTGAGAAATAGAACTCGGGCAGGATTTCCACCTGCGCAGCGGGCAGAATCCGCACACGGTTCACGCCATGCAACAGAGCGTTGCGGCAAGCTTCAAGTTTAGGAAGCATGCCGCCCTGGATCACGGATTGATGCGTCAACTCCGCGGCGGTGCCCAGGTTCAGCCAGCGAATTACCAGGCCGTCAGCGCCTTTCACGCCGGGAACGTCGGTCAGGAAGATCAGCGCGTTGGCGTGGCACGCCACCGCACAGGCTGAAGCCATCTGGTCGGCGTTCACGTTGTAATACTGGCCATCACTGCCCAGAGCGACGCTGGAGATCACGGGCACACAACCGTGCTGCCAGATGGTTTCAATCCAGCGCGGGTCGGCTGCCGAGATTTCTCCGACATAACCCAGATCGTGTCCATTGGGGGCTTTTTTGCGAGCACGAAAAGCCATCCCATCACCGCCACACATGCCCACCGCTGGTTGTGCCACAGCGGAGAGCGCCGCCACGAGTTTTTTGTTCATATGTCCGGCCAGCACCATCACGGCAAAATCGCGCGTCTCGGCATCGGTGACGCGAAGCCCGTCAATGAACTCGCTGGTCTTGCCCATCTGGCTCAGTAGGCGGGTGAGCGCGGCCCCGCCGCCGTGAACAACCGCCACCTGATGCTCGGCTGACAATTGCTTGACTGCGATTGCCGCGCGCTGCAGAAGCGCTGCGTCTTCCAGAGTTGCTCCGCCGAGCTTGACCACAATTTTCATTGCAGGCCCTCCTCCTCATTCCATCCGAACATTACATTCATGTTCTGCACGGCCTGCCCCGCCGCGCCTTTCAGCAGGTTGTCCAGACAGGAGACGATCACCATCCGCCGCCGGTCCGGCGCCAGAGTAAAGCCGATATCACAGTAGTTGGTGTGCAGCGAGTACTGAATCTGCGGCAGCTTCCCTTCGGGAAAGATCCGCACCCAACGCGAGCCCGAATAGAAGTTGCGCATGCAATCGAGAACTTCCCCGCCCTGCATTGGGGTCGTTGAGCGCACGTAGATGGTCGATAGAATGCCCCGCGGGATGGGCAGCAGATGCGGTGTAAAAATCAGTTGATCCTCGCCAAGGCCAAGCTGCTCCAGGATCTCGCCGGTGTGGCGGTGGTTGAAGACCGCGTATGCAGACAGGTTCTCCGCCACTTCCACAAAATGCGTCTTCTGCGTGGGCTGTTTTCCCGCGCCTGATACGCCCGACTTGGAATCGCACACAATCCCGTGCTCCAAGTCGAGCAAACCGGCGCCGACCAGCGGCGCAAGAGCAAGAATGATGGATGTCGGATAGCACCCGGGATTCGCAACCAGGGACGCATCCTTCAGCCGCTCGCGATGGAGTTCCGGAATGCCATAAACAGCCTGTGCCGTGAGTTGCTCGACGGCCTCTGCATCGTGGTCATGGAAATCATAAACAGCGCGCGAATTCGCGTTCGCCAATCTCCATGCCCCGCTCAGATCCACCACTTGCAAGCCGCGGTTCATGGCTTCCGGAACGCACTCGCGCGAGAACTCGTGCGGCGTGGCGAGAAAGAGCACGTTCACGCCCTTGTCCTGCAGAGCTTCCC
Source organism: Candidatus Acidiferrales bacterium (assembly GCA_035553195.1). GTDB lineage: Bacteria > Acidobacteriota > Terriglobia > Terriglobales > Acidobacteriaceae > Angelobacter. Next base: position 11,110 of record DATNDP010000187.1, read on the forward strand.
AGGAGAACTTTTCCAGAGGAAAGCCGCCGTTGCCGCTGATATGGGGATAGACTTCGTCGAGCTGTGCCGGGGCGCCGCCTTCACCGTCACGCGTGTACAGCACAGGCTTTTTCACCTGCGGATGCCGGTAAAGCAGACGCGCCAGCTCGAAGCCGGCGTAGCCGGTGGCCCCGACTACAGCGGGTTGGACGTGCGCGGGCATCAGGCTCGCATTCCCTCTAATCGGGATTGGAGCTGCCTTGCTTTCTTGTTGTTCCCGGAAATAATCAGTATGGTGTCATCGCCTGCGACCGTGCCCACGACGTCGTCCCAGCCCTCGGCATCAATCGCTACCGCCACGGGCTGCGCGCTGCCGGGGATGGTTTTAATCACCAGCAGGTTCTGGGCGCGGCGAACTTCCCGCACGAACTCCCGTACCACGCGAGAAACCGCCGGCATAGGCTCGGCGGGTCCATCGCCGTTGGGCAGAATGTAACCCTCTGGCGTTTTCACGAAACGCAATTCATTGATGTCGCGCGAGAGCGTGGCCTGCGTCACCTGGAACCCGCGCCGTGCAAGCACCTTGCACAGCTCCTGCTGGTTGGGCAGGGGCCCATCGTGGGCGAGTTCGAGAATAACTTGCTGTCGCGCTAATTTGGCCATGACGAATATTTATTCAATGCAATGTATAAATATTCAATACTACGCATAAAGATGTCAACATAAAAAATCGGGCAGGTGTTACGGCGTAAAAAAACGGGCGGCTCACATATTACGAGTGCGAACTCAACCACGGTTTAGCTCAGCTCGATTCTTCGTGAGCCTTCGCGTCCTTTGTGGTTAGGTTTATCCCGCGGGCGCGAACTGAATCGGCATGGTTGGGGCCCGGCTGCCGCCACGCGGCTCAATCGTTACCGCGAACGCCTTGGCCTCAACCGCGCCATCTTCCATCGCGTGCAGCATGAGAACGCTGCCCTTCTGGTCAGGAGAAAAAGTCCCCGCCGGCATCGGCGCAGCCCCGCTCGAAGGCATGAGCCAGAGCTCATACACCTTGTCGTCAGGCAGTTGAGGAAGGTTGTTGGCCATCAGCAGAACGTGACCTTTCCGCGGCTGGTAAATCGTCTTGATCTGCGGTTGAGGCGCCGTCTTGGCAGACACGAGTGTCATGCGGGGGAGGCTGGGGTCTTGCATCATCTGCATAACCTCGTGCGCCAGAGCAAACTCACTGTTCTGCTGCATCAGTTCGTGCGCCAGGCGGTCGCGTGTGGTGCGCAGACGCAAGTTTTCGCGGACCAGGGCCACGCAGGCAATCAGCACCAGGACAGTAACGACCGTTGGAGCCACTCTGAGCCAGTGTGGCTGCAGCCGGCCCAGAACAAACCGCGTCTTCACTTTGTGCACGTGGTGAGGCTCTGCGGCTATGGCCTGCATCAAGCGCTCGCGTGAGCGTTGCGGAGGTTGCGGGCCCGCTGCGGAAAGCGCCAGCAATGCTACGTCGCTACGCAGCGCCTCCAGTTCGCGGCGGCACTCACCGCAGGAGCCCAGATGCTGGCGCAGCTCTGCCCTTTCGCGCTCATTATCGAGCGCATCCATGGCATAGAGCGCCAGCGAATCTGCGTATTCTGTGTGGTCCTTCATGTGAATGCTTTTCTCAGCGCCAGCAGGCCGGAGCGGATGCGTGTTTTCACGGTTCCCAGCGGCTCGCCGGTCTTGCCGGCAATCTCGGTATGCGTCATGCCTTCAAAAAAAGCCATCTCCAGCAGCCTGCGTTGGTCTTGGGGGAGCTGTGCCAGAACTCCCCGAACCTTGCTGACAGCAATGCGCGCGGCGGCTTGATCTTCCAGGTTCACTCCAGTCGAGATGGGCAGCTCGGCGATATCCTCTTCCATCGGGCGCTTTCGCAGCAGATCGATGGCGCGATTTCGTGCGATGACCGCCAGCCACGGCGCAAGCCTTCCCCGGTCCGCATTAAAGGCCTGAGGGTTGCGCCAGAGCTGCAGGAAGACTTCCTGCACCACGTCTTCGGCCGCACTAGTATTGCCGAGCACGCGCAGCGCTACGGCATAGACGATTCCGGAATGTCGGTCATAGACGTCAGCCATGGCGCTCTCGTCGCCCTCGCGAATGCGCGCGATCAGGGCCACCTCGTCTTTTTGACTGGACACTTGCGTGCCGGACACGCGCAGTACTCGCTTCCCTAGAAGTACGCCATTGGGCGATGCATGGATTTCGGCTCTGGCCTGGGGCGTGCAGTGCCGCTCGCAGTGCTCGCCGGAAAAGCCCAGAGCGCCTGTGACTCAACAAGATATCAATTGTCGTTTGCGGAAACAAATGTCCGCTCAGCGGATCGGATTCCGTTCATCGGCAATTTTGGCGCGTCCGTCAACCTCTCTGTTAACATCTCCCGCATGAAATCCAGACTGGTTGCAATCCTTTGCTCGTGGATATTGCTCTCTTCATTCTCTTTTGCGGCTGACAATCCGGACTTCACAGTCAAAAAGCTGGCGGAGGGCGTTTATGCCGCCGTGAGCGGCGATGGCAGCAAAGCAGGAAGCAATGCCGGGTTCATCATTGGCAATAACGCCGTTCTGGTCGTGGATACGTTTGAGGACGTAGCGCCGGCCAAGGAACTGCTCGCAGAGATTCGCAAGGTCACGAACCTGCCCGTCAAATTCGTAGTCAATACGCACTATCACCTCGATCACACCGGAGGCAATGCCGTGTTTGCGCAGGCAGGGGCGACCATTGTGGCGCAACGCAACCTCCCCGGATGGCTGCATACGGAAAACCTGAAGTTCTTCGGCCCCAACCCTAAACCGGAAGCCAAAGCACGTGTTGAAGCGCTCGTTCCACCGGATCTCGTCTATACCAAGGCCGTTGATATTTATCTGGGCTCTCGCGTGGTTCACGTGCGCTACATGCTGGGCCATACCGGCGGCGATTCCGTCGTGGAGATTCCCGACGCTAATGTCGTCTTTGGCGGCGACCTGGTCTGGCAAAAGCACCTGCCCAATTTGATCGACGCAACCACCGACGCATGGATCAAATCGCTTGATACTCTGCTGCAGGAGCATCCCACTGCGACGTTCGTTTCCGGCCATGGTGACATCGCAACACCGCAGGATGTACGCGACTTTCATGACTACCTGATTTTCCTGCGCGATGCCGTAGCCAAAGCGCAGGCAGAAGGCAAATCCGGCCAGCAGGTGGTGGATGCAGTGCTGCCGCAGCTCCAGGAGAAATATGGTAGCTGGGGATTCTTCAAAGCATTCTCGACGCGCAACATTCTGCAAACCGCGGCCGAGCTGAAAGGCGAGAAGAAGGTGCCGGTTCCGGCGGAACAGTCTGGTAATTGAAAGCGCGTGACCTATTGCCGTCAAGACAGAGAGTTAGTGCTTTAACCGGAAATCCTGACGAGGTAGCAAAATGCACCACGCCACACAGAGTCACAGAGTGATTTATCTTCCCGCATTGCTAATCGTTATCGCCTCCATGTGTTCAGCACAGGCCAAAGATCCGGCGCCTCCGGTCGCGCGCCAGGACAACGTGAAAGAGCTGATTCATGGTGTCGAAATCGTCGATCCCTACCGCTGGCTTGAGGACCAGCAGAGCCCAGAGACACGGGAGTGGCTGCAACAGGAGAACTCCTACACCCATTCAATGCTGGACGGGCTGCCGGGTCGCCAGGCTACTTTTCAACGGCTGTGGGCGATGACAAACCACGATTCCGTGGGAAAGCCGTATCTTGAGGGCGGCTATTACTTCTTTGCCCGTCGCGGCGCAGGCCAGGATCTATGGACGGTGTACCGCCGCAAGGGGCTTCATGGCAAAGACGAGCTCCTGCTGAATCCGCTTCCTCTCAGTCCCGACCACACCATCTCGATCGGAACATACCTTCCCAGCCAGGATGCCCGACTCGTGCTTTACAGCCTGCGGCACGGCGGTGAAGACGAAACGGAGCTGCATATCCTTGATCTCCAAACGCACCATGACCTTGCCGACGTGATGCCGCGCGGATTTTATCTGAACTTTGCCTGGAAGAAGGACGGTTCAGGTTTTTTCTATTCCAAGAGCGACCGTAACACAGGCAAGCGCATTTATTTTCACAAACTGGGAACAAAACCTGGCTCCGATCTCGAACTGTTCGGCAAAGGCTACGGCCCCGACACCTGGGTTGATCCCATTGCTTCCCGTAACGGGCGCTACCTAATCGCCGTGGTCAGCAAAGGATGGGCCAGTAATGAGCTCTATCTCAAGAACCTGTCGGAGAAAAATGGCCAATTCCGGCCGTTGATCACCGGTCTAAGCTCGCATTTCGATGTTCAATTTGCGGCTGACGCACTGGTTGTTAGTACAGACTGGCAAGCACCGCGTTATCGCATTCTGAAAATTGACCTTCATCATCCCGAACGTGAACATTGGCGCGAGATTGTTCCGGAACAGAAGGATGCCATCCAGGAGTTTTCTCTACTCGGCGACCGGTTGTATGTCAATTATCTCCACAATGTCACCACCC
>DATNDP010000188.1:0-7625 GCA_035553195.1 Candidatus Acidiferrales bacterium
AGATAATCCGCATAAAAACATAGGTCTAATTACCTAATCCTCTGGTATTCTCCCTACCAGATTCTGCTGCTTTGTTGGTGGAACCTCCTACTTCAAAACAGCAGCATGGCTCGACGAAACCGAAAAGTTTGTGATCCACAAAATTTGAGCGCTCAGCAATTGTGAGCCCGCATGGAACGTTAAGTTCACGTTGCCCGGCAGACCCTCAACTCAACCGTCCTGATAAGGACAGCTGCAAATCATAAGGAGTCAACAAGAGATGTTGAAAAGAACCCTCTCCCCCCTCGCTGTTGTTGTGCTCTCTGCTTGCGTAGTGCTCGCGCAGGCGCAAACGAAAACCTATGTGATCATGGCCAAGGGCCAGGGCGCGGGCAGCACCAGTTTTGCCTCGGCGCTTGGCTCCAGCGTGATTGCTCAATACGACGGGATCGGCATTGTCATAGCCCAATCGAGCGATCCTAATTTCGCCGCCCAAGCGGCGGCGCTCTCCGGCGTGCAGTCTGTCACTCCGGACCAGGAGGTCCAGTGGATTTCCCCGAGCGAAGCAACCGTGAACTCAGGTGTGCCGTTGGACGACTCAGCGGTTGCTCCCGTAGCTGCATCTTCACCCCTGCCGCTGGCAAACCATGAAACTTTCAGCCCTGACCAATGGAACCTTCACCAGATTCACGCAGACCAGACCGCGGACAATGGTGATCGCGGCAATGGTGTGACTCGCGCTCGCGTGGCCATTCTGGATACCGGCATTGTCGCCAGCCACGTTGATATCGCGCCCAACCTCAACCTGGCATTGAGCACCTCATTCGTGCCGACGGAGCCAAGTTTCGTCTTCCCCTCCAATGGAACCTTTAGTCACGCTACTCACGTCGCCGGGATTGTCGCGGCCCCAATTAACGGCATCGGCACACAGGGTGTGGCTCCTAACGCTGAACTCGTAGAAGTGAAGGTTTTGCGCAACTCCGGCAGCGGTTCATTTGCATCGATCATTGCAGGGCTCGAGTATGCTTCAGGCCCGCTGGTGCATGCTGATGTGATCAACATGAGCCTGGGCGCCACGTTCGATCGCAACAATGCAGGCGGAGCCAACGGTCCCGCCGGCGGCACAGGCCAACTGATTGCCGCGCTGAACCGCGCTGTAAATCATGCCACTGCCAATGGCACCCTGGTAGTAAGCGCTGCAGGCAATGAAGCTCTGGATCTGAACAGCCGCGTCTTCTCCGTTCCCGCGCAGTCCGGCAACGGCATGGCTGTCTCTGCCACGGGGCCAATCGGCTTCGGTGTTTTCGGCTTTAACCCCCCGGCGGTGTTCGACCGCCTGGCTTCGTACAGTAACTTCGGCCAATCCGTAATCAACGTTGCCGCTCCTGGCGGAGACGGTGTATTTACGCCGACGAACCAGCTATGTCAGGTGGGAGTTATCGTTTCTAACTGCTTCGTCTTCGATTTTGTGCTCAGTCCCGGCGGCAAAATCGGTAACTCCAACCTCTACTTCTTTGCCACCGGCACATCCATGGCTGCGCCTCATGTTGCTGGTGAAGCAGCGTTGATTGTCGGCAAGTTCGGCCACATGTCGCCGGCGGAGTTGAAGGCCCGCATCGAGCAGAGCGCGGACGACATTCTCGCGCCTGGCGCTGATCCGCAATCAGGCAAAGGACGCATTAACGCATTGGCCGCATTGCAGTAGGTTGATTCTCAACCCAAAGAATAAGGCGGGATCCTCATGGATCCCGCCATTTCTTTAACCATTCTTCCAAGTTTAGTGGCACAGCGTCGCCGGCGCCGTTAACGCTGTGGTGTCCGGATAGCTGTACGCGCCATGAAGCGCGTTGGAGGGCACAGTCTGCGCGAACCACTGCAGTAGCGCCTCAGTCTGTGGGTGGTAAGTTACGTTTTGCCCCGTTACATTCAACGTAACTGGGAATACGGCGTTCGCGAGTACTTCCACCGGATCACCGGTTTCAAGATTGCCCTGGCACACGCCCGGTTCGCCTGGGAACTGCCAACGCGGCACAATGTTATTCACGAAAGGATCATTGAACGTCTCGGAAAGCTCATGGCTCAGAGCCGTAATGTCCTCGAATCCCCCGCCAAACAGCCCGGCAGAAATCCAGCTCGCATAGTCCACCACCCAGCGATGCTCCGGCGTGGCGCGATCGGTAAAGAAAGTGTGGAAACCAAGGGTACAGCAGCTTCCACGCTGTTGCGGATTGGCGCGGTTGAACGAAAAAAGGAATGTATTCGGGAACAACGTGATGTTGATGTCATTGGTAGTGAAGTTATTCCCATCAATTTCGTTGTTCACGATAACCCCGAGTTGCTGGTTGAAGAAGAGGTTCAGCATGAGCACGAAACGGTGTCCGTCAGGCAATACTCCGGTTTGATAGTTCAAAGCCTGCACGGGCTGGCCGCCGCTGATCACGGTCACGAATTTCGGCACCGTGATGGTAATGCGGTCTACCACACTCGGAGCGAGTTCAGTGTGCCAGTTGGGATCAGGAGGAATGTTGCTGAAGAATTCGGCCCGCTGTACCGCGTCGGCAAACTGGACGGGCTGGCTGCTGTGCTCATACTTGAAGAGCTGGAAATTGGGAGAGTTCAGCACCGGCTGCTCAAATTCACCGGCATCCACCACCGCCAGGGTGGTGCCATCAGGGTTCAACAGGTTGAGGGATACCGCCACTATCTTGGCTGGCACGGTGGTGATATGCCCGAGTGAGGGATCGTTGCCCAGCATCGTGAAAGGGAACGTCTGGCCGTTGAAGGAGAAAGAGCGGGTGAAATTGGGCACTGAAATCACGCCCTGCACCCCTCCGGGATTTCCGGCAATGGCGTTGGCATTGTTGCCGAGATCGGCATCGACCAAATCCGTGGGGACGCTGTGAATCAGTTGAGGGCCAATGTCATGGGCAACGTCCTGAGATGAAGGGCCAGGGCCGACTTGGGCGATGGCTGTGCTGGTGAGGGATTGCGCGAAGCCGCTGCTAATAGCTGACAGGGCAAATAGGAACATCAGAGACACAGCTAATTTCTTGATCACGTACACTCCTGGTTCGAGGGTAAATTTTGTTTTTCCAGGTTGAAGCTGGTGTGTATCAACATACCTCATTTGCGTAAGCAACAGTACGGAGATTGCAGAAAAAACGCGCCCTAGAGAAAATTAAGGTGAGCTGGCGCTGATTGAGCGAGGTGTTTCCACGTAATTACCTTGAATTAAGATATTTCTGTGTAGCGCGATGTGGTTTCGCGCGCTTTGCATCCAAGTTTTCTGATCCGAATGGCTGATATCGCTCCAGACGCACCACCAAGATCGAAGTGGCCCAGCGCACTGCGGGCCCTGCGCCATCGCAATTACCAGCTTTTCTTTTCCGGACAATTGATTTCGCTCGTCGGCACCTGGATGGACCAGGTGGCGGAATCATGGCTCGTGTACCGGCTCACCGGCTCGGCCCTACTGCTGGGCACGGTGGCCTTCGCCAGCCAGATTCCCGTGTTCCTTATGGCTCCCATCGGCGGCGCCGTCGCGGACCGTTACAATCGCCGCACTATTCTTGTCACTACCCAGTCCTGCATGATGGTGCTGGCCTTCATTCTTGCCGGCCTTACACTCACTCATCGAATTAAAGTCTGGGAACTGATGGTGCTCGCGGCCTTGCTGGGCGTAGTGAACGCCTTTGACATTCCGGCACGCCAGGCGTTTCTGGTCGACATGGTCTCGCGCGACGATCTGGTGAACGCCATCGCGCTGAACTCCTCCATGTTCAACGGCGCCCGCGTGGTTGGTCCTGCTGTGGCGGGAATTGTGGTTGCCGCCATTGGCGAAGGCTGGTGTTTCTTTGCCAATGCCGTGAGCTTTATCGCTGTGATTACGGGCCTGCTCATGATGCGCATTCAGCGGCCGCGCCTCAGCATTGAAGGCTCGCCCCTGGAAAACATCATTGAAGGGTTCAAGTTCGTCATCAAAAATCGCCCGATTCACGCGCTGATGATTCTGCTTGGCCTGGTGAGCTTTACGGCCATGCCGTATGCCGTACTCATGCCCATCTTTGCTGAAGATATCCTGCATGGCGGCGCGACAGCTCTGGGACTGCTGATGGGCTGCTCCGGTCTGGGCGCGCTTGGCGGGGCCATTACCCTGGCGATGAAAAAAAGTCTTCGCGGACTGGGTCGATGGGTGGCAGTTGCGTGCTCCAGCTTTGGCGTCGCGCTGATCGCCTTTTCTTTTTCTCGAGTCATGTGGCTTTCCGCCCTGCTGCTGGTTCCCGCCGGATTCTTCGTCATGGTGCAGATGGCCTCATCCAACACGCTGATCCAGAGCATGGTTCCTGACCAGCTTCGCGGCCGCGTGATGGCGGTGTATTCCATGATGTTTATGGGGATGGCGCCCTTCGGCGCTCTGCTGGCCGGAAGTGTGGCCCACAAGATCGGCGCGCCGTGGACGGTCGCCATGGGCGGGATTATTGGTGCGGTGGGAGGCGTCCTCTTCGGCCTGAAGTGGCCGGCGTTGCGTCCTGCGGCCCGTGAACTCGTCATCGCTCAGCAGATGACGGGCGGAGCTCCTGCGCAGGAAATGACTGCGCGTGTTTTCAGCAAAAGTTGAGCCCTCAAGCCATCACCTATTGATTGCCAGCGATCCACCCAGGCTTGAGACTGTTCAACAGGGCATTTACGAAGGCGTTTGCAGCGCTTTCTTCAGGATTGCAACCTGTCCGCTGTGATAGACGCAGTGCTGAACGCTGCCACGAAGCAGCCGTTCAAAATCGTAAGATCGTCCCGGAACCGTCTCGCGCAAACGCTCATCGCCGAAGCTTTCAATCTCTGAGGCCAGATCACTTCCCGCACGCAACGCCTTGTCCGTCGCCGCTTTCCATCCGGCAGCCGTCGAGTCATTGATCAATGGCCAATTCTGTTCGGGCGGCATGTTCTCGACGAATGCCGGAATCGGCCTGCCATGCATCGCCTCGCGCGCATATCTCGTCCAGACCTCGATGTGCAGCACGAGTTCCCAGATGGAATGTGCGGCTGCAAGAGGACGCGCTTTCGCCTGCTCGGAAGTAATATCGCTCAGCAGCTCGCGCAGCGACGGTCCATGCCACGCTTCACGTTCAAAAACACTGCGAAGCTGGCTTGCAATGCGGGCGCACTCCGTGTTTGTTGTCGTCGTGGTAGCCATGACGTTCAGATGTCTACGCAAGCGCGGAAGCTTCACTAAATAATGTGGTCTCTGGCTGGCTCGGCGTTCGGGTATCCTGAATCGTATACGCTCTGAATCAGATGACCGTTGACGAAATCATATCGCTGCTTCAACTTCAGCCCCATCCCAAAGAGAGCGGCTTCTTTGCTGAAACCTATCGCTCGGCTGCAACCTTGACCTCGGCTGCTGGGCAGCGAAACCTGACCACAGCGATCTTTTATCTGCTGACTGCCGAAGCCTTTTCCGAAATGCACCGCCTGCCCGGCGATGAGATCTTTCATTTCTATCTCGGAGACCCTGTGGAGATGCTGCAGTTGCATGCCGATGGCTCGTCCGAGGTCATTGTGCTTGGGGCTGATATCCCGGCGGGGATGACGTTGCAGCACGTGGTTGCGGGCGGGGTGTGGCAAGGCGCACGGCTAAAAAAAGGTGGAGCGTTTGCGCTGCTCGGCACCACGATGTCACCGGGGTTTGACTATGAGGATTACGTTTCCGGCAAGGCTGAAGACTTGATTCGAAACTGGCCGCAACGGGCGGAAATGATTCGCGCGCTCACGCGGATTTGGATGTGAGAAAACGAAAAAGCCCTGCCCGCCGATTGGCAAGCAGGGAGCAACAAATTTCAATCTTCGCCTACGCGGTCACGTACCTGCCGGCTTCCATCACCCGATTCGCAATCTTCTGCGTAAGAGCAATGGTATTGAACGGCTCATATTTAAACAGCCGCCGCAGAATTACCAGTTGCGTGCGGAGCATGTCTCCTTCTGCAACGGCGGCGACAACCTTGCGTCCGGCCGCTTCCAGACGATCCATGTGTCTTGCCAGGCTGACCTGGGCCATGGCGATGGCGAGTTGAGACTTCGCCTCGCCCTGGCGCTCGATGAGCTTCTGCGTGCGCAGGACGACTGAGTCCATGGCAAAGATGTCAATCACCATGTCGGCAATCGCTGCCAGGATTTCCTGCTGGTCGGCGATGGCCATCATGTACTTCTGTGACGCAGCCCCGGCCAGCATCAGGGCAGCTTTTTTGGCGTTGGCCACAAGTGTGCGCTCCGCCGCCAGCGCTCCTTCCAGCGGCTCGCCACTGCTCGGGCCCGACATAATCTCATCGGTCAGCTTTTTAATTGCCGGCATCAGCGCGAGCTGTCCGCTCATGGCCCGCTTCAGCAGCCAACCGGTAATGATCATGCGGTTAATTTCGTTCGTCCCTTCAAAGATGCGATTCACACGCGAGTCGCGGTACGCCCGCTCCGCCGGATATTCCTCCACAAATCCGTAGCCGCCGTAGATCTGCACCGTCTCGTCCACAACGTAGTCGAGCATCTCCGATCCGAAGACCTTCAGGATGGAGCACTCCACCGCGTATTCCTCAATGTTCTTGGCCGTCTGCTTGTAGACGTCGGGCGAGTTCTTGTCGATTTCCGCCATGGCAGAATCAATCATCCCCACGGTGCGGTACGACATTGCTTCTCCGGTGAAGATGCTGGCTGCCATATTGGCTATTTTTTCTTTGATCAGGCCGAACTCGGACAGCGTCTTGCCGAATGCTTTGCGCTGCTTCGCATATCCGATTGCGTTGTTCAGCGAGTTGCGCGCGCCGCCCACAACGCCAGCGCCCAGCTTGTAGCGGCCGATGTTGAGAGTGTTGAAGGCAATCACGTGGCCTTTGCCAATTTCGCCCAGCAGGTTCTCTTTGGGAACCCGGCAGTCGTTCAGAATGATCGGCGTGGTGGAAGAACCGCGGATGCCCATCTTCTTTTCTTCGGCGCCACTCTGGAAACCGGGCGACGTGCGCTCCACGATGAACGCGGAGAACTTCTCGCCATCCACTTTGGCGAAGATGATATACACGTCGGCAAATCCGCCGTTGGTAATCCACATCTTTTCGCCGTTGAGGATCCATTCCTTGCCATCCGGAGATAGCACCGCTTTGGTGCGCGGGTTCATGGCGTCTGATGCAGAGGTAGATTCGGACAAGGCATAAGCAGCAATCCATTCGCCGCTAGCCAGCTTGGGCAGGTATTTCTTTTTCTGCTCGGGAGTCCCGAAGTAGACGATGGGCAGCGTGCCGATGCCGACATGCCCGCCAAAAGCCACGCTGAAGCTTCCGTTGACCGACAGATGCTCGGCAATGATGGCGGAGGCAATTTTGTCCATGTCCGAGCCGCCGTAGGCTTCCGGGATGTCCACGTTGGCGATGCCAATCTCGCACGCTTTGCGGATCAGAGCACGCGTGACCGCAAACTCCTTGTGCTCGATCTTTTCCGCGTTGGGCAGGATCTCATTTTTGGCAAAGTCCTGCGTCGTCTGCGCAATCTGCTGGTGCTCTTCGCTGAGGTCTTCCGGGGTGAAGACCTGCTCGGTGGTGTGCTCCTCAATCAGGAAGCTGCCGCCCTTGAGCTTGGTTTTATTCGGGACTGCTACCGTTGCCATA
>DATNDP010000189.1:0-12600 GCA_035553195.1 Candidatus Acidiferrales bacterium
TTTCCACGGTAGCCGGGTATGCGGAAGACGTAGGCGTGGTGCAAGGAAAAGATGGATCGATGAGCGTTGTGACGCCGGGCGTGACTGTGAATCTATTCGATATGCTCGGAGCCAAGCCGCTCCTGGGACGCGGCTTTCTGCCCGACGAAGGACAAACAGGTGGTCCGCAGGCGGTTGTGCTCTCGGAAGGCTTGTGGCGACAACTGTATAACGGTGATCCAAATGTGATCGGCCAGACAGTGCGCGTGAATGCGAAGCCGCGCACCATCGTAGGCGTGATGCCTGCCAGCTTCCTCTTTCCCGAATCCATGGGTACGGACCTGAAGAAGGGCCTCTGGTTGCCGTTACAGCCTACGCAGGAAATGTTGACAGAGCGCGGCTACAGTTTTTTCAATTTCATCGGCCAGTTAAAACCAGGCGTCACTCTCGGCCAGGCGCAGAGCGAACTCCACGCGATCGCTCGGCACATCAGCCAGAACGATCCAGAAGACTCCCGCGACCTGGACTTTCCTATTATGTCTTACGAGGAACTTCTTACCGGCCCGGTGCGGCCAGTCTTTATCGCCCTGATGCTTGCCCTCGGGCTGGTCTTGCTCATCGCCTGTGCTAATGTCGCGAATCTGCTGGCGGCACGCTGCATTGGCCGTAGCCAGGAGTTCGCGGTTCGTGCTGCGCTCGGTGCCGGGCGAATGCGCCTGGTGCGACAGCTCATAGTAGAAGGCGCAGTGCTCAGCGCTGCGGGATGCCTTTTCGGTTTTGTGCTGGCCGAACTGGCCATTAGCGCTGTCCATAAACTGCCGCCCGATACAATTCCCAGGAGCAGCGAGATCTCTGTGCACTGGACAGTGCTGCTGGCGCTGGTTGTCATTGCGACTATCACGACGCTGCTCTCTTCCATCCTGCCGGCATTGTTTGTTTCCCGCACGGACCCGCAACCGGCGCTTCAGGCGGCATCGCGCGGCGTGGGCAGCCGGAGCGTGCGCGGGCGCGTCAGCGGATGGCTGGTTGCCGGCGAAGTGGCTCTCTCGGCCCTGCTGTTGATTTCCACCGGATTGCTCTTTCGCACGTTGTGGAACCTGCAACATGCCCGGCTGGGATTCGATCTCACCAATCTGACTTACTTCACAGCCATGCCGGCCGACGCCGCCGGCTTCGGGAATATGAGTGTAGGCCAGAACCAGCAGGGAGCAGCGCCCTCGATAGCCACCACCGTTTATCAGCCTCTGCTTGAGCGCATGCGCAACGCCCCGGGCGTACAGGATGCAGCATTAGTGACTGCTCCTCCTTTCTCCGGCATCGATTTGGGATCGAGCTTTGACATTCTCGGTCGCGCTAAAGATCCTGGCCACAATCCGCATGCACGAGTCACTGCGGTCAGCGGAGATTATGCCCGCCTGATGAGCACACCCGTGCTTCGCGGACGCATCGTGAGTGAGGAAGACACGCTCGCGACTCCGTTTGTGGTGGCGGTGAACGAAACGCTGGTGCGGAATTACTTTCCCCGCGAAGATCCCATTGGCGAGCAGATTGATCTTGGCGGAAAAGACACCGGCATGCTCAAACCTTACACGATTGTCGGAGTGCTTCAGGATCAGGTCGATCACGGGGCGGCCAAGGCCATATCTCCGCTCATCATGTTGCCGTATCAGCAAATTCCAACAACTTCACTGTTCTATTCGGCGTTGCTGAAAACGGTGGTCTATTTCGTGGTGAAGACGCGGGCCAATATCGCAGTTGCGCCCACCATGCGAGCGGTCTTTTCCCAGGTTGCGCCTGATTACGCGCTGGACAATTTTCAAACCTTGACAGAAGCCCGCGACCAGAACAACTTCAGCAGTAGACTTGGGCTTTACCTGATTGCAGCTTTCGCCGCAATGGCGATATTGATGGTGGTGGCCGGTCTGTACGGCGTGCTCGCGCAGGTGGTCAGTTACCGGCGCCGCGAAATTGGGGTTCGCCTTGCACTTGGTGCAACGCGAAAAAATATCCTGACTATGGTTCTGCGGCAGGGCACGGTTCTGGTAGGTTGCGGCATTGCCGCTGGAGTCTTGATTTCACTCTTCAGCGGGAAACTGGTGAAGAGTTTCCTCTTCGGCGTAAAGGCTCTGGACGGCTGGACCTATGCAGGTGTCATGGTAGTTCTGATCGTCGTGGGGACTCTCGCCGCGCTCGTACCTGCACGCCGTGCCGCTGCAGTGGAGCCCATCCAGGCTCTGCGCGATGAATAAATTTCTCTCCGAGTCACGTGGACTGGCGCCGCATAATGAGTCTGCGTTGTTTTACGCCTTCCGAGCATAAGAAAAACAGGCCCTCCCGAACCACGAGTCCGATGAGGGCCAGAGACTTGGGCGCAGCCGGTTTAGCGTGAAGGCTTGGTTTTGGATGTCATTTTCTGCGTGACCGGTCCGGCATCGCCGATCTTCTCCGCCACGGACTTGGCTTGCGTAAACAACAGAAGGTAGTCAGGCCCGCCAGCTTTCGAATCAGTTCCTGACATGTTGAAGCCGCCGAAAGGATGCGCTCCCACGATGGCGCCTGTGCACTTGCGATTGAAATATAGATTGCCTGCGTGGAACTCGTAACGGGCGCGCTCGAGCTTTTCGCGCGAGGTTGAGTAGATGGCACCGGTTAGACCAAATTCGGTGTTATTGGCGATCTCCAACGCATGATCGAAATTGCGCGCCTTGATGACCGCCAGCACGGGTCCGAAGATTTCCTCCTGCGCGATCCGAGCAGTCGGCGGAACATCGGCGATTACGGTGGGCTGGATGAAGTAGCCCTCGCCGGCATCTTTGGCCGGACCACCACCGTTAATTACGCGGCCTTCTTTCTTCCCGATTTCAATGTACTCAAGAATGCTCTTGTACGCCTTCTCACTTACGACCGGGCCCACAGGTTTGTTTTCCACCGGCTCGCCCACACTGATCTGGTTCACACGATCTTTCAGCCGCTCGAGAAAAACGTCGTAAATCTTCTCGTCAATAATGGCGCGCGAGCATGCCGAGCACTTCTGTCCCTGAAAGCCGAACGCCGATTGCGCCACGCCCTCGACGGCGGCATCGATATTGGCGTCAGCATCAACAATGATCGAATCTTTGCCCCCCATCTCGAGGATGGTGCGCTTGATCCACTTCTGGCCGGCGCGCGGCGTAGCCGCACGCTGGTTGATATCAAGCCCCACCTCCTTCGATCCGGTGAACGCGATGAAGCGAACTTGCGGATGCTCCACGAGGGCAGCGCCGAAGCCGGAGCCTGAACCCGGGCAGAAATTCACGACGCCATCCGGAATCCCCGCCTCCTGCAGCACCTCAAAGAACTTGGCCGCGATGGCCGGTGAATCATGCGAGGGCTTGAGCACCACTGTGTTCCCTGTGACGACGGCGGCCATGGTCATACCCGCCATGATGGCGCAGGGAAAATTCCACGGCGGAATGACTGCCGCAACACCTAAAGGAATGTACATGAGCGTGTCATGTTCGCCGGGAAGCTGGACCGGGGCTTCCGCTTTAGCAAGGCGCAGAGCTTCGCGTGCGTAGAACTCGGCAAAATCAATCGTTTCGGCGATATCGGCATCGGCCTCGGCCCAGTTCTTGCCCACCTCGTAGACCATCCAGGCAGAGAATTCGAATTTGCGCTCGCGCAGAATGCCGGCGACGTGATGGATCAGGGCGGCACGTTCTTCTGCGGTGGTTCTTCTCCATGTCTCGAAGGCGGCAGCGGCGGCGCGGACTGCGGGTTCCACATGCTCGCGCCCGGCGCTCTGGAAGGTTCCCACCACCTGCGATGGGTGCGCTGGATTCGTGGAGACGATCTTCTCTTTCGTGCGCACCATCTGGTCGCCGATGACCATGTCGTATTCCCGGCCCAGTTCAGAGCGCACCTTGGTAAGCGCTTCGCGCATCTTGCGCGCGTTTTCCGGATTCGTGAAGTCAGTTAAAGGCTCGTTGCGAAACGGATCGTAAGGAACACGCAGTGTCGGTCGAGAAGTCTCAAGAACAGTGGCCATTGTCAGTCCTTTTGAGAATAAGGTAAACCTCTATTTTACTACTTCGACGAGCCACGGCCCGAGCACAATCGAAGATGAGAACTGCGAATCCTTGGCGTTTCTGGCAATTGCGTTCGGCTCGTTCTGTTAACTTCCGTTAACCCGCCCGGAACTTCCGCCAACAATTATTTACTCCAGGCACTCGACTCTTTACGGTCTTTCTTCACCGGTCTGGGTCAAATACTTCAGAGGGTTGGAAGATCAGCCCCGGGGGTCAGAAATGAAATTCATCCACAAAAAATGGTTCATCATCGTGGTGCTGCTGGTGGGAATCGGGGCCTTGACCGCATTCAAGTTCCAGGTCAAGAAAGCTCCCCAGTACTACACCGAGAAGGTGACGCAGGGCGATATCCAAAACGTGGTGCAGGCCACCGGCACCATCAACGCGGTGACGACGGTGCAGGTGGGCTCTCAGGTTTCCGGCACCATTCAAACGCTGAACGCAGATTTCAATTCCCACGTTCGCAAGGGACAGGTGATTGCGCAGATCGATCCTTCGCTGTTCAAAGGGGCTCTGCTGCAGGCGAAGGCCGACCTGGCTGACGCCCAGGCCAATTCGATAGCCGCCAAGGCGAACCTTGAGAAGGCGCAAGCCGCTTCCGCACAGGCGAAGCTTGATTTTGACCGCTACACCACTCTCGCAAAAGAGGGTGTGGTTCCGCAGCAGCAGCTAGATACGGCCAAAGCGACCTACGATAGCGATGTAGCCGCCGTAAACGCGGCCAAGGCTCAGGTGACGCAGGCCGCGGCACAGGCGCAGCAGAAATCGGCTGCGGTAGCAGTTGCGCAAACGAATCTGGACAATACCACCATCAAGTCGCCGATTGACGGAACTGTCGTAGCGCGCAGCGTGGATGTGGGCCAGACGGTGGCTGCATCGTTGCAAGCGCCGACTCTGTTCACGATCGCGCAGGACCTGACCAAGATGCAGGTCTATGTGAGCACGGATGAAAGCGACGTGGGCATGATTCAGCCGGGTCAGAAGGTCAACTTCAAAGTGGACGCGTTTCCCGCGCAGACTTTCTACGGGAAGGTTTCCGCTGTTCGTTTGAACGCAACCACCGTCCAAAACGTGGTGACCTACACGACGGTGGTGGACTTCGACAACCCCGACATGAAGCTCTACCCGGGCATGACCGCATACGTGAACATCCCGGTCGCGTCGGCCACGAACGTGGTTCGAGTTCCCAATGGAGCGCTGCGCTACAAGCCTGATCTAAGCGCGACCGAAGTAAGCGCCCTGTTGCAGAAGTACGGCATTGCACAGGGTGGCAGCCAAACGCGCAAAGGCGCACAGGCCGCACAGCAGCAATCTCAACAGCAGGCCACGACGGCGATCCTATGGAAGTTAGCAGCTAACAAGTCGCTGCAACCGGCGCAGGTCAAGCTGGGCATCACCGATCACACGACGACTGAAGTGGCGCAGGTCCTGAAAGGCACCCTCAATCCGGGCGATCAGGTGATCACTGGGGCAGCGTCATCCTCCCAGAAGGCTGCAACCAGCGCGGCGCCAGGAATGGGTGCAACGCGCGGCGGCGGTGGGATGAGAGGCATGGGGCGGTAGGCAGTCCCGGACCGCCGTGGTGGATCAGGCGACAATCCGCCACGGCGGGGAAGACTCAGAGAGACTGGGAAAATAGAGAGAGGGGAAGTTATGGCAACGCTGGCACAAGTTGAATTTAATGCAAGTCCGCTGATCGAAGCTGAAGCACTAAAACCGGTAATCGCGGTGGAAGACGTGCACAAGTATTACGATCTCGGCGAAACCAAGGTGCACGCGCTGCGCGGAGTGGACCTGAAGATCGCGCCCGGCGAGTTCGTGGCCATCATGGGATCGAGCGGCAGCGGCAAGTCAACCTTTATGAACATGCTGGGCTGCCTGGATAAACCAACCAGCGGCCGCTACTTCCTGGAAGGCACGGACGTTTCTCAACTGGACAAGAAAGCGCTGGCAGCAATTCGCAATAAGAAGCTGGGATTTGTTTTCCAGGGATTCAACCTGCTTTCCAGAACGACGGCGCTGGAAAACGTGGAACTTCCCACCCTGTACGCGAAGTTGGACAAGGAAGAGCGGCTGGAGCGGGCAAAAGAGATGCTGAAGCTGGTTGGGTTGGGCGAGCGGCTGGACCACTTCCCTTCCCAGCTTTCCGGCGGTCAGCAACAGCGCGTGGCCATTGCGCGCGCGCTGGCAAACCGGCCGTCAATTCTCCTGGCCGATGAGCCCACCGGCAACCTGGACAGCAGGACGTCAGTGGAAATCATGCAGATTTTCCAGGCGCTGAACGATCAGGGACTGACCATTGTGCTGGTCACGCACGAGCCTGACATCGCACAGTTCGCGAAACGGATTGTTGTGTTCCGGGATGGCAAGATCCGGCATGACAACCTGGTGCAACAGCGGCCGCGCGCAGCCGATGTTTTGAAGACGCTGCCCGCGATAGATGAGGATTGATGTACTCGGAAGAAGAATGACTGTTGCCGGGCAGTCAATCGTCAATCTTGGCAATCCGGCGATTTTGGCGATCTGGCAGTTCAATGACGGGGGTCACTATGGATTTACTGGCAATTTTACGAATCGCGATTCGGGCGCTCACGCGCAACAAGATGCGCTCGCTGCTCACCATGCTCGGCATCATCATTGGCGTCGGCGCGGTGATCGCAACCGTAGGTCTGGGACAGGGCGCGCAGCAGCAGGTGCAGAACCAGATCGCATCCATGGGAACCAACCTGCTATACATCAGTTCAGGCAGCGTTAACAAAGGTGGAATCCGCCTGGGCGGTGGCGCAACCAAAACTCTGGTGAACGATGATATGAAGGCCATAGAGCAGGAAGTGCCCACCATCGCCGAAGCCGCGCCGGGAGCTGGCACGAGCGCGCAAGTGGTTTCTGACAATCAGAACTGGTACACGCGCGTGACCGGCACCGAGCCGCAGTATTTTGACATTCGCAACTGGACGTTTGATCGCGGCGGAAATTTCACTGCGGATGACGTTCAGCGCGCGACCAACGTGGTCGTGCTCGGCGCAACCGTACAGCAGAACCTGTTTGGCAACACCGACTCCATCGGGCAGACGGTCCGGATAGGAACGCTGCCGTTCCAGGTGGTGGGTGTTTTGACGGCCAAAGGTCAATCCGGTCTTGGACAGGACCAGGACGATGGCGTGTACGTTCCAATCACCACTCTGCAAAAGAAGATCACCGGGCAGGACTGGCTGCAGTACATCATGGCTTCTGCCGTTTCGCAGCCGGCCAGCTACGCGGCACAAGGCCAGATCACGGCGCTGCTGCGCGACCGGCATCGCATACGCCCGGGCCAGGACGATGATTTCACGGTCCGCAACCTGGCAGACGTGGCGCAACTTGCTGACGAATCCTCCAAGGTCATGACCATGCTGCTGGCTTCAATTGCCGGTGTCTCGCTGATCGTTGGCGGAATCGGGATCATGAATATCATGCTGGTTTCGGTGACCGAGCGGACGCGGGAAATCGGTATCCGCATCGCCATCGGAGCTACTGAAGGCGACGTACTGCGCCAGTTCCTCAGCGAGTCGGTCGTTCTCAGCCTGGCGGGCGGCATCATGGGCATTCTTTTCGGGGTGGCTTCAAGCATCGCCATCACCAAACTGCTGGGCTGGAACATTCTGGTCTCGCCCGCGGCGATGGGGGCTGCTGTGGTGTTCTCCATGGCTGTGGGTATCTTTTTCGGCTTCTACCCGGCCAGAAAGGCCGCCATGCTGGATCCGATTGAAGCTTTGCGTTTCGAGTGAGACTGACCCCCCTTGCTCGAGAGGAAGGCCCGGCACTCAGCGTGCCGGGCCTTTGTCTTCTTTAAGCGAGCAGTCCAAAACAGGAGGAAGCTCCATCTGCCGTGAATCGCAGTTCTGAATTATCTCCTATAGCAATCGCTTAAAAATGCGAGACGTCGCAATACTCGGATCCTGTGCCCGCCCGCACGCGATTTCCCTTGTCTGACTACACACCCGCGGTTAAGGGGTCGCATCCCAACCGCAACAGAACAATCTCAAAAACATGGAGTCTCTAATGGCAATTACATCATCTTCTCGCGGCACAGAACTCATAGCCTTTTTCCGCCATCGCTCTGACGCACTGAAAGCTATCTCGGAATTAAGAGATGCCGGCTTTACTTCAGACCAGATTGGGTTAGCCATCGGAGATGAGCATGTGCAACCCACGTCCCGCTCGGGAAGCGCAGAAGTCAGATCAGGCGCGGCTGTGTCGGGAGCTGACGACCGCTCCACCTGGGAGAAGATCAAAAACTTCTTCAGGAGCGAGCCTGAGACGTACACCGGCGACGCAGAAAATTACAGAGAAGTATTCGGGCATCTCGCACTCGGTGGCGACCGCATCCGGTACTACGAATCGGGTATTGCCGCTGGAGGCGCCCTCCTGACGGTGAGCGCTTCGGCCGATCGGATTGAGCGCGCAAGAACAATCATCGTGAGCCACCATGGCGACCTGAGTGCCTCTGGGTTTGAAGGCAGGATGAATGAATTTGCGGTCGCCGGCGGGCCGACAGCAAATGTAAGCGACGTGGGAGAGCGCCGCATCCAGTTGCGGGGAGAAATGCTTCGAACCGTGAAGGAGAGAATCAACAAGGGCGAGATCCGATTGCGCAAAGAAGTCATTACCGAGCACCAGACCGTGAACGTGCCCGTGACACGAGAGGAAGTGATTGTGGAGCAAGTTCCTGCCAGCGGATCGAGACCGATGAGCGGGAATATCGGCGATCAGGGCGAGGTCAGCATTCCTGTTACAGAGGAACGGGTGCATGTAACCAAAGAGCCGGTAGTCACGGGCGAGGTGCGCGTTCAGAAGCGGGCTGTGCAGGGCACGCAAGAAGTGTCCGACGATGTCCGGCATGAAGAGGTCCGAGTGGAGAACGAAGGCAACGTGAATATAAACGACAAGACGAAAGGAAAGAAGAAGCCCGCGGCATAATGCTCTCTCCCTAAGCGGTTCCGCGGCGAGTGAATTCGCCGCGGAATTGCGGAGAGCAGGTTTACAAGTCTGGACAGGCCCACAGCTTGTCCAGAATTCCGTTCATGAGCTCCTGAAATTCTCTCAGCAGTTCTTCCGAAATTCCCAGATCGGCTGCACGCACCGCGGAGACTGGATCCTCGAGAAAAAAGATGCGATTGGCGGGAGCGCTATTCAGCCATCGATTGAGTTCGGGTTCGTGAAGGGTGAGCGCCTGCAATAACCGGTCATTTTGATGCGCGGAGAACTCGGCCATGCCTTTCTCCTTTGCCGACTGTTCAATGAGACACGGTGGACCGCAGAGTTGGAACAAAATATTTACACGTCACCCGCACCAATTTTTCGAACAGCTTATCTTTACAAAACCAAATTATGCTTTTCCGACAGTTTGTGGGCAGTCGGGTTCTCTCTGATGAAGGTTTTCAGCTTGGGACTGACTCGGTTGATACCGAAGCGGGCCGGGCGATAAGGAGGAACAATGATTCGTCTGAGAGCATTACTCGTAGGTGCGGCACTGATTAGCGGTGCATCCGCACTGGCCTCGGCTCAGCCGCTGCCACAAGCAAATTGGAGCTATGGCAATCGTGACCGTGATCGAGACCGCGACCATGATCGCGACAATGGGCGATATGTCTACAATCCGGGATACTACGGAGGCTATTACGCAAGGCCTTACTACGACCATGAAGACCGGCGCTGGAAAGGCCGAGATGACCGCAGAGATCACGATCGCGACTGGCGCTCCAGAGATCGCGGGCGTGATCGCGACCACGATGGCGCCCGCCGCTGACTATGATTGACGTTTAACTCTCGAGAGCAAAGCGGAGCACCCACAGCGTGCTCCGCTTTTTTGTTTTACATCAATCGGCCGGGCCAGGCGCAGGCACCGTCCTACTGGTGCTCCATGGCTCCGGCCGCGACAATATCCGGATCCAGTTCGACGAACAAGGCACGATTGCCATTCAACACGTAGATTGCCATGTTTTGCTGGCCGAGGAAGCTTTGCAATGTCAGCGGACCGCGCCCGGTAGCGTCCAAAGTGTAATCTCCGGTGAGCGCTGTCCCGCTCGACGGCGGCCCGGCGCCAGGGTTGCTGATGTCCTGAATCGCCGTCATGTGACCTGCACCATTCGCGTTCAAAGAAGCGACAACATCAAGTTCTCCGTTCGCGGTGGCTCCTGTGTAGTTCATTCCGTACGCACCCTGAACTGTCCCGTTGGAAAGCGCGCCTGTTTGAGGGAACGCAGCCCCGGTGACAACGAGGGTGCCGTTGGTGTCCAGCATTTGGACGCCATTTGTGGTGGGATAAATGGCAAACGTCAGCGTTCCAATATCAACGTTCGAGAGGCTCAGCGTTCCGCGGCCGCTTGCATCCATCGCGTAGGTTCCGCTGACAGGGGCGTTGGGACTTACGGAACCCGCGTCATTCAGATCTTCCGTGCCGCTGGCGATATTGCCTGCTCCGTCCGCATTAAATACGGCTCCAGCGGCAAAGGGCCCCGCAGTCACGTCGCTTCCGGCAACGGTGAACGCAACGGGACCATTCAGCGAAGCATTGCTGATGGTTCCGCTCTGGCGAAAAGCTTCACCCGCAAGCACAGGGACAGTATCCGTTTCCACGAGCTTGATGTGGTTGGCATCGACCACATAAAACGCGAAGTTCAGCGTACCGGCAGCAGTGTTGAGCGAGGCGGTTCCCCGCCCGTTCCCTCCCACCTGGAGAGAACCGCCAGCGATCGTTTCATTGGTAAAAATGCTTCCGTTATCAGACTCGTCCTGGACCCCGCTCGTAACCGTACCGGACGAGTTTGTCGTAATGGCACCCACGGTCGCAAAGGGGTTGAGGTTGATATCAATTCCGTTCAAATTGAAAACAAAGGTCCCGGCCAGCGCTGTAGTTGAGAATGCTGTTGGATCAACCAGCTCGAGTGAACCGCTGCCGGTGGCGGACTGCTCAAAGCGCGTGACTAGAGCTCGATTGTTCCCCACAATCACAAATACCAGGCTGAAATTACCGGCTGAGGTAACCAGCCCCGCTACGCCCCGCCCGTCAGCGCGGACGTTATATGTTCCGGTGACCGTGGTGTTTATCGGTGAAGCCGCTTCGTTCACATCCAGTTGGCCGGACGTGATATGGCCATTGCCATCCGCGCTGATGCTCCCGGCAACGGCGAAAAAGGCGGTTCCTTCGGCGCCGGAAAATGACATGGCATACGTACCATTCAGGCTGGCGTTGGTAAAGCCGCCCTGCGGAGTTGGATTTTTGGTAGACCCGCCACAGCCCGCCAGCAGCGGAATGAGAGTTGCTGCAATTGCAAGAGACAGACGCTTGCACCACATAAAGCATCACCTGACCGAGTGAAGTTGATTTGTACAGTTTCGACCCGAGTTACCGAAATCGCAAGCAGGCGTTCCTGGCAGCACAATAAACGCCTGTTCCCGTTGTCCTAGAAACACAAATGGCGCGAGATTGTTGCACCATCTCGTGCCACTCGAGACATCATTTGTGTCCAGGCGCTGCTATTGTCCATGCGTTGGATCATTCAGATCGCGGGCGGAAGCCGCAACTCCCCGCGGCGTTTCCTGCGCTGGGCCGCTTGTATTGTCTGGCCTGGCAAGCTGCTCCAGATGGCTGCCGTATTCGCGCAGCCAGAGTTCAAATGCCGTCGTTTTCGTTTCCACCATCATGGTCGTTATATCCTGTTTATTCCTGCATCGGGCGGAGAATCGGATACCCCGTCTCTAAAGCGTAACCCATGATCATTCATGTATATCCGAAAGAACTCTTGAGAAGCAGTTAAGAATTGCTAATGCGAGCTGCCACTGGTTCAGGGAGTTTAGTCACTTGCTTTCGGGGGAGAACTGGAGGGCATGGATGTTCGATCCGGCCATTGAGTAACGGCAGCTCAGGCCTGCTTTGGATGAGCGAGCCTTACCTCCACCAGATCGACCAGACTGTATCCACTGTTGTGTGGGTAACGGCTGAAGCAAACAATCGTTTGCGCTGCCGCCAGGCACGGCCGTAGAAGATCCCGGCAATTGTCGCCAAAATCACGTATCGCCAGTTGAAAACGGCGCCAGTCCCGTGTGGCAAGCCCGCCGCCTTGTTGAAATGCGACAAACCGAAGAGGATGGAGGCCAGGCCGAGAGCACGGATACGGCCGATGTGGCGTTCAAGCAGATTCTGCACCAGCCCGCGAAAAAACAGCTCCTCCGGCAAGGCGACAAAGATAAACGTGAAGACCCAGGCAGCAGGAAACTGCTGGGGTTTCGCCGTAAATCCCTGCCAGTGAATGAAGCCAAGCAACACGCCGAGTATCAGTACGATGGGCGCGTAAAAAACAAACTCGCGTATTCCGATTTTCCAGTCATCGAATTGCGATACGAGATCGTAGCCGAGGCCCTCAATGGGCTTGATGACCAGATAACCATAAAGCGCAACATCGGCCATCATCATCTTGGGGAAGCCACCGAGGCCCGCCGGCCAGAGATTCGCATCCGGCACGCCGAAAAACTTCCCATGACTGAGCAGCCCAAGATCAATCGCCAGTCCCAA
>DATNDP010000190.1:0-12141 GCA_035553195.1 Candidatus Acidiferrales bacterium
ATGCTGAACGACACCGGCCTGGAAGAAGTGCTTGGCACAGTTGAGATCAAGTTGGCGGTTGATGAGCCTGCCGATTGCAGCAACAACGCGCCATTGATGAAGCCCCCGCCGGCTGTCACCGTGAACTGCGCGGTCCCGGATGAACTACCCGCCTGGGCTTGCACCAGAACGATGCCGGTCCAGTTGAGGGTTCCGCCGTTGATTTCCAGATCGTTCGGAACCAGCAGCAGGCCATAACCGGTGAGGGTCTGCGGGCTCTGCAAGATCAAACTGCTGGCGTTTACTATCTTGACAATCGCTGGTGCACTCTGAGTCCCGTAGCTTGGAGCCAGGCTCGCAGGAGACACTTCAAAGTAATTGGACTGCCCCACGCTCGCCTTGGCCAAGGCGCTCAATGCAGAAATCTCGTTGGGATATGTACTCGTGAGGGCTGACTGGTACATGGAACCCGAACTCTGGTTTCCGGATCCACCGACGAACGGCGACGAGGACGCGGAGAACGTCGAGGAAAATGGATTGGACACCGCAAACAACTGAGGTGCGGAGAGGTCCAGATGGGTATAGCAGCTCGCATTGCTTGAGTCGCACAAAGTCGTGCCGCTGCTGGTCAAGCTATGCTGGCCATCGTGATGCTCGCCAGAACCACCAGTTCCGCTGTTTGATCCCGAGGTGGACGTGCTTGTCACGAATCGTGGTGTGCTGCCTGTTCCTCTTACCCACCAGAGTCCATAGGTGCAATTTTTCCCGGACTGGCTGCTTCCATCGGCGTTGCATGAAGAGTTTGCCTGATCGACAATACCTCTGCGAGCTGTATCGAGCGCATTCTGAAGTTGCGATGTAGCCGCTGAGTTATCTGTAGCAAGCGATGCGACGGCAGAACAGGTGGCATTGCTGGCCAGGGTGCCGTCGAGCCTGTGCGGACGGCCATCAATCGCCGTGGCTGGAATATTCGAGCCGTCGCTGAGTTGGGCTGTGGAACTTGTAGCATCCATCGTAATCGCGCCGGGGGGACGGATTCCGGGGGCAACCACTTCTGACCGCAGCAGCCTGCGCGCGGAACTGCTTTTCAGTCCTGGCGTGACAGCCAGAGCGGTTAGCATGTAGACGTTTTGCATGCCGTTGGCGTCGCACAGGCCCGTGGCGCCCGAAGGCAATAATTGCTCAGTCTCACCGTCAAAGCAGACCGGAGTGTCCATCGCGGTAGAGGACTGGTCCACGTGATAGTTCGGGGCGACAGACCGGTTCGTCTTCATGTTGATGCGAACCCACTTCAAGGCGGGTAGCGTGCCCGGAGGTTCCAGCAAGTTCTGCGGCGCAAGAGACCAATTTGCCGCTCCTGGCGTCACATCACATCTTGTTCCCGCGTCGGCGCCTGAATTGTATTCGTGGCACAGTTGGTCGTCGAAATACCGGCTGGCCGGATCGGTAGGATTTACTGTTTCGTTGGGATTCACCACATACAAGACGCCATTGGGATTGCCTGCAACATCAGTAGGCAATTTATCAGCCAGGCCGCCGACAGGGCCGGCGGTGCTCGAAGGGTAGCTCACCCTGTCACGGACTTCCTGTAAGCCGGATTTCGCAGAATAGTACGCGTCAAGATTGCTCCCGTAATTGCTGGCAATCTTGACTTCGGTTCCTGAAGAAATATAAAGAGCCATTCCGATGGCGGAAAGCAGGAGCAAAGCAAAGAGGCACAGCAAGAGCGCCGCGCCGCTTTGGGCGTCTTTCTTCGAGATCGCGCTTCTTGCTCTCACTGGTCGAGCCTCGCAGTCGCCGAAAGTGAAGTCCGGGCGGCGTCGCCAGCACCGACTCCGGGTTCGCTGGTGAGAAGAGTCAGATTGATTTTTACCGTCTTGATGGATTTTATGAGATCAGGATTGCTATTGATGTCTGTTCCTGCGCCAATAATTACGGGATTGCCACGCTGATCATAAAACGTGAACAGATCATCGCCCGATTTGCCCGGCCCTATGCCTGGTGGAATTACGTGGCCTGTTTCGCTGTAATTGGCAGCTTGTACAGGCTGCGCCAGCGGGTCACCGGCAGCCTTCGTTACCGCGCTGCGGCGTATACATGGGCAATTTGGGTCCCCGGCCGAGTTTGCAACATAGCCTACATTCACGCTCTCTACCTGGCCGTTGTTGTCCACATCCCCTTCTAGGATGATCTGCGTGGGAGAGACGCTGACCAAACCGGCTGCAACAAGCGGACTTGTATTGTCCAGGGGCGCTGAATACATTGCAGCGTTGGGGTAACCAGCCATGTGAAGATCGCGCACCATCTGGTCAACAAATTCCCGCGCCTGCTCTGCCGTATCGATTTTGGCTTCCTCCGCTGCAGATTTCCGTTCCATCTGGATGATCTGCTCGAATACCGCGCCCGTGACAATCAGCAGCACTGCGAGGCTGATCATCATTTCCAGCAACGAAAAGCCGGCGGTTCGCCTGCAGGAGAGGCCTGCATGCGAACGAAGGAGCGACGCCGGACGGATGGCCATGATCAGTTCCCCCGCAGCATGTGAAGGGTAAACCTTCGGACGAGGGCCGCGGCCGGATTCGCCGCCGAACGCAAGCTTTTGACACTCACTGTAACTAACTGAGTGGAAGGCGTAGGTCCGGGATCAATTCTCCAGCGGACATCCAGATTAAGCCCGGAGCAGGTTACGTACAGCATGGAATAGTTCGGCACGGCGGGCTGGGTGTAATCCACCCCGGAAAACGGGCCGGTTGTAACCGCTGAACCGCCAGGTGCTGTGCTCATTGGAAAAGAATTACCGGAGCAATCCGTGAGGCTGGTTGCGGCAGCCGGGCCTCCCGCGCTTTCGGGGACAGCCATGATCTTCTCCATGGTACTTTGCGCCACCATTGCTGCTGCCGCATTGATCCTGGAATTTCCATTGCTCGCTGTCGCAGCACAGATTACGCCCATACCGCCAAGAATGCCCACTGCCAGAATGGAAACGGCAACCGTCAATTCCAACAAGCTAAAGCCAGCTTGAGTGGACCGGTTGTTTCCGAGTTGGATTGGCAGTTTCATCAGAACCAGCTACCCGCGCTGTAATGCCAGATGTGAACAGTGCCAGTAGGGCTTACGGTGACCGCTGCATACAGCACCTCGCCGCCCGTGCGCCGCAACTGCAAATACTGAATCCACGCCATCCCCGGAGAACATGGAGAAGTTGAAGATGGCCGGGAACAGGGAAGTCCCAAGGCATTCCAGGCCAGACCAGGTTCAAACGTGCCCTGCTGGCCGTAGTTGATCGAGCTCTCAGTTTTGGTGAGGTTGCTTGTCGTGAAGCCCAGCGTGGCTGCCGAGGGCTCCAAGGGTATTCCATTATTACTAAGCCTGACACGGGAAGGCATTGCAGCTTGCGGCTCAGTTGCCGAGCAGACGCCGTCGCCGTCGAGATCAAGACAGATTTGTGAGCCTTGAATGCCATTGAAGACGGGTAGGAGGTAATAACTGTTGTCTTGTGTGGCTTGTATTCTGCCCGCCCGATACATGCTTGCCAGTTGCTGAGCGGCCGACGTCAATTTGGCGTTATCGACTGTGCGTGAAATGCTGGGAAGCGAGACTCCGGTGACGACCATGATGATCGCCACCACCACAGCCAATTCCGTTAAGCTGAACCCCGCCTTCGAGCTCACTTTTTCACCATTCCTTCGGTCCCGGAACCCCGTCCAGAGGGAAATAGAATCCAGTGATTCGCGACTGAGACTCGGGAAAAGGGGGGTGGCTTTCCGCCGCTTCAGATGCGCTTTGAATGATTAACTTTGGACGTTACTTTAGTACCCAAACATAGTAACTCAGAGCTGGCCGAGAACTCTGAAAATACGCTCTAAAGTGCTGAATTTAAAGCGATTATATTTGTTTTCATTTCTCATCAAAAACCTGTTCGATTCCTAAAAACCGCCAAGTCTCGAGGGAGTTGATCGTGTAGCCGGTGTACGAGAGGACAACGACCTCCCTTGGTAAAGATTAAAATTCCTAATCGTCTCTCTTGAGCAGTTTCGAACAGGCGCTGAAAGATTAAAAATTCGTGACATCGGTCCTATCGGCGAGCGTAAATAGAGCGAAAGGTGATTGCCAGCGGGTCGACTCCGAGCTAGATCGTTTTCAGATTTTGATAACTTCGTACCTGTACCGTTTAGAGGAGAGCGAGATTTCAAAGCCGAACCAGCAGTTCGGTTTTGTATAATCAACCAGCTCCCACGTGTCCTGAATAACCCGGAGGTGTTTTGATGTTCCTGCGCTACCTGAGCTCGGCAATCGTACTTACATGCCTGTCAGCCATGGCTGTGGCCCAAAGCGAACCATGTAATTCCATTGAGGTGCCGGTCGGAATCATAAATGGGAGCGGCGAATCATTCCATGGACTTTCCGCTGCGGATTTTTCCGTTCACGCCGGGAAAACGCCGGTTGAGCTCAAGAACATGACGTTTGACAGCGGTCCGCGACGCATAGTTCTGGTGGTCGATACGAGCAAGAGACTTTCCTCCGAGACGCTGAAGGCTGAGCGGTTACTCGTAGAGACGCTGGTGAATGGAGCGCGGCCGGAGGACAGCTTGGCCATGGTCACCGCGCGTGGACCGCAGCACGTGGTTAAGTTTGGCGAAGAGAAGTCAGCGTTTCAGGCGGCTCTGCCTGCCGATGGCGAATCGAGACACGGAAAAGAACAGGGTGTGCTCGACGCGGTAATGCAGACTCTTCCTTTGTTTGGTGATCCCAAGCCCGGCGATTCAATCGTAGTCATAGCAGCCGATCTGGGCGGCAATCGTGGCACAAACGCCAAAGAGGTAGCCAGCGCCCTCGAACAACACCATATCAGGATGTTTGGGCTCGCTCTGGGTCTTGTCAGCACGAAAAATGTGGCGTTGTCAGGCCAGACCACAACGGCATGGGGACTCGCACAAGTTCAAAATGCCATGGGTGATTACAGCTACAACACGGGTGACAGTGATTTTTATCCGTTGACCAGAGACAGCGGCGGATTGGTGCTTTCTGTAATGAACTACAGCTCTCGCATGACATTCAGCGTGAAAAATCCGAAATTCGTCGCCCGCTTAAAGCAGCAGAGCATGGCGGTTTACAACGTGATCGCCGGCTACTATCGGGTTGAGTTGGCGACAACGCATACAGGCGAGTGGAGCTTTGAACCACAGCCGGACGTCCGCAAGGTGGCACCGAATATGTTCCTGCTTTACCCCCGCCAACTCACAGGCTGCAAAGCCGATGCTCATGTCGCCGCCAGATAACCAGCAAGCCAGGTTCAAGATCCGGCGCGTTCAACGTGCCGGATTTTTTGTTTTCAACTTCCGCCACTTCTAACATCGGCGTGCAGTCCAGAGCAGGTCTCTTAACGCAACTTCTTCAGGAACTCGGGTTACTATCGCCAGACGGCTTCAACCCTGGAGGGAACGAAAAGGAGCTATTTCACCATGCGACGATATCTGGGACATTTCCTGGCATTGAGTCTGCTGACACTTGTTCCTGCAGCATTGGCTCAGACCGGCGGTGCGGATCTGAGGAGCGACCGCAAAGACATTCATAACGATCGCCGCGATTTGCGGCAGGATCGGCGCGACATTCGCAGTGACCGGCGCGACGTGACCGAGGACCGGGTTCAGCGCAACAATGACCGGCGCGATCTTAACCACGACCGTCGTGACATCTCCGCTGATCGGCGCGAACGGAATCACGACTTAAGGAACGGCGACAAGGCCGATGCTCGCAAAGAGCAGCGTGACATTAATCACGATAAGCGGGATGCAGCCCGGGATCGTCGTGATCTGCGGGCGGACAACCGAGATATTCGACGTGACGCAAGGGATCTGCACGGCGACCGCAAGGATGCGCGGCAGGACCACAGAGATATCAGGAAGGACCGCCGAGATATTCATCGTGATAGGCGTGGCAGTTGATATTAAAAGATTCTTGAATACAGGCCCCGGAAATCCGGGGCTTTTCTGTCCCGTAAAGCGCGCTCAATCCGCACGGATGTGATGTATTCTGGAAGTAGTCCGCGAACAAACCCGCGGCTCAGATCCCATGATCAGGATTCTTTCCTTTCTTCTCCTGGCGGGCACAGTCATGGCACAACAAGCCTCGCCAATGAATTCCGAATTGCAACGCCGCATAGAACGCCAGGTGAGGGCCTACACAGAAGTTCCTCCGCAGGCGCAGATATTGTTTGGTCCGCGTTCGGTTAGCAAATTCAACGGCTATGACAATTTGCCTGTGTCCATTGAAGCCAATGGCGTTAAAAAGACACTCACCTTTCTGCTTGCCCAGGACGGCAGCAAGCTGCTTTACATCACCGAGATTGATCTCAAAGAAGATCCTTACGCGCGCAACATGCGCCGCATTGACACCTCCGGCCGGCCATGGCGTGGAGCCGAGGATGGCACGGTTTCCGTGGTTGTCTATGACGATTTTCAATGTCCGTTTTGCGCAAAGATGTATGTGACGTTGATGAATGAGGTCATGGTGCACTATCGCGATCGCGTCCGGATCGTGATGAAAGACTTTCCTCTGGTGGAAGCTCATCCCTGGGCGATGCGTGCAGCCATTGATGCCCATTGCCTGGCCGACCAGAGCCTGGCCGCATACTGGGATTTTTCGGATTACGTTCACACGCATCAGCAAGACGTAAGCGCAAAGGTGAAAGCTGCTGGTGGCGATCTCACCGCAATGGACGCGCTTACTCGCGAGATTGGTCAGAAGCATGGCCTCAAGCCGGAATCTCTTCAACCATGTCTTGCGCTACAAGATCCCGGCAAGGTCGAATCGTCCCTTGCTGAGGGCAAGTCTCTGGGCGTCAGCGCCACTCCGACCATGTTCATTAATGGGCAGGAGATTGAAGGTGGACTCAGCGTCGAGCAACTTCGCGGAATTCTGGACCGCGACCTGAAGGAAGCAGCATCTTCTCAGCGCGGACAGTAGCTCTCAGCCCGTCAAAAAACGTGCATGTCGGCGGCCGTGGAGGATTTGCCGGGATAATGGTGAATTCCCAGCGCATCCAGCACAGTGCGAAGCACGTTCTGGTGCTGATCAAACTGGGTTGACCTGAAACCCTTCTTTACTTTCGGACCCGCGATCACTGTTGCGACGTGTCCGCCACCGTGCGCTTTATCTGTCCCACGGCCCTCGTCGAAAACAATAATCAGAATTCCGCTTTGCCGGAATCCGGCAGTGTTCAGCAGCGGACCAATGTTGTTTTTCAACCATGTATCCATTGTCCGCAGGATTAAAGAGTCACTACACGGCGAAGTTCCCGGAGGGCAGTTGTGTCCATTGTGCTGCTGGTTCGGAACGACGAAGGAGTAGCTGGGGAGAGCATTATTCGTGAGGTCTTTGGGAAACTGAGTGAAGGGAACAAGATGAAGGCGCTGCACGCTGCTGTTGGCCACGTCACTGAGATACGAAATCGGATTGTGGCCGCGGGTGTAGGGAAATTTGTCAGGGCCAAGATAACCGACGGAAGGCACACTCTCCAGATAGCTCTTCCATGTCTTGCCCGCCGTGAGAATGCGGCGCACGATATTGTCCGCCGTAACGATCGGCACATGACGATCATCATTCGTGATGATCTGGCCTGTCGTGAGCATGAAATAGTTTCCGATTGAGGGATGCACGTTCGCATAGTATTGCGTAGCCAGCGAATATTTCGCCGCCATGCCATTGAGGAATGGCATATTTTTGTTCCCGATGACCTGCGAGTAGCTGTGATTTTCCTCCACCACAATGACCACATGACTCGAACTGGGCACTTGTCCGACAAGCAGTGCCGGAATCAGCAGGTAAAAGAACCAGAATTTGCATCCTCTGGCTTTCATAGGAACCCCCAATCGTCTGGTGCCAGCCGCTGGTGACGGCGCGGCTCCAAGAGCATAGAGGCGTGCATAATCGAGAGGGATGGATCAGGGCTTGCTGATCTTACTTGATGGGAAGCAGGAGGATGGAATAGCAAAGAGTCCGGAGGGCGTAAGAGTTCGCCCTCCGTTGTTGTTGTGGCTCAGGGAACCTGGATCTTCAGACTGCTTTTGTACACCGCTCCGGTGGCATCCCAGGCCTGCACCACCATGTAGTGGGAGCCGGAAGCAAGCGAAAGCGAAGTGTCTATTGAGGATGTATGTGTGAGGTACTGCGAAACGCTATCCACGTATATGCGCATAGCCGTGATGGAAGCCAGGGATGACTTGGCTGCCGCTCTAACGTGCACAGGAGACGCGACTGTGGTTCCGCCCGCAGGAGAACACACGGTTACGCCATTGATTGTCGCCGTGCATGTTGTTGTTGAGGCAGTCGCGCCAAACATGTCTGACATTGGTGTTGCTGTTGCGGCCGCAGCCGGAAACGTGCTGGACCCCAGAGCTGTAAGGATGGTCCGGAGCATACTCTGGTGCTGATATAGCGTCGTTGACCTGTAGCCTTTCCTCACGTTCGAGCCCACCACGACGGCAGCAACGTGCCCGCCGCCATGAGTGGTGTCGGTGCTGGCCGCCTCATCAAAAACTACAATCAGAATTCCGTCCTGCTGAAACGCCGGATTGCTGAGCAACGGCGCCATATTCGTTTTCAGCCATGAATCGGCCGCGGCCTTCTTTTGCGCGTCGGTGCACGTGGACATCCCCGTGGGACAGTCATGGGCGTTGTGATGCATGTTGGGAACCACAAAAGAAAACTGCGGGAGCTGGTTGTTCGCCAGGTCCGCTGCAAAGTGTGTAAAGGGCACCAGATTCAACTTCTGGACGCTGCTGTTCACCACGTCAGAGAAATACGAGAGAGGATTGTGGTGTCGTATGTAAGGGTAAACGTCGCCGCCGGCGTAGCCAACCGAAGGAAGGCTCTCAGCGTAGCTCTTCCATGTTTTGCCGGCGGTGAGCAGGTGGCGCACGATATTGTCGGACGTGATCGTGGAAGAATAGCCGTCACTGTTTGTGATGATCTTCCCGGCGGTCAGTTCCAGGTAGTTTCCTATAGAGGGGTGCGTGTTGGCGTAGTACTGAGTCGCCAGGCCATATTGCGAGGCCAGACTGTTGAGATAAGGCATGGACGAGCTGCCAATCACGCTTGAATAACTGTGGTTCTCCTCAAGCACAATCACCACGTGATTGGATTTTGGAACCTGCGCGGCAGCGATCGTCGACACTGCTAGCAGGGATACAGCGAATAGCAAATGTTTCAATGTGAAAGCTCCAGGGGAAATTCGGATCTGAGACAGCCTAGAGACGCATCTACTCAGGCTGCATCGGGTAAGAGGCTTAAGAGCTCTCCAAAGCGCCACTATGGTGAGCACGAAGTCGCCTTAAGCTGGTAAGAAAGGCGGCTGGACTAAATCCTGGTGAGGAATTTTGAAGCTACGGAGTGCGGAGAGCGCGCAGAGGATCAATGTGCGTGGCCTTCCGCGCAGGAAAGTAATTAGCGATTAGGACCACTGCAATGAGCAACAAAGCTGAGGCGGCAAAAGCAACAGCGTCGGTGGCTTTCACGTTGAAGAGAAGCGTTGTTAAAACGCGGGAAGCAACAAGAGACAGAAGCAGGCCCGCCACCAGTCCCATCGCTGCGACTTTGAAGCCTTGTGTGAGGAACAGCCGCAGGACATCGTGGCGTCCGGCGCCAAGCGCCATGCGCACTCCGATTTCCTGCGTGCGTTGGGAGACGGCATATGACGTGGCGCCATACACGCCCAATGCGGCCAGCAACAGCGCCAGCCCTGCGAACAGTCCTATGAGCAGCGTGTAGAAGCGGGGCTCTGTGATGGCGTTATCCATCTGTTGCGTCAAGGTTCGGTGACCGACCGGTTGTTCCGGATCGATCTGCGCAACGGCGCGCCGCATGCTGGGAATCAGGGCGGAAGGATCACCCGTACTGCGCACGAGCACGTACATGTAGCTCATTTGGCTCTGTTCGTAATTGGTAAAGATTTCAGGGCTCGGCGGGGACGCGATATCGAATTGACGAGTGCTTCCAACTACGCCGATGACAGTGAATGGTTGTTCGCCCTGGCCCGTGAGGAAGAGGTTCTGGCCTAGCGGGTCCGTGCCGGCGAAGAATTTTTTTGCCGCCACGCTATTGATAACAGCAACGCGCGCCGCGTTCTCGTTATCATCCTCCGAGAACCAGCGGCCCTTTGCAAGCGGTATTCGCATTGTGCTGAAGTAGCCGGGCGATACCACGTTGAGGACAGCAGCAAACAATTTTCCGTCCGGCCCCACTGGCCTTCCCTGAATGCGAAACGGGACAAAGGAACTGTTCCCCTGAAGTGGAAGCGAGGTAATGCCACCCACCGCCTCCACGCCTGGCAGTGCGCGCGCCCTTTCCATAAGCGACTTGAAGAACTGAATCCGCTGGTAATTTTGCGGGTATTTGTAAGTGGGGAGCACCAAAAGCGTATTCACCAACACGCCCTGGCTCTCAAACCCCGGATCCACTTTCAGCATAGCCATGAAACTTCTCATGAGCAATCCGGCTGCCACCAGGGAGACCAGTGACAGACCGATTTCAGAGACAACCAACGCGTTCTGGAATACGTGCTGACGGCGTGATCCACTTGCGGTACGAGATCCTTCGCGCAACCCATCCACCGGGTTGGAATGTGCTCCTCGCCAGGCCGGCACAATTCCGAACAGAACGCCGCAAACAACTGACAAGGCGAGCGTGAACAGGAGAACGTGGGCGTCAATGCCGATCTTGTTCGTGCGTGGCAGGCTGAAGGGAGGCAGAAAGTGCAGGAGCATGCGTAGACCACCTATCGCGACCACCACTCCGAGAATCCCACCTATACCTCCCAGCAAGACGCTCTCGGTCAGAAATTGGCGCACTAATCTGCTGCGCGTCGCGCCCAGGGAGGAGCGCAAGGCCATTTCGTGCTGCCGACCCAGGGAGCGCACTGATAGCAAACCGGCGA
The DNA here is from genome assembly GCA_035553195.1 of Candidatus Acidiferrales bacterium. GTDB lineage: Bacteria > Acidobacteriota > Terriglobia > Terriglobales > Acidobacteriaceae > Angelobacter. The sequence continues at coordinate 10,913 of DATNDP010000190.1, forward strand.
TGTTCACGCACGCAATGAGCAGCACAGTCAGCACCGCTCCGAAGAGCACCAGAACCAGGGTTTGGGAACCTCCCGTAAAGGCTTCGTGCAGATCCCGAAGGCGTACTGAAACGCCTGCATTGCTTTCCGGGTAGTCCCGCTCCAGGCGCTGTGAAATAGCTTCCATTTCCGAACGCGCTTGCGCCAGGGACACACCATCCCGCAGTCTGCCGTAAACGCTCAGGCGATAATCGGAACGGCTGGCAAGATCAGCGTTGCTGAAGGCCAATGGCTTCCAGACCTCAGCATTGCTGAAGAGAAACTGAAACGATGCAGGCATGATGCCAACGATCGTGAAGATTTGGCCGTTCATGGTAACGGCCTTGCTCAAAATTGCTGGATCACCGCCGAACTGTCTGCGCCAGAGCGTCTCGCTGATGAGGATTACATTATCCCGTCCCGGTTGGCCCTCCGGCTCCTGAAAACTGCGGCCCAGAAGAGGTTTTTCGCGCAAGAGCTCAAAGAAGTTCGGTGAAACCTGGACGCCATCGATTCGAATTGCGCCCGTGTTACCCGTGTAATTGAATGACATCCATTGCACGGCCGCCATGGAACTGAAGCTTGTGGCTTGGTGCTGCCAATCCACAAAGTTAGCCGGTGAAACCGCAGTTACGGCCAGACCGCGGCGCGGGTTGCTCTCAAGAATGGACACCAGTTGCTCGGGATGATCATAAGGAAGCGGCCGAATCAGCACCGCATTGACAATACTGAAAATTGCCGTGTTGGCCCCTATTCCCAACGCCAGCGTGAGCGCTGCAATTAAAAAGAATGCCGGAGCCTTGCGCATGGTTCGCAGGGAATATCGGAGGTCGTGGAAGAAGCCGCTCATTCAACAGTCACCCCAAGCAGGAGTTCGCTCTTGATGTTCTGAGACGGATTTCCTGGGCAAGTGTTAGCGGGAGGATTTGTAGCTTCGATCGTCGCGAGGCTTTTGCATAGAGCTGACAGTTATCCCGCTTGTGAATCGGGAAAGTAAACACCACATATGGGGTCGGGCCACACGAAGCATCACAATTGGCAGATCGGGCCTCTTCGAAGCTGCCGTCAAGAAAACTTTTTCCCAAGAACCTTGAAAATAACTATTGACACACAACCATTTAGGCGTAGGATGTGGTCAAAAGTGGTAGAAAGTGGTGACAAGAGGTTCGATCAACGGCAAAGTGGTCCAAAGTAGAGCAAAGGGTGCAATG
>DATNDP010000191.1:0-16066 GCA_035553195.1 Candidatus Acidiferrales bacterium
AGCGCTTCTGTCTCGGCGCAACGAACCCTTACTAGCCTATTTTGCACTCAAATCCAGCTTCCTCAGGCAATATCGGATTTCCTGCGCCATCTGCGTGACGCGCATTCCCTCCTGTACCATCAGCTTGCAGGAAAGCGCGGTACGGTTCTGCGTACCCGGCCCCAGATCGAAATTCACGCGGCAGTACTGGCATTCTTCATTCCAGCAGAAGCGGCCATAGGAGACGTCCTCAGGAGAGAGATACTGCATCGCCCGCAGAAGCATATTCCCTTCAGGAACTTCAAACTCCTTATCTGCCAGCGTGATTTTCACAAGCCTTTCGTAAGGCCGGAACAGGGGCCCGGGATTTGACATAGATGTAATTTTAGCGCGGCTCTAACGAGGCTATGTGGTTACGAAGGGAACTTGGCCGGTATCGCGACAAGCTATGAATATGCAAAAAAAAGCGGCTGCAATCAGTGCAGCCGCTTTGCTTGTCGCTTTCCCTAATCGCTCATGAAGACGCCCTTCCCCTTTGGGCCTTTCATGATCCGCGTCTCCAGCTCACCGCCGGAGGCGCTCTCTATGTTCATTAGACCCATCGGAAGGCAAAAAGTTTTACTTTTTTCCGAATGGGTTCGCTTAGTGGCGCCATGATGTCACCATTTCGCGAGCCAACCAGAGTTGTTATACACAGGATGACAAGCGATAAGAGCTTCGGTCCAATTTTCATGTCGGCATCGCTGCGTGTTAGGTGTCAAGCTTGACGCAACGCACACCTCAATTCTGAGCGGATTCTCATTACCGATGTTTTGGCGGCCTCTTCTGCTCTCCTGGTTGCGGCGGCTTTCCCGGCAACTCGCCTGGCGGGACTCCTACTTCGGTGGGGCCCAGATCGTCATATTCAGGACGGCTCTTTCCTTGAAGATATTTGTCGAACCAGCCGACGATGTGTTCCAGACGCTCCACCCTGTGCCACGGCTGGCCTGAGCGCGAAAGCTCATGTGACTCTCCCGGGAACCGCACCATGATCACAGGACGGTGCAGGAACTTGAGCGCGCGGAACATCTCTTCGCCTCCGGACGCCGGTGGTGTTCGGTAGTCGGCATCCCCCAGGATCAGCATCAGCGGGGTGTGCACGTTCTTGATGTAAGTGATGGGCGAGCGGTTGACATAATCCTGCGGATCGTCGAACGGCGGCGCCTTGAACCAGGAAGGCTGGAAGAGAGTGAAATCGGCAATGTACCACCACGCCGCCCAGCTCGCGATGTCGCGCTGCGAAACCGCCGCGGCAAAGCGGTCTGTGTGCCCGATCACCCAGTTCGTCAGCAGTCCGCCGCCGCTGCCGCCGGTAACGCCAAGCTTTTTGGGATCGACGTAGCCTTTCTTCAACACTTCCTCTACGCCGGCCATCAGGTCTCTATAGTCATCTCCCGGATAGTGATACTGAATGACATTGCCGAAGTCCTGCCCGTACGACGTGCTGCCCCGCGGATTGGGATAAAGCACGACGTAGCCCTTCGCCGCCATCCATTGGAATTCATCCTCAAAGACCCAGCCGTAAGCCGCATGCGGGCCGCCGTGTATATCGAGGATGAGCGGATACTTCTTAGCGGGATCAAAGTCCGGCGGCTTCTGAATCCATGCCTGAATTTTCTTGCCGTCAAAGCTGGTGTACCAAAACTCTTCAGGTTCAGTGAGATTCAGTTGCGAGAAGAGTTTCTGGTTCACGTGGGTAAGCTGCCGTGGCTGCGCGCCCGGCGCATCAACCCAGAAGAGGTCCCCTATAGTCGTAGGCGTGGAAATCTGCACCACAAATTTCGATCCGTCAGCGGTAGCACGATAGTGATCCACGTCCTGATTTCCATTGGTCACAGGCGTGACCTTTCCCGTAGCCACATCAAATTGCATCAGGTTGCCGCGACCCTGCTCACCCGTATTGGTAAAGAGACTCCGCCCATCATGGGACCAGATGATGTCGTTCCGCCCGCCGGCCCGAGGCGTTTCCTGGTCGCCAAAGGGGCCGCTGCACACATCAAAATCGAAGTTCGCGGTCAGGTTGCGGGGAGCCGCGTTAGGCGCAAGATCAACCACCCACAAATCCGGCTCAGTGTAGGACTGCACAGGCTGATTCTTTGCAGCGCAGAAGGCGAGGCGCTTGCCGTCGGGGCTGAGCGACATCGCCCGCGGCGCCATGTTGATGGTGAGGACCTTCTGCGGCTCACCGCCGTCTGTCGCAACTGAATAAATGTCTGCGTGCGGCAGCTCGTAGGACGGGTCTTCCGCCTTCGTGGTTGCGAAATAGAGGTGGGCCGAGTCGTGGGCCCACATAATGTCGTTCTCCTGAAATTCCCCGCTGGTAAGCTGGCGCGGCTTCACCGTGTCTTCCGAGCTTTGCGGTGCCGCTACCACCCAGATGTGCTGCGGATGCTTGGGATCGAGATAACCCACCCCGTTGAGGCGATAAACGGAGCGGGTAATCACACGCACGTCACTCACGTGTTCAGGTTCAGGCGTGGGCTTGGCAGCCGCCGGACCGGCTTCCGGTGTTCCTTTTTCGCCGACGTTCTCCTCGTGCTTCTGCCCGTGTTTGGCTGCTCTCGCCAGATCGTCACGGTTGGTGGTGCTGGTGAAAGCAATCCATTTGCTGTCGGGCGACCACTCTGGATCGCTCGCTCCCCTTGGGAGATCGGTGACCTTCCACGACTCGCCGCCACTTAAGGGCAGGATGTAAACCTGGGGTGTAGACCGATGTTCCGCTCCGGCGTTCGGTCCTTCAGATGGTGTTGCCGGAACTTCAGGCATTCTCAAGAAAGCCAGCCACTTGCCGTCCGGCGACCAGCGGGGCGACTGGTCGTGCTTGCCATCGCTCATGCGCCGCGGCGGCTCATCTCCTTTGGTTGAAACCACCCAGATCGAAGTGTCATAGCCGGTCTTTTTCTCGTCCACTGAGACCTTTACAAACGCAACGCGCGCGCCATCAGGGGAAACCTGCGGATCACCGATCCAGTTGAACTCGAACAGATCTTTTTCCGTGATGGAACGCTTTTGCGCTTGAGCGAATGCGGCGATGGCCGCGACGACGATGATAACTGTGACACCCAGGCGAGCAGCACGATGCATGGAGGCTCCTTTAGCGAAACGGAATGTTATAGCACAAGCGTGCTTTCGCGCGTTGACGCGCGATGGGTAGGAAAAAGAATTAAGAAGCTTTCTTCAGCTCAATGCGCGCGCGCAGCGCCTGCAGAATGTCATTACGGGTGAGCATGCCTTGCAGGCCGCCGTTCGCTACCACTGGGACCTGATTGAGGTCTTCCTTGCCCATGAGCTCCAGCACGTCTGTCACAGGTGTTTCAGGCGCAACAGAACGGATCCTATCGAGCGGTTTCATGATCTGTTGCAGCGGAGTCATGGCCCAGAGTTCGCGGTCGAGAGAGCGGACTTCGTGTGGCGTAATCAGCCCCGCCATGCGATCCATCACCGTGACGAGGAAGAAGCGGCGGCCGGTGCGCAACAGGAATTGATCAACAAAGTCCTGCACGCTAATCCGGCCTTCCACCAGAGGACAATCATGCGACATAAGGTCCGAGGCGCGGACGCCCTGAAGTGCGTGTTTCATTTCAACTTCAAGGTAGTTGGCTCCGGCGGCCTGGAGCAGGAACCATCCGATAAAGGCGATCCATAACCCACCGTAGTTCTGGCCCGCAAAAAACTCCCAAATGCCGAAGACGATGAACAGGATGGCTACCACCTGTCCGACTCGCGATGCTGCCCGGGTGGCCCGCTCCATGTTGTGCATGGCGCCCCAAAGGATGCTTCGCAACACGCGTCCGCCATCGAGCGGGAAGCCAGGCAGCATGTTGAAGACACCGAGCAAAATATTTATCCGGCCCAACCACCATAGAATCGCCGCTCCGGGCGTAGCATCAGGGTTTGGGCCCATGAGATGAGCGATCAGCATCATCACCCCGCCGATCACTACACTGGTAATCGGGCCTACCACGGCGACCAGAAACTCGGTCTTGGCATCCGGGGATTCCTTCTCAATGACCGAGACTCCGCCGAGTGCAAACAATGTAATGCGGCTAACGGGCAGCTTGCGCGCCTTGGCCACCAGAGAATGCGAAAGCTCGTGGGCGAGCAGCCCAAGAAAGAAGAGCAGAGAGGTGAGCAGGGAAGCGCCCCAGATCACCCCGGGAGTCCAGTCCTTGTTGACGGTGCGGAAATGGTCCGCCAGAGAGAACATGATCAGCAGGGCGATGATGAACCAGCTATAGTGAATGCCGATCTCAATCCCGAAGATCCGGCCCAGCTTGATATGCGATCGCATGTGGACCTCTGACTCCTCTCATTATAAGGATGCTTGAGAGTCAAAGATTGTCGCGAGAAAGGTGAGAGCAGCCTACGGATTGAAAACGCTGATTTTGAGAATGGCCAGGCCCCTGATTCTTCCCATGAAGAGCCACTCAACGCCGGCCGGCTATTTTTCCGATTGCGCCGCTGATTCCTCTTTGAATCCTCTCATCAGCCGATGAATGTACGTCACGTGGACACCCAGCCGCCGCGCCGCCTCCGTGTAGTTGCCGCCTGCTGCTTTCAGGGCATCAGTGACGATCTTTCGTTTGGCTTCGCGCAGGGCCGCGTGATAATTCAAGTTGTCGGTGTGGACAGGTTCACTTCCCGCCGTTTCCCAGATTGTTTCCGGAAGATCACCGAGCTGAATTTCGAGTTCCGATCCCAGTACCACGGCGCGTTCAATAGCATTCTCGAGTTCCCGAACGTTGCCCGGCCAGTCGTAATGATGCATCGCGGATAGGGCATCAGGCGAAATCGCCAGCACACGGCGTCCACAGCGCCTGCTGGATTGCGCGAGAAAAAACTTGGCGAGCAGGTCAAGGTCCTCTTTCCGCTCCCGCAATGGCGGCAGTTTTAGTGCGACCACATTCAAACGGTGCCAGAGATCTTCCCGGAAAAAACCCGCAGCCACGGCGGCCCGCAGGTCTTTGTTGGTCGCCGCGATCAGCCGGATGTTTACATGCACAGGGCGAGTGCTGCCAAGCCGGTTGAATTCCCGTTCCTGCAGCACGCGGAGGAGCTTGGCTTGCACGGTCAACGAAAGTTCTGCCACCTCATCAAGAAAAACCGTGCCGCCATCGGCGGCTTCCAGAAGTCCTTTTTTGGATGCCACAGCTCCAGTGAACGCGCCTCGCTCATGGCCGAACAATTCGCTTTCCAGTAGAGTGTCGCCGAGAGTGGCGCAGTTTACGGCCACAAAAGGCTTGCCCGCGCGACGGCTGTTGCGATGAATGGCGCGCGCAGCCACTTCTTTTCCCGTGCCGCTCTCGCCCAGCACCAGCACTGTGCTCTCCGAGCCAGCCACTCTGGCAATGAGTTCTTCGGCCTTTTTCATTGCCACCGATTCGCCAATCATGGTGCGGTCGTGCTGTAAAGCCGCTTCCAGCAGTTCGGCCTGCCTGCGCATCCGCTCCAGATCCAGCGCCTTTTCCAGCGAGAGTCCCACAGCCGCAGCGACGCCGGTCATGGTTTCGAGATCGCGGTCGGTAAATCGAACACCGGGATTGCGCACGTTCAGATAGAGAACGCCGATACACCGTTCACGCGAGAGCAGCGGGACGCACAGAATGGACTGGCTTCCCATCTGCATGATGCTGCGGACGTTCTTCAACCCCTCTTCCGAGGCCACGTCGCCGGCGAGCACCGCGACCCGTTCCTGCAGTACGCGGCGCACGACGGTGCGGCTGACCTGGACGGCTGAGCGGACAGGGCCGGAACGGTGCCGCCCAACCGAGGACGAAGCAGAAGCGTCAGGCTGTTCATAAAGCAAAACCGCGGCGTCATCTGCGGGAGTCAACTGGAACGCTGCCTCGATGAGTGCTTCCTGCAGCTCCTCCGGATCCCGAAGCGTGGCGGCTTTGCGGTTGATATCAAGTATGGCATTGAGTTCGCTGCGAATCTTTGACGATTGCGCTTCCGCCAGCAGCTTTTCCGGGTTGCGGTAAAGAACTTCCGCCGTTTGCACACTGGCGAACTGCAGCGTGCCGGCATCACTGGATTCAGTGACCTCGGTGGGAATTGAGGTTCCGGTTTCCTCGATGGAGAAGATCAGGACGGAGTCGGCTACCAGGATCCTGTCGCCGTGTTGAAGCAGGTGCTCGCTAATCCTCTCCTGATTCACCAGCGTGCCGTTGTGGCTGCCAAGATCGCGAAGCAGGTAGTTATTCTCCTGGCGCCGAATCAGGCAGTGCCTGCGCGAGACCGAAGGGCTGTTCAGAAAGACTGAAGCCCCCGGATCTCGACCGATCAGGATTTCATCCTGATCTAGAACCACCTCGGTGTTTTTGAGCGGTCCGGCAACCGCAATCAACCGAGCTCCCATGACAGGTGCGTAGTTTATCACTCTCGCGCAGGCCAGCAAGTGGCAGGCAGGGTGACCTCAGGAAATGTATTCCCGGATATAGGGATCCTTAACGGCCGCCAGCTCCGTGGCGGTTCCATCGAATATGATGTGTCCCTCCCGCAAAATTACGAAGCTGGTGTGCACGTCACGAGCAGGGCGCCCGTTGACTGGCTGCATGGAATTCGTTGCCGGGTCGTAATAATGACTGGCCAGCATGAAACCGTCCTGCAGGCGATGGCTCACCAGTAGGGCGCTGGTTTTAAAAACGTCCCGCTGTTTCATGATGAGCTCGATGATGGTGGTAGAGGTGATTGGGTCCAGACCACCGGTAGGGGAATCGTACAGCAGAATCTCCGGGTGAGTGATAATGGCGCGAGCGATGCCGACGCGCCGCCGCATGCCTCCTGAAAGCTCTGAAGGAAACATGTCCACCGTGTGCTCCAGCTCCACGAAGCGCAGGGCTTCGCGAACTCGTGTGTCAATTTCGTTCTCCGGCAGCTTTTCCTCCATCAGGCGAAAGGCGACGTTTTCGCGCACCGTCAGCGAATCAAAGAGCGCGCTCTCCTGGAAGACGATTCCCACCTGGCTGCGCAAATGAAACAACGCCTCTTCCGGCATTGCCGTTACGTCATGGCCGAGCACATAGATATGGCCGGCGTCAGGTTTGATCAGTCCCAGACAGAGCTTGAGGATCGTGCTCTTGCCGGAGCCGGCCACACCCAGAATGATCTTGGTCTCTCCGCGCCTGAGTTCAAACGAAATTCCGTTGAGCAGGTTTGTTTCCTCGAAGCTCAGGTGCACGTCTTCAAAAATGATGGTTTTGTGCACCGTATCTGGCGGCTTGGGAGATCCAGGATTGAGCGGCGGCATGGCAGTCTTCACCTGAGAGGCCCCGCCGACGCGGATAGATTGGCGGAAAGGACGCCGCTGCGCATAACAAGGTCACTATAGCAGAGGACTTGGCGGGGGACGGCAGAACAGGACAGGGAATTACCGCATGTGTTCTCGTGCAGTGTACTGGTACAATCACGTCCTCTATGGACTCACAGGCCAAGTCAGTCCGGCAACTTCTTCACACAGTCCTGCTCTCCAAAGGACGCGTGGAGGCGCTAACCGACGGCATCTTTGCCATCGCCATGACGTTGCTGGTGCTGGAACTGAAGGTGCCGGATTTACCGAAATCGGCAGCAAGTCATGAGCTGCTCTATCGGCTGGGAGAAGAAGCCCCGGCCTGGATGAGCTTCCTGCTCTCATTTATGTACTGCGGCCTGCTCTGGTTCCTTCACCATCTGGCGATGCACTTTGTGCGGCACATGCAAGCGTTGCTGGTATGGCTGAACCTGCTCTTCCTCATGTCCATTTCGATTTTGCCGTTTTCTTGCGCGCTGCTGGGGCACTTCATCCGTAACCGCGCCGCGGTGGAGATTTATTTTGGCAATGTCCTTCTTGCGGCCTTGCTGCTGTGGGCGCAATGGCTGTTTGCCAGACGCCGAAAGCTGATCAGCGAGGATGATCCGCGTGCCGCAGAGGCTATGGGCATGAGGTTGACCGCCGTGCCTGTCGCCATTGCCGCAGGCATGTTGGCTACAGTTTACCGGCCTCTTGCCGGTTTTTATGCTATGTCATTTGTGCTGATCGCGTTCCGGCTCTGGCAAAGACGCGTTTTCGCCAAACGAGTGCAGGCTACTGGTCCTTCCCTGAGCGCTTCCTGACCTCAATGTTGAGGCGCTTGATCTTCTGGTTCAGCGTGGAGAGCGGAATATGGAACCTGTCGGCGGCCTCGGTCTGGTTCCAGTTGCACTTCTCCAGCATTTCCCCAATCAGTCGACGCTCCAGGTCTTCCACGATTTCAAATAAGGAAGCATCGGGCCGATGCTCGAGCATCTTGCCCGGCGAGCCACGCCCAACAATGTGGTCCGGCAGCAGCTCAATGCCAATGACAGGGCCGTTGGAAAGCACGACGGCGCGTTCAATCACATTTTCCAGTTCGCGGACGTTGCCCGGCCAGCCATAGTCCATCAACGGGCGGAGGGCTTCAGGAGAGATCTGGCGCGGCGGCTTGCTGTTTTCCGCGGAAAACTTGGCCAGGAAATGATTCACCAGCAGGGGAATATCCACGGCGCGACTGCGCAGCGGCGGCAGGTCGACGGTAATCACGTTCAGGCGATAGAAGAGGTCTTCACGGAATTTGCCTTCGCGCACCAGCACCTTGAGGTCAATGTTGGTCGCCGCAATGACCCGCACGTCGACCTGAATTTCATGTACGCCGCCCAGGTGCATGAACTTGCGGTCCTGCAGGACGCGAAGAATCTTGGCCTGGGTTTCCAGGCTCATGGTGCCGATTTCATCGAGAAAAATGGTGCCTCCATCGGCAACTTCAAACAGGCCTTTTTTCGACGCCACGGCGCTGGTAAACGCGCCCTTCACATGGCCGAACAGGGTTGATTCGAGCAGATCTGTGGGCATGGACCCCGTGTTTACCGGCACGAAAGGCTGGTTCTTGCGCGGAGAATTGGCATGGATGGCTTTGGCAATCAGCTCCTTGCCCGTGCCACTTTCGCCCTGGATGAGAACGGTGGAGCGGCTGGAAGCGACCTGGCCTACCAAATCGAAAATGCGCAACATGGGCTCGCTCTTGCCCACGATGTTTTCAAATGAATAGCGCTGGCGCAGGGCGCGCTTGAGCTGTTCGTTTTGCTCTTCGGCGCGGCGGCGCGCGACGGCAGCGCGCACATCGGCCAGCAATTTCTCGTTGTCCCAGGGCTTCTGAATAAAATTGGTGGCGCCGTTCTGCATCGCGCGCACGGCATTGTCCACGGTGCCGTAGGCGGTAATCATGATGACGGCAAGTTGGGGATCGCGGTTGCGGATGTCAGCAAGGATCTCCAGGCCATTGCGGTCCGGAAGCGCAAAATCGAGTAGGATCAGGTCGAACGGGGTCTCCGCCATTTTGGTCAGACCTTCTTCCCCGCTTTCGGCGGACTCGACGGAGTAACCTTCAAACTCCAACAGCGTTTCCAGTGATTCACGAATGGCGGTCTCATCATCAATGATCAGGATGGTTCCCGCCGCGGTGCTCTCTACCGGCGCCCGGCTCAACACAGCAACTTCAGACATTGACAGCCTTTCTAATCAGAGGAAATTCAAGGCGGAAGATCGTGCCCTGCCCGGGCGCGCTTTCCACCCTGATCTTTCCCGCGTGTTCTTGAATAATCCCGTATGTTACGGACAGACCCAGCCCCGTCCCCCTTGCCTGGCCCTCCCGCGGCGATGTCTTGGTGGTGAAGAACGGGTCGTAAATTTTCTGGATGTGCTCCGGCGCAATGCCCGTTCCTGTATCGCGAATATTCACTTCCACGTTGGTCCCGTTTGAGGTCTGAACCCGAAGCATGCCGCCGGTTCCGGCCATGGCATCCTTGGCATTGAGGAACAGGTTGAGAAATACCTGCTGGAGCTTGCCCGGATTGCCGTGAATGAGCGGCAGCCGTTCGTAAAATTCAGTTTCAACCTTGATGCGCGACGTCTTGAACTGGTGCTGCAACAAGGTGAGCGTTTCTGAAATGATCTTGTTCAGGTCAACATCACTGAATTCGGTGGCGCTGGTGCGCGAGAAGTTCAGCAGATTGTTCACGATCTCAGAAGCGCGGAAGGTCTGGCGCGTGATCTTGTCCAGCAACGAGCCCAGCTTGGGATCGCCGTTGATCTGCTTTGTCAGCATCTGGGCGTAGCTGGAAATCACCGCCAGCGGAGTGTTGACCTCGTGCGCCACTCCGGCGGCCAGCAGTCCAATGGACGAGAGCTTCTCCGCCTGCGAAAGTTGCGATTCCAGCTCCATGCGCTCGGTAATATCGTCCACGATGATCAGTCGGCCGATCACGCTGAACTTGCGGGTTACCAGCGGAGCAATTGCCACGTTGGCAATGCGCGTGTCGCCGGCAGGGGTGTGCAGCCGGAATTTATATAGATTGTGGATGCCGGGGTTCTGGCGCACGCGGTAAAACTCTTCAATGAACGAGGGCGGAAATACGTGGCTGAGCCTCTGCCCCAGCGCCTGGGAGCGCGGCATGGCATACATCACTTCCATCTGCGAGTTCCAGGACTCAATGCGGTCTTCCAGGTCCACAGCAAGCACGCCCACGCTGATGGATTCCACGATGTTTTCGTTGAAGTCCTTCAGGCGCTCATATTGCGCTGCTTTCTGTTCGAGCGACGCGTAGAGCCGGCCGTTCTGGATGGCAATGCCGATGTATCCGGCCAGCGTTTCCAGCAGCTCCACGTCTTCGCTGGAGAGGAAGTCGCCGGAGAGAGTCTTACCCAGCCCCAGCACCGCAATCGTGCGGTTTTGCACCGTGCAGGGGATGTAATAGTTGAGGTCAAGGCGGGCAATGGTCTCGCGTGCGGTCGCGCTTTCCTGCAACGCTTTGCGAGTATTGTCAAAAAAGACGTGGCCCCAGTAGTGCTCAGGGCGTTCCACCACCAGGAAGCTCAGGTCAAGCGGAGCCGCCGTTTCGTACGAGATACCGAAGGACTTCACCATCTCGAACGGCTGCCGTTCATCTCCTGTGGCCAGGAAGATGGCCATTCGCTCAACGTTCAGCGTTCGTGACAGGCGGTCAATTACGGAAACCAGCATGGCGCCGAGATCGGTTTCCGAACTCAGCTCGCGTCCGAACTCAATCAGGGTGCGGCGATAGTCGTAGCGGGTGCGGTAGAAAAACTTGTCCACGCGCTGCTGGATCCAGTTTTTGAGCGGCTCAAAAACCAGCGCGGTGATCACGATCGCTGCAATCAGGCCGGCGGTGCCGGTGCTGGGAAGCTTATTTCGAACCGCCTCGGCCATGCCGCCGATCACGACAAAGTACGCGCCCACCAGGGCCGCCGTTGCCAATGTATACGCAACGCCGCGCTTGAAGATCAGGTCAACATCCATCAGGCGATAGCGAACGATGGCGTAACCGAAGGTCAGCGGCAGGAAGACCAGGGAAAGCACAGACGCCTTCATCCAGGGCGTTGCCAAAAAGCCCAGAAGATAGGGAATCACGTACAGCACGGTGAATGGCGCGATGGCGAGCACCGTACCACGTGAAATCCACTTCATCTGCTCGCGCTGGAGCGGCGTGTTTGCATTCCGGTAACTGTTCCACAGAACAACGGCAGCAAGGACGAAGTAAGCCGTCAGGTACGACCAGTGCAGGCGGTCAAGATCCCAGCGAAATCTTTCGCTGGCCTCGAACTCAAGCAAAGCCAGAATCTGCACGCTCAGCAGCAGCAGGCCTGGAAGATAAACCAGCCATGCTGTCCAGGGATGTCTTGCTACAAAGCGGCGCTTCTCCGGGAAGGTGAGCGCGAAATGCAGAAACAGCGCAGGTTGAAGCATCCACGCCGCGATGTTCGACCAGTAAATCATCCAGTCAAAGGTGTTCAGCTTGCCGGTGTAGTGGAATGAATAAAGGACGAACGAGACCAGGCAGAAAATGTAAAAGTGCGTTGATTTAGGCGCGGTCCAGCGGCGGAACAGAACGTAAATGCCGATTCCAAGATAAATCAGCGCGATCAATCGTAAACCGGTGAACAGTGACCGGTCCGTTGGAACCAGAATCACCGGCGTATCAATGCGTATGCCATCACGGTCAATACCGTAAATCGCCTTTTGCCACACACCCACGCGGTATAGCTGCTTCTGCAATGAAGCGACGTTCTTCACGGGATGGTCCTGCGCGGACGACGAAGACCGCACACTCAGAAGGCGGTCGCCGGCCTTGATTCCGGCCTTTTCGGCCGGCCCGCCGTCAGCCAGCCGCAGTGCCAGCAGGGTTCCATTTTGCTCCAGCCACCAGGCGCCATCGTCGGGCGTAAAATACTGGTTCTCTTTTTGGAAATTGATGATGGCAAAGACGATTGTGGCGGCGGTAAGGAGGGCCAGGACCACTGCCGAAACTCGAATTAATGAGTCCTTGCGCATCCGCTGATTCGCTGCCTCAGAGGTTCGGGTGCTTGCCTTACGGGCAAACTCCCCCAGCAACGAGTTGAGCAAATCGGATGCCATGAGCTGCAATCGTAAATGTATCGATAACCTGTGTATTTGCAGCAGGTTAGAAGATTATATATGAGCTCGCCCCAGAAAGATACGCGAAATGGGATGCTGATCTGATTTTTTGTAGCTGAGCTTTGGATTTCTGGGCAGGAGCTTGCACTCAAAACGGTGCATAAAAGTAGCGGGGCGCTTGTCTAAGGCGTCCCGCTAAACAGAAGCGACAGAGGCGATATCACTCTTTTGGAGCCTGGGAGCAAGCAGATGGTTGCCCATCAAGGCCTGCAAGCGCGCAATAACGGAGGGATCAATTTTAGCTTCTGGGCCGAAATCGAGGGCCAGCGCCTGTACTATCAAAAAGCAGGATCCGGCCCGCCGCTGGTTCTGATCCACGGGCTGCTTGGAGGCTCGTTTTGCTGGCGCTTCAACATCGCCGAACTCAGCGCGCGCCGGACGGTTTACGCCATCGACTTGCCCGGTCAAGGGCTTTCTGATGCGCGTTCCGGGACTGATTGCGGCATGCGCGCGCAAGCCGCACGCATTTCGGGATTTATGGATGGTGAAGGATTGCGGCAAGTCGACGTTGTGGCCTCATCGTGGGGCGGCGCGATTGCGCTGCTGCTGGCCGCCGCCGATGCCAGAGTCCGTTCTCTGGTGCTGGCAGCGCCGGTGAATCCATGGTCACTATTTGGCCGTGACCGCGTTCGGTTTTTCAGCAGCCGGCTTGGCGCGTTCATCCTTCGTCTGGGATTGCCATTTTCAGGCAGGATTCAGAGTGAAGGACTGGAACGAATGTATGGAGATCCGGCGCGAATCCGTCCCGGCACGGTGGAGGGCTATTCCGCGATGTTGCGGCGTCGCGGGCGGGCCGCCAATCTGATCAACATCATGCGCTGTTGGGAGCACGACGTGACGGCGCTGAGCGACGCCATCCCTCGCGTGCAAGCCCCCACTCTTCTGATCTGGGGATCGCGGGATGGCGCCGTTGATCCGCGCTCCGCCCAGCCGCTGCAAAGGTTTCTACCCAATTGCTGGCTGGAGATGCTGCCCGGAATCGGGCACCTGCCGTTTGAGGAATGCCCGGAAGTGTTCAACCGTTTGGTGCTGGATTTTATTGAGCGCCAGAGGTGAACCTGTGCCAAACTGAGTGCAAATCGCGCTGCCGCATGATCACTATCCTCAAATCATTCTGGAACAATCTGGATGGCGAAGCCTGGCTGCGTTTTTTTCTGGCGATTGCCGGCCTGGTGCTGGCTTTCGCGGCGGCGGTGTTTTCCTCCGCGGCGCGCGAATCCGGGAACATGCTGGCCACCGCCATCTTCGCCTCCTCAGCACTCTTTCTGGCCGCTGTGGTTGGACTCACCACGGTTCCTTATCTGGCCCGTCGCGTGGCGGCCACACGCGTTCGCGAAGCCCTGCATTACGAACTGACCCGCGAAGGCATGGTTTACCTCGGCACGGCTCTGGTGATCGGCATTGCGGCATTGAACACCGCGAATAATCTTCTGTTCATCGTGCTGGCGGCGATGCTTGCGGCCATCATCGTCTCCGGACTCGCGTCAGCCGCCGTGATACGACGTTTGGATCTGGACATGGCCATGCCGCAAAATGCGTTTGCGGGAAAGCCGGTAGCGGTCCGCGTCCGCCTGACGAACCCTCGCCTATGGATGCCGGCCTTTTCCGTCAAGGTCTTCACCCCGGCCGGAAAGAAAAAAAGAGTGCCGGAATGGGAGTGGCAGAAGACGGAATTCATCTTTCCCAGGCGGCGGCAATGGCTGCGCCTGCCGGACTACACCCTGCGCCGCAAGGCTCCTGCGCAGCGCACAGCCCAGCTCCTGACCCGGCCGGTTTACTTCCCTTATATCGGCGCGCGCGATACGGCCGAAGCCCAGGTGGAACTCATCTTCCCCAAGAGAGGTCTCTACAGCCAGGACTCGTTCAGCGTGGCCACGCGCTTTCCGTTCTCATTTCTGATCAAGAGCCGCAAGATTCAGCTTGAGCGCGAATTGCTGGTCTACCCTGCGCTGCTGGAATCGGACGACGTGCTTGACGTGCTGCCCATGATCACCGGCGAGTTCGTTTCTTACGCGCGCGGCCGCGGCAGCGAGCTCTACCTGATTCGCGAATACACGCCGCAAGACTCAGCGCGCAATCTGGACTGGAAAGCTACGGCAAAAACGGGAAGTTTGAAGGTGCGCGAGTACAGCCGCGAAGACGAGCGGCGCCTGCGGCTGGTATTCGATAATCCCGAGCCCGGCCGTGTGGCATCAAGTGTGTATGAACGCTCCGTCTCCCTGGCCGCCACCCTCGCCTGTCATTTCAATACGGAAAACGTGGAACTCTCCTTCGCCGGTACCGAATACGGCGGCGGCATGAACCTCGAAGATTTTCTCCGTTACCTGGCGATGGTCCAACCCGCAAAGACAACCGAATCGGTTCTGGACACGCTGCCGGTTTCCTCCGACTTCAATGTCATCATCACGGCACGCACGCCGGGCACCCTGCCCAGCGCGCTGTGGTTTACGTCGTATGTGATTTACATGTGACCGGACAAAGGCCAACGTGAATGCGCCACCATTCCGGCTGCGTGGCCTTCGAGTTGAACTACGCTCAAGCGGCCTGGACTTTGGTGCCGTAGCCGAGACTTGCGTACCAAGTGCCGCGACCCTGCGGCGTGAGGTCCATAAAGTGCCATATAGGAGCGAGCAGATCGATGCCACGCTCCTGAATATCAGGCGCCATTCGTGGGTGCGCTGTGTAAAAGTGACGCACGGCGCCGCTGGCGTCGCGCGTGAACACGGACAGGGTTGAGTCCTGATGGCCTTCGCGGTCCTCGCTGCCCAAGTCGTATTTAAAAGTGTTGCTGCCCGCGCTCAGGAGGCGCAGCTTGTCCCAGCCCCGCTCGCGCGCGTGGGCGCGCAGAGTAGGAAGATCGGCGGCGGCGACCACAGCGAAGTCAAGATTCTGAGCGAGATGATGGGCGACACCATTGGCCCCGTCGAGCCAGGCGGTGCACATGGGACAAGCCTTAGTCTGTTTTTTGCCGAACATGAAGTGATAGATGACCAGGGAGCGATTGGGTCTGGTAAAGAGTTCGCTGAGGCGCACGGTGCGCACAGGACCATCGCCAGCGTGGAGGTCACGTGGCCCCTCTTCAAATTCATAGTCCTGAATAGGAGCGCCTTCGGGAAGATTGCGGCGTAGTTCCGCCACGCGTTCGCGCTGACGCATGAGCTCGATTTCAGCCAGACGAAGCTCCTCGCGCCTGGCCAGATATTCGGGCGATTCGTTGGTCAAATTGGTTTGGCGAAACGTTCCATCAACTACTGTGTTAACCATGATGGTTGCCTCCGTGTGTCATTCTCTCGCAAGCAGTATTCAGAAGTCACCGCCGTCGGGCTAGCCAGCCCTGGTTATGGCTGCGCTTCGGTGTTCAGCTTGCGCACTCACATTGTTTGCCCGCTAATGCTTCTCTGCCCTCGTTGGCGATGATGGGTACCATGACGAGGGCTGCAACTGGATCAGCCCACCACCAGCCAAACAGGAAATTCAAGACCAATCCGCCCAGCAGGATCGCGGAAAGGTAAGCACAAAGAGACGTCTGTCGCGCGTCGGCTTTCAGAGCTGCGCTGCTGAGG
>DATNDP010000192.1:0-4707 GCA_035553195.1 Candidatus Acidiferrales bacterium
CGAAATCTGCTGGATCCGCAACAGTACGCCATAGCCGTGGAGCGGGCCAAGAGAGACAGCTTTCAGGATCAGCAGGTCCAGCGTGCCCTGCAACAGTTCCAATTGCTTGCCCATTACCTCTCCTAGTCTGTCTGGGAGAGGATATCTCGCTTCTCCTAGACGGTCAAGGGGGGATCGCATGGCGTGCGCTTTAGCCATTGAGCGATTCTGCTCAATGGGCACATAATGGAACCATGCCCGCCACCACAGAGCCGCAAGTTCTCTTGACCGGGCGCGTTTTTGTTGAGTCGGCGCGTTGGCATCACGGTCAATTCTGGTTTTCTGACTGGGGCACACAGGAAATTATTGCCATCGATGAACATCAACGCAGTGAAGTCATTGTGCAGATTGCGCAAGGTCCAGGGCCCGAAGAAATGGCTCCTGGCCCGCTGTGTTTTGATTTTTCTCCTGATGGGCGCATGCTGATCGTCTGCGGACGCAAAGGCCACGTTCTGGTTCGCCAAGCCGACGGCACGCTTTCAACACATGCCGATCTCTCGCGCCTCTCCCGGTTCCCATGGAATGACATTGCTGTGGACGGCCACGGCAACGCGTATGTCGGGAATACCGGGTTCGAGTTTCCCGGCGGCGAGTTTGCGCCCGGCATGATCGCGCTCGTGACTCCTGACGGCGCAGCGCGCGAAGTCGCCGCGGGAATGGCCTTTCCCAACGGAATGGCCGTCACTCCTGACGGTTCGACTCTGATCGTGGCTGAATCTTATGGCCAGAAGCTCACCGCGTTCACGATTGGCGAAGATAGCCGGCTCCAGAACCGCCGCACATGGGCGGCGCTGGATGGCTACCCTGACGGCATCTGTCTCGACGCGGACAATGCTGTCTGGTATGCGGATGTTCCCAACAAACGTTGTGTTCGCGTCCGCGAGGGCGGTGAGGTGCTGGCAACCGTCAACCTCGACCGCGGGTGCTTCTCCTGCGCGCTGGGCGGAGAGCGTGGGAACAAGCTGTTCATCGTTACCGCCGAATGGCACGGCGCCAGGAAGATGTTTGATGGCGCCCGCACCGGCCAGGTAGTTGCGCTGGAAGTTCCGGTCGCGGGCAAGGCATAGCGCAAAGGCAGCAGGATTTGGCAACTATCTGATCTAAGGGTAGAGTTAGGCGAGCGGAGAATGGAGACCTTTTGCGAATGAGCAGTTCCGAGCCAGTCGCCCTTGAACTAAAGGATCTTTCGGCGCAATTGAAGCGCATAGAGCAGCGTTTGAAAACGGAGCAGGCGCCAGACAGCGTGGCCCTTAACGAGTTTCGTCAGTCTGTGGACAACGTGCGCCTCACCGCCTGGAGCGTGAGCGAACTCATCAACGCGCAGCGTGCCGGCAACCAGCACGATTCCGTGGTTGCTTTTCTTTCTGCCGAACGTGTTCGCAGGCTGGACCAGCTAACCAGAAACCTGTGCGGCGATTTGGAACGGCGTGTGATTACCGCCCAAAGCTATGGGATCCAATCCCTCTTCGATTCCATTAACACCCTGCAGCAGAGGCTGAAGCAGTGCCTCACCCAGCGGCCGCAAGGCGGCGTGCCGGGCAGCTCCAAATCATGATTTCTGCGCAGAGCGTCTTGGTTCGCAAGCAACCCCGAACCATGGGAGCGCGAGAGCATCGATCATATTTTCACCGATTGTTGCGGGCCAGCTCTCAAGAGATCGCATCACGATAGAATGTCTGCAGGAGGAAGTTACAGTCCCATGTCTGCCCTGCAGTCGACAACTCCCGGGCCCCAGCCAAGTCCGGCACTCTTCTTTCAAACCGTCCAGTCTCACCAGCACGCGTTCATTCTTAAGGCTGGAGTGGACCTGGACATGTTTACCGTTATTGCCAAAGGAAGCCACACCGTAAAGGAGATCGCCGGCGCGTGCGCTGTTCCGGAGCGCGGAATCCGAGTCATTTGCGATTGTTTGACTGTGCTTGGGTTTCTCAGCAAAAACGGGAGCCGCTACTCGCTGACCCAGGACAGCGCCACATTTCTGGATAGCCGCTCGCCCGCGTTTCTGGGCGGGGCGTTTAAGTTCATGCTCAACCCGCGCCAGGTTGAACCCTTCCAGCACCTGACGGAGATTGTCCGCAACGGGGGCCCATTGGACAATTGTTTTACGCTCGCGCCTGAGGACCCCATGTGGGTGAACTTTGCCCGCGGCATGGCTCCGCTGATGGTTCCGGCGGCCCAGACGATCGCCCAACTCCTGCGACCCGCTCTTATCGGCAAGCCCTCAAGTAAAGTGCTGGATATTGCTGCCGGGCATGGCACCTTCGGTGTGACCATCGCCGAGCAGGTCCACAGCGCGCAAATCTACGCGCTCGACTGGCCCAACGTTCTAGAGGTCGCGCATGAAAATGCCGTCTCTCACGGCGTCGACACCCGCTACCACCTGCTGCCCGGCAGCGCATTTGAACGCGACTGGGGTGGCGATTATGATGCTGTGCTGTTTACCAATTTCCTGCATCACTTCGATTCATCAACAAATCTGGGACTGCTGAAAAAGGCTAACGCGGCGCTCAAGCCGAAAGGGCAGATAATTATTCTGGAGTTCGTTCCAAACGAAGATCGCATCTCGCCTCCACCCGCTGCCATGTTCAGCGTTGTCATGTTCACCACGACGCCCAGCGGCGACACCTATACCTTCGCGCAGCTTTCCCGGTTGTGCAGTGAAGCCGGGTTTCCCGATGCCAAGCTGGTTCAGCTCAATGCCTCGCCAGAATCGCTGGTAACGGCGACGAAACCAGCCTAGTCAGACCTGCGGAGGCCTCGCTTCCCAACGAAGCGAAGGCGAGTGCGAACAGCGCGCGGCTCTTCGTCGTACTGCTCAAGCAACGCCGTATTCACGACACGCACGGACGGAGCTAACAGCTCTGTGCCGTGCGTTTTGTTGTTCAGCGTTCTCGCTTGCGACTAATTGCGAACTCTAGCGATGGGACCTCTTGTGCCGTTTTTGCGCCCGTGACGGGGCATCAGCGACCAGAGCAAACTGGATTTTGCGTTGCACGTGATCGATGCGGTCTGCCAGAACGCGGACGCGGTCGCCAATTGAAAAGATTTTTCCTGAATGCTGGCCGATGATCTGGCGGGTATTCTCGCGATAGGTGTAGTGGTCTTCTTCCAGAGTATCAATGGGTACCAGGCCTTCAATGAAGAGTTCCGTGAGCTCGACAAAGAAGCCGAATTTCATCACGTTCACGATCAGCGCATCAAAATGCTCGCCCAGCCGGCCTTCCATAAATTTGAGTTTCTTCCATTCCATCAGCTCGCGTTCGGCTTCATCGGCCGCGCGCTCCGCCTGAGAGGAGCTGTCGGCAATGTCATGAAGTGTCTCGGGCGAGAGGCCGGACATGGCGCGGAGCTTGGTGGACGGAGTGGACGTCGTTGACACTGCGGAAGACTTGCCATATCGGGTTTGGTTCTGCTGATGGCGTTTCGACCAGGGGGAGTGTTCGGGGCTGGAGAAGGTAAAAGGGAGGAGGCGGCTGTGGATGTCATGCTCGTGTGGAACAGGCACTGGGGTCCCCAGTACGCGCGGGGCTTGCGCGTTCTGGGGTAGAGGTACTCTTGCCTGTGCCTCTCGTTTTAGCACCTCTTTCAAAATCCTGTGCACGATCAAATCAGGATAACGTCGAATGGGTGACGTGAAATGAGTGTACGTGGAAGCCGCTAATGCGAAATGGCCTTCATTCACCTCGGAATAACGCGCTTGTTTGAGCGATCGCAACATCAAGTACGAAAGTACCCGCTCTTCCGCTTTGCCGGTGATCTTGGAAACCAGCTTCTGGTACATGCGCGGGGTGATGTGGACCTCTTCCGGCAGCTCGATGACTGGAGCTCGACGTCCGGAACCGTAATGCGAGCGCTTGTCAGCGCGAGTGGTAACGCGTTTGATCGGTAACGCGCCTACCCCGAGCGAGTATCCGAAGCTGGCGGCGATCTGCTCAAACTCAAAGATTCGTTTCGGGTCAGGCTTCTCGTGAATACGATAAAGACTGGCTATATCGCGCTGCTCCAGGTGCGTCGCGACGGTCTCGTTGGCAGCGAGCATAAACTCCTCGATCAAACGATGGGCCCAGTTGCGCTCCGAGGGCGTAACGCTCTTCATCAGTCCATTTTCGTCAAACTCAATAACCGGCTCTGGCAGGTCGAAATCGATGGAGCCGCGCTTGACGCGCTTGCGGTTGAGCACCTGTGCGAGTTCGTACATTAGCTCAAAACTATCCACCATGTCGGCGTACTTGTGGCGCAAGCGCTCGTCACCTTCAATGATCGCATTTACGTCGGTGTAGGTCATGCGGTGCGCTGAGCGAATAACGCCTTCAGCCAGGTCATAGCTCAGGATCTCGCCATGCGGATCGATTTCCATGGTGCAGGAGAGCACCAGCCGTTCCACTTGCGGGCGCAGCGAGCAAATATCCGTGGAGAGCTCCAGCGGCAGCATGGGAACAGCGCGGTCAGGAAAATAAACTGAGGTGCCGCGCTTCCGGGCTTCGTCGTCAATTGCTGAGCCGTCTTCCACGTATTGGGCCACGTCAGCAATGTGGACCTGCAGCTCATAGTGGCCGTGGGCCAGCCGCCTCACGAACACTGCATCATCGAAGTCACGAGCGGTCTCTCCGTCGATAGTCACGATCGGCAGTTCGCGGTAATCGCGGCGGCGGGCGATCTCTGAGCCCG
>DATNDP010000193.1:0-13138 GCA_035553195.1 Candidatus Acidiferrales bacterium
AGGGTTTGCTTTTCTCGCACCGGCTGCCCCGCTACAGCATCTAATTTCTTGTATGGAGGCCCATCGGAAGTTTGTTGACTCCCGTTCATAAGGGCGCTACTCTCAGGCCAATGGTATTGTCCCTGCTCGTGCTGACGGGCCACTGTCCTCGCTGGTCGTGTTATCCATCGCAAATGAGAAGCCTTGTTCTTTGGACATCTGAGGCGAAGTTGTGCGCGTAAGGGCTCGGAGGGAACCGCAAGGAACTGAATGAAGAAAAATATTGAGATCGTCCCGAACATCCAGAAGCTTTTCGGAACACGTGACGAAAATCTCCAGATCATGGAAGACGGGCTGAACGTCACCATTGACCTGAAATCCGACTCCGTGCAGATTGAGGGTGCGGCACGAGATGTGGCCCGCGCCGAACAGATTTTTACCGATTTTGACCAGCTTGGCCGCTCCGGTCAGGACTTCAGCGCAACCGAACTGAATTCTATGCTCCGCGTCGTAGCGGAAGACTCCTCTACGAGTCTGCGCGGGCTTGCCGAAGCTGGCCGCCAGCGCTCGTTTGGCAAGCGCCAGGTTCAGCCCAAGAGCATGAACCAGCGGCGCTACCTGGACGCCATTGAGAAGTACGACATGGTGTTCGGCATCGGCCCCGCTGGTACCGGCAAGACGTATCTGGCCGTGGCGATGGCAGTCTCAGCGCTGAACAACAAGAAGGTAAACCGTATCGTTCTGGCGCGTCCCGCGGTTGAGGCTGGCGAACGCCTGGGGTTCCTGCCTGGCACACTTCAGGAAAAGGTGGACCCTTATTTGCGTCCGTTGTACGACGCTCTTTATGACCTCATGGATCCGGAAAAGGTGGACCGCTTTCTGGAAAAAAACATCATTGAGATTGCGCCTATCGCCTTCATGCGCGGCCGCACTCTGAACGATTCCTTCATCATTCTGGATGAAGCGCAGAACACCACGTCCGAGCAGATGAAGATGTTTGTCACGCGTCTCGGATTTAATTCCAAAGCCGTCATTACCGGCGATATAACGCAGATTGACCTTCCTGACAGGCGCAAAAGCGGCCTTGTGGAAGCAGCCGAGATTTTGAAATCCGTGGAGGGGGTCTCATTTAATTACTTCACGGAAGAGGATGTGGTCAGGCATCATCTGGTGCAGCGGATCATTCGTGCCTACGACGAGAAGTCCCGCAGCCAGCAGATGGCGCTGGAACTGCCGCGCGATGTGCGTGAAGCACAGGAACCGCAGGAACCTCCTCTGCAACAGTAGTTTAGTAAAATGATTACGGGAGGGCCGCTTGCCCTCCCGATTTGTTTCTGACGAACTTGTGATCATATTTGAGAAAGTCATGGACGGCGTCAGCCTTTCAGCCTTGCAGCGCTTTGCCCGTAAGGCACAGAGGTTTGCTCGGGTAAAGGGCGAGATTGCCATCCTGGTCACCTCCCGGCGTAAAGTCCAGGAGCTGAACCGTCGTTTTCGCCGGAAGGATAAGCCTACTGACGTGCTTTCTTTTCCCTCAGGGACCGGCGGAGATATCGCTATTTGCGCAGAAATTGCACGTCAGAACGCCAGGCAGCTTGGCCACACCCTGACCGACGAGATCAAAGTCCTGATGCTTCACGGCATGCTTCACCTGGCCGGCTATGATCACGAAACCGACTCTGGAGAGATGGCGGCATTTGAAGCTCGTCTTCGCTCACGGCTCAACCTGCCGCTTTCGCTCATCGAGCGCAGCCAGCCTGCAGGCTCTGAGACTCGACGCGTTTCCGAAACAAGCCGCAAGACGGCTCACGGGTGCAGGCGATGACAATCTTCCTGGTTTATTTCGCCATCCTCTTGCTGAGCGCGCTCCTGACCCTCGCCTCCTATGTGGAACGTCTATACACCGAATCTGGGAAATTTCTTACTCGTGAATTTCAGGAGAATATCGAGGCGTTCGAAAAGCTGGTTGAGCCTCGGCTGGTCTCGACCAGCGGGCGAGCTTTTCTGGCAATTTCCCTTCTCGCGCACTTCTGCACCGCCACTATCACTCTGTTGATTGGGTATCTGCTCTTTTCCAGGCAGAAATGGAATGGCCCGGAGATTGTGCAGGCGGCAGTGGGAATCGTGCTGGTGATCATGATTTGTAACCGGCTGCTCCCGTACGTTCTATTTACGCGTACGCGCGGCGAATGGCTGGTGCGATTTGTCCCCGTACTGAAGACCCTAATCTATACGATGATGCCTATCACCGTTGCCTTGAGCTTCAGTCTTTCTGTGGCGGCATTGTCCAAGCCTCACGAGCCGGAGGAGCCGGAGCATCCAGCGGAAGCGGTGGAAGCCCTGATTGAAGCCGGAGAGGAAGAGGGGATTCTGGAGGAAAGCGACCGTCAGTTGATCCACTCCGTGGTGGAATTCGGCGACAAAACTGTACGCGAGATCATGACTCCGCGCCCCGATATCTTTGCCGTTCCCGCGGACATGACGATCCAGGAGTTTACTGAGAAGCTGCGCGACAACCCACACACCCGTGTTCCCGTCTATGTCTCCACTATTGACAACATTCAGGGCATGGTCCTCTCGCACGACCTGATCCAGATTGACGATAGCGCGGCTGCCACTACCATGGTGCGAAGGCTGATTCGGCCAGTAATGTTTGTGCCTGAAACAAAGAAAGGCTCCGAACTGCTGCGGGAGATGCAAAAGGAAAACAACCACATGGCGGTCGTGATCGACGAGTATGGTGCGGTGGCGGGGATTGTGACCATGGAAGACCTGGTGGAAGCAATTGTGGGCGAAATTCGTGACGAACATGAGGAAGCCACGGATGTTGTTCGTGAGGGCGAGAGCAGTTACGTGCTGCTGGGGAACGTTGATGTCGGGCGGCTGGAAGATCTCTTTGACTTGCACATCGATCAACACGATACCGCGACCGTGGGCGGTCTGGTAAGCGCGCTACTCGGCCGCATCCCTCACCCTGGAGAGGTGGTGGAGGAAGACGGGCTTCGCTTTGAGATCCTGGAATCGACTGAGCGCAAAGTAAAAAAATTGCGGGTATGCCGGTCCCATCCACCCAATCCCGTCAGAGAAGTTTCAGCGTAATGGCCTTCCGCTCAGGATTCGTCTCCATCATCGGCCTTCCCAACGCCGGCAAGAGCACGCTGCTCAATGCTCTAGTCGGCGAAAAAGTGGCCATTGTCACGGAAAAGCCGCAGACCACGCGCACGCGTATTCAAGGAATGTTGAACGTCAAGGCGGAGCCTGGCCGTCCCGCAGCGCAGATCGTCTTTGTCGATACACCTGGCGTTCACAAGCCTGACAGCCGCCTGAACCGGAAGATGATGCAGGAGATTCATGCCGCTCTGGAAAGCCGGGACATCATCCTGTTGATGGTGGATGTGGCGGAAAAATCTGGACCCGCCGACCAGCATGTTCTCGATCTGGTGAAGCGCGCTGGCGGGACAACGTTTCTGCTGCTCAATAAAATAGACAGGCTCCCAAAGGAAAAGCTGCTGCCGTTGATCGAGCGCTACAGCAAGCTGCACGAGTTCCAGGAGATCATCCCGATTTCGGCAGCGAAAAAACAGGGCCTCGACACGCTCGTCGATCGCATCCTACGCACGTTGCCGCAGGGCCCCCGTTACTTTCCTGAAGATCAGTTCACAGATGTTCCGGAAAAGTTCATTGCCGCAGAGCTAGTGCGCGAGAAAATTCTTTTGAAAACCGGGAAAGAGCTTCCCTATGCAACAGCAGTCCTGGTGGAGCGATTTGAGGATACGGAAAAGCTGATTCGCGTTGCCGCCGCCGTCTACTGCGAGCGCGAAGGGCAGAAGGGCATTCTCATTGGCAAGGGCGGACAGCGCCTAAAGGACATCGGCACTGCCGCGCGCATGGAACTGGAACAACTCCTGGGAAAGAAAGTCTTTCTCGAGCTTTTCGTCAAGGTGAAGCCGGGATGGCGGGAGTCGGCGGCGTTTGTGGAGGAATTGGATTGGAGGAATCAGATCGGCTAGAAACTTATCTTCAAAGAAGGGCTGACCCCATTTTACAATTTTGGCAATCGTCGCAATTCTGGCAATCTCTTCTTCTCATTCTTTCACCGCAATGCCGAGCGTCTTCATCTTCCGGTACAAATGGCTTCGCTCCAGACCGAGCACTTCCGCGGTGCGGCTGACGTTGCCATGGTTCTCATCCAGCTTTTTCAGAATGTAGTCCCGCTCATAGGCAGCGCGCGCCTGGTGCAGAGTAGAGAAACCTGAAGCTGTGCGGCTGCCCTCACGGTGCATAAGGGGCGGGAGGTGTTTGCGCTCAATGCGGTTCACCGTGGGATTCATAATGACCAGGCGCTCAATTACATTGCGCAGTTCGCGCACGTTCCCCGGCCAGGAATAGCGCATGAGCACATCAATCGCGTCTTCGGTGATCTCGCGCGGCCTGCGGCTGTAAGCGGCGGAGAATTCCTTCAAAAAGTGCTTGGCCAGGAGCGGAACGTCTTCCTTGCGCTCGCGCAACGGCGGCACATAGAACGGAATCACGTTAAGACGGTAGAAGAGGTCCTCGCGGAAGTTCCCTCGTGAAATCTCTTCCTCCAGGTCTTTATTAGTCGCGGCGATAACCCGCACGTCAACCTTGATGGGCTCGTCATCGCCTACCCGGGTAAACTTCTGTTCATCCAGCGCCCGCAGCACCTTAGATTGCGTTTTCAGGCTCATGTCGCCGATCTCATCCAGAAAGAGCGTGCCTTCATTGGCCCTTTCGAACTTGCCTTCCTTGTCGTTGGCAGCCCCTGGCAACGCACCTTTGCGATGGCCGAACAACTCGCTCTCAATCCAGTCCTCAGGAATGGCGGCGCAATTGACTTCGACGAAGAGGTTGTCTTTTCTCAGGCTGTGCGCATGAATGGCGTGCGCCACAAGCTCTTTGCCTGTGCCTGATTCACCGTAAATCAGGACTCGCCCATTCGTGGGAGCCATCACGCTGATCTGCTGCCGCAGCGCTTTCATGGGCACACTGTCGCCCGCAATCACGCTTTTGGCCTGAAGCTGCTTCTTGAACTCTATGTTTTCCCGGCGCAGGCGGTGCGCTTCAACCGCATTTTTCAGGACAATGAGAGTGCGCTCAAGCGAGAGTGGTTTTTCCAGGAAATCGAACGCCCCCAGCTTGGTCGCCTTTACGGCAGTTTCTATGGTTCCATGGCCGGAGATCATGACTACTTCAGGCGGGTCTTCCAGTTGCCGTATCCGCTCTAGTGCGTCCAAACCGTCCATGCCCGGCAGCCAGATATCGAGTAAGACGACTTCGCAGGTGCGCTTCTTTAGCAGATCAAGGCAAGTCTCGCCGCTTTCGGCGAGCAACACCTTATAGCCTTCCTCTTCCAGAATCCCACGCAGCGACTCGCGGATTTCCCGTTCATCATCCACCACCAGCACGCTATGCATTCTGCTTTGTGGCCTCGGCCATGTCTGCCGCCAGCGGGAGCTCTACGATGAACTTGGCGCCGGCAGGTTTGTTTTCTTCCACACGGATCGAGCCGTGGTGGTCTTCAATAATGCGCCGCACAATGGCCAGCCCCAGGCCGGTGCCGCGCTTCTTGGTGGAAAAATACGGTAGAAACAACTTCTCCTTCACTTCCCGATCAATTCCATGGCCGGTATCAGCAATCAGGATTTCCAGCGCGTCGCGGCTCTCCACGAGAGACGTGGCGATATGAATTTCGCGCACAAAAGAATCCTGCATAGCTTCAGCAGCGTTGTCGATCAGGTTGGCAAGCGCGCGCTTGATGGCTTCAGGATCGGCCATGGCCAGGGGAAGCTCGGGACCAAGCTGCTTCTCCACAGAAATGCCGTCGAGCCGGCCATTAAACATGGCCAGCGTATTTTCCACGATCTGGTTGACATCGGCAGGTCGGGGCTGCGCTTCAGGAAAGCGCGCTAAAGAGGAGAATTCATCCACGAGAGAACGAACCGTTTGCACGGCCCCGGAAATGGTTTGCGCACAATCGCCAATCACCGACAGTGATTTCTGGTCGGGCGAGGAGCCGCGCTCGAGGTGGCGGCGAATGCGTTCCGCGGAAAGCGCAATGGGTGTTAACGGGTTTTTGATCTCATGCGCTACCCGCCTGGCCACTTCACGCCACGCGGCTTCTCTTTGTGCTTTGAGAAGCTCACTGAAATCCTCAAAGACGATCACGTATCCAAGCCGCTGTCTCCCGTGTTGCACGGAAGATACGGTCACGCTGGCGTTGAGGTTGCCTTTTTCCGCCGGGATGTCGAGCTGCGCCGCAGTGATCGCCATGCGGTCTGCGCGCCGAAGCAGGTGCTCAAGATCCGAAGCGGTCTCGGCCGGGAAGATCTCCAGTAGAGTGGATCCCACCGGTGCTCTCCCATGCGGCCAGAACATGCGCCCGAAGGCAACGTTACTGTGCGTTACACGACGATCTGGTCCAAGGGAAAGCACGCCGGTGGGAATGCTCTCAAGGATTGTCTCTATATGCCGGCGACGCTGTTCAAGCTCTGTATTGGTCTCAGTGAGGGCATGGGCTGATTCCTCGATCTTGCGCCGGCTCGTCTCCAGCTCAGCCGCCATGCGATTGAACGATGCCACAAGTTCGCCCAGTTCGTCCGCCGCCGGCACATCCACGCGATGTCCCAGATGGCCCACAGAAATCTCCCGCGTTGCTTCCGCCAGTGCTTGCACGGGACGCGTGACCAGCTTGGCCAGAAAGAGAGAGAACCAGGTGGCCACAAACAAAACCAGCACGGTCAGTAGTGTCAGCAGCAGCATATACATGCCGCGAATGCGCTTGGCTTCGCGGCTTAGAGCGAGGTAGTTCTGCTGGTTTTGGTTAATCTGGTCGAGAGTGGGTGTGAAATCTTTGGGCAGCGGCATGCCCACAAGAATCACTCCCTTGCTTCCCACCGGGGCAGCGCCCAGTAGGTACTCGGTTCCTGCCAGCCGCCATTTTTTCGGTGTTTCCTGGATTCCGTTAAGGGGAGGGACCTGGCCGCGCATTGCGACCCAAGGTTGGGGAGCGTTCCAGCTGGCCACTGCGTCGCCTTCCGTGACCGCTATGGCGAAGCCCCCTTGCAAGGTCGGCTGATGTCTGCGGAATTCGCGCAGCACTCCGGCGTAATTGCCGCTTGAGAGCGCGTGTTGTGTTTCGGGCGATTGCGCGATCTCAATGGCTTCGTCGCGCGCATTCACTCCCGCATAGTCGGCCAGCAGCGCGCCCACGCGCCCTGAGTCCTGCTGCAATTCATTCACCGGCATGGAGAACCACTTGTCGATGGAGCGGTTCATCAGCCCGTAGGCAAACATGAACATCACAATTGCCGGCGCGAACGAAAGCAGCAAAGCGCCAATGACCATGCGCGTTCGCAGCCGCGAGCCCAGTACTCCGAGCCTGCGCTCGGCATACAGCTTGACCAGGTTACGGAACAGAACGAACGTAAGCACGACCAGCAGCAAAAACACCAGTGCTGACAGGGCAACCAGCACCAGCGTCTGCTGAGCCGAGTCAGGGCTCAGTTGTTTGAGGTTGAAGGCCTGCTGCGAAAAAACCACGCCGAAGAGAAGCAGGATTCCCAGCGCCAGCGGAATCAGTGTGGCGCGGCGCTGGCTCAGCGAGAGCGAGCGCCTGGTTCGCTCTGGGTTCAATGAAGACAAATTTGCTGCTCGCGCTGCTCCCGCCTGATCACAGGACTCTGGAACACATTATAAGCGCTGCTGCAAAACAGGGCAGCTCAGGCTCTCACTCGCCGGTGTCAATCTGGGCGCGCTGCAGCTTGTCAGAGTAATCCACGTAAATTGACTTCCACTGGGTGTAGAAGTCGATGGCGCCGAGGCCGCCTTCGCGGTGCCCGTTGCCGGTGGACTTGGTGCCGCCGAAGGGAAGGTGCACTTCCGCTCCAATAGTCGGCGCGTTAACGTACGTAATGCCGGCATCCAGATCGCGCATGGCGCGGAATGCCTTGTTTACGTCACGCGTATAAATGGAAGACGAGAGACCGTAGGTAACGCCATTCGCAATCTCGATGGCATGCTCAAAATTTTCACAAGGCACAAGGCTCACCACCGGACCAAAGATCTCTTCCTGGGCAATCCGCATGCGCGAATCAACGTCAGTGAAGACGGTCGGCTCAAAGAACCAGCCGTAAGAATGCTGCGGGCTGTTGACGGCTTTGCCCCCCGCCTCTACCTTGGCGCCTTCATTTTTCCCGATTCCAACGTACTTTTCAGTGGTGGCAACCTGCTGTTCGTTGATTTGTGGGCCTACCTCTATGCTCTCATCCAGTCCGTTGCCTACCTTCAGTTTCTGCGCACGATAGACCAGACGGTCAGCGAACTGGCGATAAACCCCTTTTTGCACAATCACGCGGCTTGCGGCAGTGCAGCGCTGTCCGGTAGTACCGAATGCGCCCCAAACGACGCCGTCCAGAGCGACGTCCAGATTTGCATCATCCAGGATAATGATGGCATTCTTGCCCCCCATCTCCAGGGAGCAGGGTTTGAAAGAGCGTGCCGCCGCTTCTCCCACCATTCTTCCCACTTCGCTGGATCCGGTGAAGGAGATCGCGCGAACTCCTGGATGCTCCACGATTGGTGCTCCAGCCTCCGGACCGAACCCTGTAACAATGTTGACAACTCCCTTCGGCAAGCCCGCATCCGTCAGGGCCTTTACCAGATTGAACGTGGATAGGGGCGTATCCTCGGCCGGCTTGATGACACAGGTATTGCCGCATACAAGGGCCGGCAGGAGCTTCCAGGAAGGGATCGCCATCGGGAAATTCCACGGAGTGATCATTCCGCAAACGCCGAGCGGCACGCGTACTGCCATTGCGAATTTGTTCGGCAGCTCCGAGGGAACTGTGGCTCCGAACTGCCGCCGCCCCTCGCCCGCCATGTAATACGCGGTATCAATGGCTTCCTGAACGTCTCCGCGGGTCTCCTTGAGTACTTTGCCCATCTCGCGCGTCATGAGGCGGGCGTATTCCTCTTTGCGTTCGACCAGAATTTGTGCCGCGCGATAGATGATTTCAGCACGTTTGGGCGCCGGCACCAGCCGCCACCGCTCAAATGCCTGCCGGGCCGCGCTGACCGCATCGTCAATATCGCGCTTGTCGGACCGTTGGAAGATGCCAATGACATCACGGGTGTCTGCCGGATTCAAGTTCTCAAACGTTTGCCCGCTGCGGGATTCGAGCCACTCACCACCGATGAAATTCTTGTAGATTTTTGCCGACATGCGCTCTGGAAGCTGCCTTTCGCCTGATTCAAACCTTTTATCGTACCAAGTTTGCGTCCGTTCAGAAAGAACCCGGGATTTGCCTCTCCTGGGTGCCGTGAGCCGCAGATTCCGGCAAGAGTACATGCCCGGGACAGCTGCTGGTGAAGCGGGAGGTATGTCTCCGGATTCCCGGCGGTTAGTGCCCTGAACCGTGGAGGACGGCTAAAAACCATTCCTTGCCTCAGGATAGCCACAGATTCAGAGTCGGATTTCTGATTTCCGTAAATAAAGTTTTTTTCAGGAAAAATGGGAAATTTGGTGCATTCTAGTAGCTACTTTTTATGCTGGCGCTGAGTACCAAGTCGCTGCCCGTCTCTATTCTTCTCGCCGATGACGATGCTCAGTTGGCTACATTCCTATCCAAGTCTCTGGAAACTGCAGGCTACTCCGTGCATACGGCGCTGGATGAAGAGAGCGTACTCAACGAACTCAAACGGCAGAATTACCAGCTGATCATCCTTGATTTGAATTTTGGCCGAACTGACGGCCTCTCGCTTTTGGAGCGTCTGCGTGCCCAGGGCCTGGACACGCCAGTGATGGTGCTGAGCGCACGAAATCAGGTGACCGATCGCATTGAATCTCTGAACCTGGGAGCCGATGATTACGTAACAAAGCCGTTCTCCTTCCAGGAGCTGGCTGCTCGCGCGAATGCGCTCTTGCGACGCAAAACTGATCCGGCCCTGAGCATTTTGCGTGTGGAGGATCTGGAGATTGATCCGGCTACCCGCAAGACGCACCGCGGCCAGCGTGAAATTAAATTGAGCCCAAAAGAATTCGACTTGCTTGCCTTACTCATGCGTCACGCCGGCAATACCGTTCCAAGGCACGAATTGTTGCGGGAGTGCTGGGGGCAGGAGGGCGGAGGGGACAGCAATCTGGTGGATGTTTATGTCAACTACCTGCGCAGGAAGGTCGATTCCCCGCAAGACGAGAAGCTGATTCACACGATTCGCGGAGAAGGCTATCGGATGGGCAAACCCGCGTCTCCGCAAAAGGCTGCTTCCGTTGATGATCGCAGTGAAGTGGTGCGGTCGCTTTCCAGCCACTCCTATCCGTCCACGGCTGCCGCGGAATCATCGGCAACGGAATCTGCATCTGCGAATGTGACCCTGTCCCGGACCAGCTTGCCGGGCCTGGTCCACTCGGTGGCCCACGATCTTGCTCAGCCATTGACCAGCATGCGCTGCTTCCTTGAAGTGCTTGCACTCGATAAGAACTTGCCATCAACTCATGCCAGTGATTTGAAGGTGATAGAGCAGCAGGCTGACCGTGCGATCGCATTAACGAAGGGGATTTCCGCCCTGGTTCGGGAGTTAGTCCCGTCCGGCGAACCCTGGATACCTCTGGATCAGCTTTGGAATGACGTTCTGAATGACTTCTCTGTTCTGACGAACTCCGGCATGCTGAGCGTGGAACGGCTCTGGGATTCATCTCTGGATGTTACTAGCAGCCCGATTCTGCGGCAGATCCTTATTCTGCTGGTGAGCAAACTCACCGGGCGCAACAACTGCCCATTGCTGCTCACCGTTTCGGCTGAGCTGAGCAACGGCCGTTGCCGGATGCAATTTGCCTGGAAGGCAACCGGCGCGGGCGCGGTTCCCATTCCGGATGCCCGTACCGTCCTGGCCAAGGACCTTCCCGGGCTGCATCAAATGGCTGAGGCCCTGGGGGGCGAATTTTCAGCCCCTGAACACCAAACTGAGGTTCTCCTGGTTGTCCCTGCAGCGCTCCCTGCTCCGGGCGGCAAAGGCGACATAGTGCAGTAATCGGTTCTTTAGTCCCCCATTATTGCAACCAGCACGCGCTTGGATCTTTGACCGTCGAATTCGGCGTAAAAGACTCTTTGCCACGTCCCTAACAGCAGCGCGCCGTCCTTGACTGGAAGCATGACCTGATGGTGGACCAGAATCGCTTTCAGGTGAGAGTCTCCGTTGTCCTCGCCAGTCTGGTGATGAAGGTAGCCTTCGTTGAACGGAGCGAGTTGCTCCAGCCAGCGATCAATATCCTGAATGAGGCCGTCTTCATCATCGTTCACGTAAACGCCTGCCGTTATGTGCATGGCGGAGACTAGCGCCAGCCCATTTCGGACTCCACTCTCCTGAACGATCTTCTCTACCTGCGGTGTTATGTGGACGTACTCACGGTGCTTCCTGGTATTGAAGGTGAGATAGGCGGTGTGGAACTTCATGGCCGGTCCTCCGCGTCCCTATGACCTGCTGCTTTCTAGTTGCCAGGTTCAGCAGCTTTGTTTTCGTTGCAATAGAGCATCTAACCACACACTATGCCGAAGCAAGTGTATCCGACCGCTGCTGCATTTATGCCGGAAAAGCGCACGCTACCAAGTCTGCGGGAAGCCGCAACCGTTTGCAAAGGCTGCGACCTGTGGAAGAGCGGCACGCAAACTGTTTTTGGCGAAGGGAACCCTCACGCGCGAGTATTCATGGTGGGAGAGCAGCCCGGCGACAAAGAAGATATTCAAGGCCGCCCTTTTGTTGGGCCCGCCGGCGCTGTGCTCGACAAGGCACTGCAGGCCGCAGGTATCGACCGCGATGACGTTTATGTGACAAACATCGTCAAGCACTTCAAGTGGGAGCCGCGCGGCAAGCGCCGCATTCATAAGAAACCCAGCGCACTCGAGATCAGCGCCTGCCGTCCCTGGCTTGACGCCGAAATTGAAGTGGCACGCCCAGAGGTTGTCGTGCTCCTGGGCGCCAGCGCGGCACAAGGTTTGCTGGGCCGAGACTTCCGTGTCAGCCAGCAGCGCGGCCAGTGGGTGCGATCGGGCATCGCGCCAGTTGTCATGGCGACGGTCCATCCATCATCCATCCTGCGCGCGCCGGATGATGAGAGCCGCCACGAGGAGATGCGAAAGTTTGTGGCTGATTTGAAGAAAGTTGCTGCCAGGCTCAGATTGCCCAAAGCTGCATGAAATCCAGGGCGGCGCTGTTTAGTTCATCCTCGCCATAGAGCGGCGCAGGCCCAGCGCCGTCTGCCGAATCTCCTCCGCGTCAGAGGCGTCAGGCGCCATCTTCACGTATTCTTCAAAGTCGTTGAGAGCGCCCTTATAGTCGTCGAGGTTATAACGGAGGGCGGCCCGCTGTTTCACGTCTTGCGGGGAGCGCGGATAGATGACCAGGATCAGGTCCACAACCTGCACTGCGCGACGGAAGTCACGCCGGGAAAGATAGATGGCCCGCAGATTGTTCAGCATGCGGGTGAGCATCTGGCGGCGCGTGACGATAAGCAGAAATTCCGGATGTAACGTGATCTGGCCGGCGTGGATGGACTCAATCTTGTGCCGGCAGTCCTCTTCGCTGAGCACCGATCCGCGTTCAAAAGCGTCAATGAAATAGGAGCGGCCATCAATGTCGTAGTGTTTCAGCATGAAATGGCCGGGCATGCCTACCCCGAACAGCTGGAATCCGGCGCGCCGGGCCACTTCCATATAGAGCAAGGCGAGCGTGATTGGTATCCCCAAGCGGCGGTCAAGCACATCATTGATGAATGAATTCCGCGGATTGTAGTAATCCGCGGTGTTGCCGCGAAACATTTCCTCGTCAAACAGCACGTAATTCAGCGCCGCAATGCTTTGGGCCGGATCACCGGGATCATCAATTTTCTCACTTACGCGGCGGGCAAGAGCTTCAATCTGGCTTACATACGGGTCAGAATCTAAGTGCGGGTACTCGATGCGGGCAAAGGTGAGCGCGGCGCGAAGCATGTCAATGCGCTCGTCCTCGATTCCGGAGTGAACCAGCGCGGCAAACGCCTGGAGCACCTCCGAACTGGCCCGTGCTTCCATACTCTTATTTTAAGTCAGATGGGCCCGAGGCATGCCGCGAGGTTGGACGTGTCCATTAGGAGGACTGGAGGGCC
>DATNDP010000194.1:0-16428 GCA_035553195.1 Candidatus Acidiferrales bacterium
CGTCACCCCGAGTGAGCCACGGCCCATGGTGCTCCCTTCGGCTCCAAGCCCCGCACCTGCTGCGGCCCAGCCTGCGCCAGCAGTGCTGCTCATTAAGCCGCAGCCAATTACGCACAGGTTCTTTGATATCCAAAACGCGACCGCGCTGGCAGCCCTGGCCGTGGGCCTCACGAGCGATGCGCTCTCAACACAGAAGGGCCTGGGTTTGCCTGGTTTCCAAGAGATGAACCCGCTAGCCCGTCCTTTTGTACAAAACCGGCCGGGAGCAGCTCTTTATAACGCAGCCAGCTTTGCTCTGATCGGCGGCGGCATGTATTTCGCTCACAAGACCGGCCATCACAAATGGGAGCGCATCTTGCCGGTGGCCATCGCCGGCTGGGAAGGTTTTCTCGCGGCGCGCAATTACCACATGATCTCAAGCTCAACGGCGGCTCATTAAAGAGCTGCACGAACTGAAATTGCCCGTGCTTGGCTTCCTGGAGTGAAGTTTGTCGTAGCGCGGCGGCTTCAGATATCATGCCTGAGAGCATGACTACCACCTCTCGGCTCCCTAATCTTCGCGAAAAAGGAAGGATCATGTCCGCCTCAGAGATTGAGAGGACGCTGATCCGGCTTGCCCATGAAATCGTGGAAAAGAACAACGGGGTGGAGAACCTTACGCTGGTAGGCATTAAACGCCGGGGTGTACCCCTGGCGGCGCGCCTGGGAAAGCTGATCCAGCAGATTGAGAAGACGCCTGTTGCCGTGGGCACGCTCGATATAACGCTGTATCGCGATGATCTTTCCACCGTGGGCAGCAATCCCGTGATTGAAAGAACTACCCCGCTCGGAGTGGACATCGTCGGCAGGAACGTGATCCTGGTGGATGATGTGCTGTATACCGGCCGCACGGTCCGGGCCGCCATGGACGCGCTATTTGACCATGGGCGCCCGCGGCGGGTGCAGCTCTGCGTGCTGATCGATCGGGGACACCGTGAATTGCCGATTGAAGCAGCCTTCGTGGGACGCACCGTGCAGACGACAGACATGGAGATCATCGAAGTCCGCTTGAGCGAGGTGGACACCGAAGAACAGGTCATGCTGGTGGAGCGTACGGCGTAGCGAATGGCGCGGACCCACTCCCTCCTCGCACTGGAACACGCAACGCAAGACGAAATTATTTCCATTCTCAAACTGGCGCGCAGAATGCAAGGGCGCACCCCGCGTCCCGTACTGCGCGGCAAGCGAATTGCGCTGCTGTTTTATGAGCCTTCCACGCGAACGCGCGTGTCATTTGAATTCGCGGCCAAGCTGCTGGGCACGCATACATCGCTTATCAGTTCTTCTGCCTCGAGCATCGAGAAGGGCGAGTCACTGGTTGATACGGGTAAAACCCTGCAGGCGCTGGGAGCCGATTGCATCGTCGTCCGCCATCCCAGTTCCGGGGCGCCATACGTACTCGCGCGGAACTTACGAATTCCGATCATCAATGCGGGCGACGGCATGCACGAGCATCCTTCCCAGGGATTGCTCGATGCCTACACCATTCTTCGCCATAAGAAGTCTTTGAAGGGGCTGAAGGTCACGATGGTCGGCGACATTCAGCACAGCCGCGTGGTGCGTTCCAATATTCACCTGCTTTCCAAATTTGACGCTCAGGTTGTGCTCTGCGGCCCGCCGGAACTGCTGCACGAAGTTGCGGGAACCATTGCCTCCAACGTGAAGATCGTCCGCCACATGGAAGAAGCTGTCCGCAAAGCCGACGTAGTGATGATGCTGCGAGTGCAGAAGGAGCGGCTAGCGGGATTGAAACTCGACGTGGCGAAATACATTGCTCAATACCAGCTCACAGCGGAACGATTGAAGCTGGCCAAGGCGGACGCACTACTGATGCATCCCGGACCGATGATCCGCGGGATGGAAATCCAAAGCGAACTGGCGGATGGCCCGCAGTCTGTGATTGAAGAACAAGTGCAGAATGGGGTGTACGTAAGGATGGCGATCTTGAGCCGGTGCCTGGGGGTGGCATGATGTTTTCCTTGTCCCTCCACTTTGCGAAGCAAACTGGAGGCAATCCTACGTTCGCGATACGCGCCAGGTCTACCCGGGGCCAGCAAGCGCGCAGGGATTCCTTGCTTCGCTCGGCAGTTCGGAAAACCCTTCCGTCTGTGGGCAAAGGTGTCTCTTAATGGCAGCCAGTCTTTCAATCCGCAACGGCCTGCTCATCGATCCGTCGCAGCACGTCGAAGGCAAGTACGATCTGCTGCTCAAAGAGGGCCGCGTGGCCGAGGTTGCGCCTGCAGGCAAGCTGCGCAACAAGGGAGATGAAAGGCTCGACGCGCGCGGGATGGTGGTCTGCCCCGGATTGATTGACATTCATGTCCATCTGCGCGAGCCCGGGCAAGCGCAGAAAGAGACGATTGCGACTGGCACGATGGCCGCGGCTGCGGGAGGATTCACCTCCGTCTGCTGCATGCCCAATACATCGCCCGTAAATGACAATGCCGAAATCACGCGCTGGATGCAGGACCCGGCGCGCGGCGCGCACGTGAATGTATTTCCAATTGCGGCGGCGACGCTCGGCAGCAACGGAGAGCAGCTTACGGATTTCGCGTCACTCAAGAAAGCCGGCGCGGTAGGCGTCAGCGACGATGGCAAGCCGATTCTGGATGAGCAGATCATGCGCCAGGCGCTGATGGGAGCTGCGCGGCTCGGCATTCCCGTGATCCAGCACGCGGAAGATACACGCATGACTTCTGGGGCCGCAATGAACGCGGGGGCGACGGCTTTTCGCCTGGGCCTGCGCGGCTGGCCGGCAGAAGCTGAGAGCAATCTGGTCGAGCGCGATATCCATCTGGCAGCCGAGACGAAAGGTCACTACCATGTGGCGCATCTCTCGACGGCAGCGGCGCTCAAAGCCGTTCGCCGGGCCAAGCGCGACCATTTGCGCGTGACCTGCGAAGTTACGCCGCATCACATCGCCCTGGTTGATGAGAACGTGGGCGACTACGACACCAATTTCAAGATGAACCCGCCGCTGCGTTCGCCCTCCGACCGCGAAGCGCTGATCGCAGGCTTGCTCGACGGCGCGATTGACTGTGTGGCAACTGATCATGCTCCTCATGCCTGCAATGAGAAAAACCAGGAATTTGATCGTGCTCCCTTCGGCATCACCGGACTGGAGACTGCATTGGGCCTCTGCATCTCAGTGCTGCACGCGAAGAACAAAGCTCCGCTGAGAAGAATTGTGGAATTGCTCTCCACTAATCCGGCGCGAGTAATGGGATTCAAGGAGCGGGGAACGCTCGCGGTTGGTTCGCATGCGGACGTGACGATCTTTAATCCGGCAAAGAAGTGGACTTACCACGCCGCCCAGTCACACTCAAAATCGAAGAACTCGCCATTCGACGGATGGCAGTTGCAGGGGAGGGTGGTTGCGACAGTCCTGGGCGGCGAAATCAAATTTGCCGCTGATTCGCGCAGATAAGCGCAAGATTAAAGTTAGCCGCGAATCAACACGAATGACCACATCGGTTCAATTAGCTTTGATTCGCGTTCATTCGCGGCAGATTAGTTCTAATCTGCGCTGATCTGCGCAATCTGCCGCAACTAGTGAACGATTCCCATCCGCTTTCCCACCTTCTTCAGCACCTCCAGCACACGGCTCAGCTGGTCCTGCGTGTGCGTGGCGGACATGATCGTCCGGATGCGGGCCTTGCCTTCCGGAACTGTCGGGAACGCGATCCCGGTGGCGAATACTCCCTCTTTGAAGAGTTCGCGGCTGAAGTCCAGGGTCAGCTTGCCTTCGCCCACAATGATGGGCGTGATGGGTGTCTCGCTGGCCGGGGTGGTCTGCCCGCCGATGTTAAAGCCAAGCAGCCCCAGCTCTTTCTTAAAAAAGCGCGTGTTGCCCCACAGCTTGTCAATCAGCTCGGGTTCTTCCTCAAGGACTTCAAACGCGGCAATGCAGGTTGCAGCCACTGAGGGAGGATGTGAAGTCGAGAACAGAAACGGCCGAGCGCGGTGATAGAGGAAATCGATCAGGTCTTTGGAGCCGCAAACGTAGCCGCCCAGAGCGCCAATAGCTTTAGAGAGCGTGCCCACCTGAACATCCACGCGCCCATGCACGTTGAAGTGATCAACGGTACCGCGGCCGTTGCGGCCGAGCACGCCGGAAGCATGCGCGTCATCCACCATCATGATGGCGCCATATTTTTCCGCGAGATCGCACAGCGCGGGCAGCGGGCCGATATCGCCATCCATGGAGAAGACGCCATCGGTGATCAGCAGTTTGTGGCCAAATTCGTTTTGCACTTCCTTCAGCAGCTCTTCGGCATGAGCTATATCTTTGTGGCGGAAAACCTTGATCTTGGCGCGGGACAGTCGCGCGCCGTCAATGATGCTGGCGTGGTTCAATTCGTCAGAGATGATGAAATCATCTTTGCCCAGAATGGCTGAAACCGTTCCTGCGTTCGCGGTGAAGCCGGATTGAAAAACCACGCAGGCTTCCACATTCTTGAAGCGCGCGATCTTTTCCTCTAACTCCATGTGGATCTTCATGGTTCCAGCGACGGTGCGCACGGCCCCCGAGCCCACGCCGTATTTCTTCAGCGCCGCCAGTGCCGCTTCGCGCAGCTTGGGGTGTGTGGTCAGGCCCA
Organism: Candidatus Acidiferrales bacterium; assembly: GCA_035553195.1. Taxonomy (GTDB): domain Bacteria; phylum Acidobacteriota; class Terriglobia; order Terriglobales; family Acidobacteriaceae; genus Angelobacter. The sequence continues at coordinate 4,638 of DATNDP010000194.1, forward strand.
GGTAATTGTTAGAGGCAATGTTGATGACATGCTTGCCATCATAGGTGCACTCGGGCGCCTGCTCGTCTTGGAGGACGCGCAGTGTGAAGTGCGTGCCCTTGGACTTGAGATCATTGATCTGATCTGTCAGGTACGACAGTTGTGGACGGGAACTAGTGACTGGGCTCATTTCAGATCCTTCTGCCGCTAAAATTCAGCATTGGCAGCTAGCAAATAGCAACTAGCACAGCTAAAGCAGGAGCAACAAGAGTTGCTGCTGATTATCTCCGGGTAGCAGCAGTGCGCCAATTGCTAACTGCTATTTGCCAGTTGCTCCATTCGGATACAACAAAATCTTACTCGACTCTCCGCTTCTTAGCCGGTCCATGCCCTTGCTGAAGTCGGCCATCGACATGCGATCGGTGATTACCGGGTCCAGATCGAGCTTGCCCGCCTTCAGCATCGCATTCATCTGAAACCACGTCTTATACATCAGGCGGCCATTGATCCCTTGGACGGTCGCACCCTTGAAAATGATGTCATTGGCGAGATTCAGTTCCATCGGCTTCGATGGAATCCCAAGCAGGGATGCGCGTCCGCCGAGGCGGAGAATTTTGAAGCCTAGGCGAATCGCGTCTGCGTGGCCGGACATTTCCAGCATCACATCCACGCCGGTGCCCTCGGTGGCGTTCATGACGTACTCATAAACGTTGTCCCTGGCCGGATTGAGGACGTGATCGGCTTTCATCTTTTCCGCCAGCTTGCGGCGATGGTCGTTGATTTCCAGCGCAAAAACTTCGCTGGCGCCGCAGGCGCGGGCCACCGCGATGCAGAAGAGCCCAATAGGCCCGCAGCCGATCACCGCGACGGTCTTGGCTGCGATCTCGCCGGCCAGCGTGGTGTGAAATGCATTGCCAAGCGGATCGAGCACGCTGGCGTAATCGGGATTGATTCCGGGGTCGATCTTCCAGATATTGGACTCAGGAATTTTCACGTACTCGGCGAACGCGCCATTAGCGTCCACGCCGATAATTTTCACATGCTGGCAGATGTGGGCTTCGCCGGTGCGGCACTGGTAGCACTTACCGCAGGCCACGTGCATTTCTGCGGAAACAAAATCGCCTTCTTTTACCGTTGTGACGTTTTTCCCAACCGCAGCCACATGGCCGCAGAACTCGTGTCCGGGGATGAGTGGCGGCTTGATGCGGTTCTGGGCCCACTGGTCCCAGTTGTAGATGTGAAGATCGGTGCCACAGACCGAAGCGACTTTCACTTTGACCAGGACATCGTCCGGGCCAATCTCAGGGCGCGGCATCTGGCGGACGTCGGCTCCCGGGGCAGCCTCCGGTTTAACTACGGCAAGCATGGTTTCAGGCATTCAGTTCCTAAATGTGATGCGAAGGAGAAGACAAACTACCTATTTTAACAAAGCACAATCGGCCACCCGCGGCCTGCCTACGGCGAAGAGGAACTTATCCCTTGCCTAACCCTCCCTACGGTGATAGATAATTAAATAACTGGTTAATTAAATGTGTGCTCTCGCCAAATCGTCCAGGCCGGGTTCCCGCGGAGAACCCGAAAAAACACGGGCCGCTATCATGAAGGCCGCGCTGGAAGAGTTCGCGCACGAGGGAGCCGCCGGCGCCCGAACCGATGAGATCGCACGCCGCGCCGGTGTCAACAAGGCTCTGCTTTACTACTACTTCAAGGACAAAGAAGGCTTATACGCAGCCGCTCTGGAAGAGGTTTTCTCTGGCCTACACGATAAAGTGATGACCGTGTTGAGCAACAGCGGCCTGGGCCCGCGCGAATGCCTGCTCAAGTATGTGGAAGCGCATTTTGACTATATCGCCAGCAAGCCTGTCTATCCGCGGCTAGTCCAGCGCGAGTTCATGCGCAGCGCAGGCCGCACGCTCTCGCCGGTCGCGAGCCGCATTCTGGAAAAATACGGCAAGGCAATCTACTCCAAGCTGCGTGACCTGATCCGCTCAGGCATTGAGAACGGGGACTTCCGCGACGTGGATCCGATGCAGACGGTCACTTCCATCCTGGGCACCATCATTTTTTATTTCATCAGTCTCCCCGCGCAGCAGGTGATGACCGCTGGCGATCCCGGCTCTGCGGAGCGCATTGCGCAGCGGCGCCAGGCCGTGCTGGAGTTTGTTGCCGCCGCCGTGTTCAAGCCGGCGATGGTGAAAGGGAAATCGTGAGCCAGAGAAACCGCTTCTTCGGCTTTCTTGGACTGCTGCTGGTTGCGGCGGCCATCTATTACTTTTTCTCAACCGATCACAGCGATGATCTCGTGCTGATCGGAACCGTGGACGCCAACCAGGTGGTGGTCAGTCCCAAGATCATGGGACGCATCGAACGGCTGGCCGTTGATGAAGGAACCGAAGTGCAAGCAGGGCAAACGGTTGCGGTACTTGATTCCCAGGAATTAACTGCAGACCGCCAGGCGGCGGAAGCGCTGCTGGCCAGCCTCAGGCATCAGGTGGCGCAGACACGCGCAACCGAGGAGCAAACTGCGGGTGAGACTTCCAGCGGAGTCGTAAATGCACAGGCGCGCCTACGAGCTGCACAGGCCACTCTGGCTCAGGCGCAGGCAGACCTGCAGCGCATTGAGTCCGATACACGCCGGGCTGTTGCGTTGGCTCAGCAGGGCGTCGCCTCCCAGCAGCAAGCAGACCAGGCAGAAGCACAACTCAAGGCTCAGCAGGCGTTCGTGCGGGCGGCGGAAGACCAGGTCAATGCAGCAAAAGCCGATCTGGAAACAGCGCAGGCGCGCACACACCAGGCACATGCGGCGGAGAGCACTGTCGCTGCAACACGTTCCCAGGAACTGAATGCGCAGGCGCAGCTCGAAGCAGCAGAGGCGCGGTTGGGCTACACCAAGATCGCCGCTCCGGTCAGCGGCACGGTAACCGTGCGCGCTGCCCGCGAAGGCGAAGTAGTGAACGTCGGCACGCCTATTGTCATCATCACGGACTTGAGTGATACGTGGGTGCGCGCCGCTATCCCGGAGACGCAGGCGGATCACATTGGGATTGGCGATCAATTAAATGTGCGTCTACCTTCGGGAGGAACTGTTCCCGGAAAAGTGATCTTTAAAGCGCCGGAAGCGGATTTTGCCACTCAGCGCGACGTGAACCGGCGCAAGCGCGACATCAAGACCATCGCACTCAAACTTCAGGTGGATAACCGCAAAAGGACTCTGGTGCCCGGTATGACCGCGGAAGTCCTGATCCCCAAAGCCAAGCTCGGAGGCTCCTGATGCCGGAGGGCAAGGCCATCCGCGTGGTGGACATCGTTAAGCGGTACGGAAACTTCACTGCCGTGAACGGTGTCTCTTTTGATGTGGCCGAGGGGGAGATCTTCGGCCTCTTGGGCCCGAACGGCGCGGGCAAATCCACGCTGATCCGCATGATGACCACGCTGCTCGAAATCACCAGCGGCGCAGCCTACATTGAAGGCTACGATGTGCGCAAAAATGCCGAGAAGGCGCGGCGCTGCATGGGAGTGATACCCCAGGCAATGACAAGCGACGGCGACCTGACCGTTTGGGAGAACCTGAGCATTTATTCGAAGCTTTACGGAATCCCCACAGATGAGAGAGAACGCTCGATTGACGACCTGCTGCAACTGGTAGATCTGACGCAATGGCGGGATGCGCCGGCGCGGAATCTTTCCGGAGGCATGCGGCGACGGCTGGAAATCGCGCGCGGGCTGGTGCACCGGCCACGAATCTTTTTCCTCGATGAGCCCACCACCGGCCTTGATCCCGTGTCACGCGTGGCCGTCTGGGAGATGATCACCAACATCAAGCAGCAGCGAAACCTGACCGTGCTGATCACAACCCACTACATGGACGAAGCCGACCGTTTGTGCGACCGCATCGCCATTGTGGATCACGGCAAACTGGTCGCGCTGGATACGCCGCGCGCATTGAAATCGAGCATTCCAGGATCATCCGTCATCGAAGCACAGTTCACGAATCCGCCGGAAGCGTGGGAGAAGCAACTCGAAACTCTTGCTGGTGTGAATTCCGTGCAGCCGGAAGGCGCGGACATGTACCGCATCCTTACGGATGACGGCTCGCGGACCACGACCGATCTGGTGGAAGCGTCTGTGCGCGCGGGCATTAGCATCAAGTCGCTCACGGTTCAGAGCACGACCCTGGACGACGTTTTTGTCCATTACACGGGACGCCAGTTGCGCGACCAACTGGCCGACGCTCCGCTGTATCAATCGCCCATCGCCTGGGGGAAATAGATGGCGTTTTTCCAGAGCGAGCGCATGATGGCCATCGTGGAACGCGATCTGCGAAAATTCTTCCGCTCGCCGGCCCTGATGATGGCGGCCATGGTCTTCCCGCTGGTGCAGTTGATTGTGCTAGGGAACGCATTCGGAGGAAAGATTCGCGATGCCAAGCTGGGCATCGTAAACCAGGACGGCGGTCCACAGGCGATTCGCGTGATCGAAGCCTTGCGCGCGGTCCAGAGCAATGCCCGCACTTTCAAACCGGTTGTGTATAACGACCCGCAGAAGATGGTCAACGACATTCGCGATGGGGATCTCAACGCCGGCTTGGTGATCCCGCCGCAATTTTCCCGTGACGTTTACGAGCAGGCGCGGCCCCGCATCGGACTAGTGCTGGACAACACGGATAACTTTATGACTTCCACGTTCGAGCAGTCACTGGGAGACCTGGTGAATTCTCTGAACGCGCCCGATGTGCAGCCGAGGGTGGTGCAAAAGGCCGCGCTGGACGTGGTGGAGCTCTATCCCTACATCGAATATATGAAGTATCTCCTGCCCGGTTCCATAGCGCTGGCCATGTTTGTCAGCGTGATGATCGGCGGCGGAATTGTCTACATAGACGACAAGGCTCGCGGTGTGCATGAAGGCTATCTGGTTACCCCGATCACAAAAATGGAACTGGTAGCCGGCCTCAATGTAGCAGGAGCTCTGAAAGCCATGGGCGCCGGCATTGTGCTCACCGTGATTGGTTCGCTGATCGCTGGCGTTGGGGGAGCATTTCAGCCGGCTAATTTCATCTGGCTTCTCCTGCTGATCGGCTGTACCTCATTTGCTTTCATCGCCATGATGTTTTTAATGATGGTGCGGGTGAATGACCCGCTCATACCACGGGCGATCTTCGGCATCCTGAATACCTTGCTGTACTTTCCCAGCGGCGCCATCTATCCCACGCAGGCTTTTCCCAAATGGCTGCAGGCAATCGCGTTTATTGATCCGTTCACGTATTCCGTCCACGGGTTCAAGGCGGTGCTGCTCAAAGGAGTGGGTCTGGCTGCAATCTGGCCTGACCTGCTGTATCTTGGTGGGTTTGCTGTCCTGACGTTTACTCTCTCAACATTGCTGTTCAAACGTACTCTCTAGAGGAACTTCTTCATGGCATTGTTGGACGCAAAAGAATATGATCCGCGGCCGGCACAGAGGCGCCTTCGGCTGCTGGCGATCATGGTGATTGTGGCCGTTGCAGCATTTGTGATCTGGTGGTTTTTCCGCTTTTATCCCGAGGACCAGGTCATCAACCATTTCTTTAAGGCGATTGAACAGAAAGACTACGACACAGCTTATGGCCTGTACTTCGCCGACCCGGAGTGGAAGCAGCACCCGCAAAAATATAATCAGTATCCGCTGCCGCAGTTTATGCTCGATTGGGGCCCGTCCAGCGAATACGGCGTGATTACCAGCCACAAAATCGAGTGCACGGTGGAACCGCCGAGTAAAGCATATCGCTCGCCCACGGGGGTGATTGTGGTGGTCAGCGTCAACCATCGTCCCGAAACAACTTCCATGTGGGTGGAGAAGAAGAGCAAAAGCATTACGCTGTCGCCGCAAGAGGTGTTGTGCCATCCGCCGAAGTAGCGGAACCATGGTCTCGCCAAGGCAGGGCGGCCGACCGACCGTTGATGGATCAAAGTGGGGAAATAGAAAGGGCGGGCTCCTCCATAGGAACCAGCCCGTGATTCACCGCCGGCCTATTTCTTGTCGGCTGCGTCGTCTTTCTTGTCGGCGCTCTTTTTCTTGCTTGTTTTGGCCTTCTTGGTTTTGGTCTTTTTCTTGCCGGTGGTAGCGGTATCAGACTTCTGCGTATCGTCCGCCTTCTTGTCGTCGCTGGCCTGGGCAAAGCTTAGCGTTCCCAGCAGCATGCACAGCGCCATCAAGCTGAGGATAATTCTCTTCATTTCTCCCAATTCTCCTTTGTCGTGTTTTGTCTTGGAATTCGGGTACCGAAAAGCCCCTGACGAAATGCGCGACGCATTATAAAGATTCAGAGCACAAATCTGTAGCAAATTAGGTGACTGGCGGGATAACGATGTTGAGGCGCGATTTTTAGCTCTAAATGGCGAGTTCGGCTATCGAGATAAGGGTTTCACCTGAGCCGGCAATCACGACTGAGGCTGACCGAATCTTCGTTTCACTGACCTCGTGACCTCGAAGTAGGCGCGTCTGGCTGCGCCGGGGAGCTGCGTTTTGCGGAAAAAGAGCGATCGCAGATAGCTCTTACTCAGGATGCCGGCAAGATACGCCTCATGCATTTCCGCGCCGAGCATGGCTCCCAGGTGCTCCACCAGAAAGCTGCGTGTTTTACCAGCAGAGGCATATACAGACGCCATCACTCCGGGCAGCAGGTTCCAGCGTCGGCCCTTTTCAGCTTCCTTATGCAGGATGACCGCTCCTGCCAGCTCCAGAAACTCGCTGTAGGTGAATCCCGTTTGCTCCGTGATCACTTCCTTAGGCTGGGCACAAAGCGCCTGCAATTCGTGCTCTCTGGCCACGGGATAATCAGGCAGCAGTACGCGGACTCCGAACGTTACCAGCGCCTTCTCCATGACCTCAAAGTAAAACTGATGCTCGGCTGAACTGCCGATCCAGGGGCCCTGGAGGGATGAAACACCCCGGCATTCACTTTGGACGAAACGGACTGCTTCTTCCGCAGCTCCGGCCATGTGAAAGCGCTCAATGAGCAGGAGATTGTGGCGGGAAAGGTAAACGCATCCGTTCGAACGCAATTTTTTGAGCGCCTGCCGGCGTTCTCTCCCTCCCAAATCACGCGTCGACAGCAGCCGCTCAAAATCATGCGCGTCCAGGCAGTTCTGCACCTGAGGATATTCTTCCATCAAGGTGCTGGGATGGTTTCCGGCAGCCGGATAGTATTGCTCCAATCCCAGCGACCGCAGTAGGGAATCCACCACGTTGTAAAAAGTGGGCGCAAGATCAGGCTGGGAAGGATCAGTCCGCCAGCGTTCGATGTAGATCCGATAGCTTTCGTATTTTTCGAGCGGCGTGGCATTGAAAACGCAGACCACATCATCCCGCACCTGCACGGCCTGGAGAGCTTCACTCAGCTCACCTGCGGCTTTCCAGTACAGCTCGTCCACGTTCTGCACCACAGTGAGAATTCGGTCTTGCGGGCGGCTCTGGCGCACTTGCCGTGGGAGGTGGTTGGGCGCGAGATGCGCCTCACCGAACAGCGCCACGACGACGGCGTCTGGGAATTTTGCTCGCAACTCGGAAATCTTCATGGCGGCATGACGGTCCCGAGCTGCTATGCGCCGCATGCTGCCGCGCGGGCCTGAGTCAATCCCGAAAACGCCGCATGCGTGCCGCCGCGCTTCGCGCAGCAGACTGGCGAAAGGCTCCCAGTCATAGCCCCATTCGTCGTCATAATGCAGGCCGGAACGCAGCTCCTGCAACGTAATCTCGCCGCGCCACCAGCGGTCCAGCGCATCCTGATCGCGGGCAAAAACCATCTCCACGGCCAGCAGCACAGGGCGACCGGTATTCGCAAGCTTTTGCAGCAATTCAGCCGCGAACTTTTGCGAGGCCGCCAGCGCATGGTAATCGCCGACCAGCAGCACATCCGCGGAGCGATACTGCTGCTCCAGTTCCGGCCCGGTAAGCACTTTCTGATAATCGAGATAGGCTTCTGTGAAGTCGCGCAGGTACTTAAGACGTCCGTGAGGATCGGTGGCGTTGATTTGTCGCTTGACCTGCTTCAGCGCAAGCTGCTGAGCTGCGGTGCGTCGGCGGGCCCGGCTTATAGAGACACTACCCATAATAGACACGGCTGCAATTCTGCCGGCAGGTCGCTTGCTCAATGATTTCACCAGGGGTAGGCTTGAGCTTACCTCTTTAGATGCAGAATTCATCCCAATCAACAGCCCATGTACTTACGGTGGCGGCTACGGGCGCTTCCGGCTCCCAGTTCACGCGGGCTTTGCTGCTGCTGCTGGAGCGCGATACACGCGTGAAAACAGTGCACTTCATTGCCTCTGACAATGCGCTGCGTGTGTTTGCCGAAGAACTTCAGGTTAAAGGCCGCCATGATCTGGTGGCGCAGCTTCTCGGAAATAAGTCGGAAAAAATCCAGCAGGAGAATGTCGACGACATAGGCGCGAGCGTCGCCAGCGGATCTTATACGACCGACGGCATGATTGTGCTGCCATGCAGCATGGGAACTCTGGCCAGGATCGCCCATGGCTTCGCCGGAAACCTGCTTGAGCGCGCTGCGGATGTGTGCCTGAAAGAGAAGCGGCCGCTGGTACTCTGCACACGCGAGACACCCCTGAACCGCATCCATCTCCGGAACATGAGCTGGGCGGCGCAGGCGGGCGCTACGATCTATCCCCTGATCCCAACTTTTTATAACCGTCCCGCAACTCTGCATGAGATGGCGCATCAGTTTGCCTGCAGGGTGCTGGCGTTCATTGGGCTGGAGCAGCCGGACGCTTACGTCTGGGGGAAGTCCACACCTACCACGGAGGCACGAAGACACGGAGAAAACAAATAGAGAATTTGTTTCGGGCGGATCAATCGCCGCGCCGCTCCCGTGCTCCAAAGTTCGACTAGTTTTGTGCCTCGCTTTCCTCCGTGTCTCCGTGCCTCCGTGGTGGGTTTTCGGCTGTTGTTTTTGCGAAGGCTTTCCAAATCACGTTCAATGCGGGTTTCTCCAGCTTGAAGGCTTCCAATTCCGATTCGCCCGCCCATGCCGCGTCCGCAGCATCGGCGGCTGCGCGCAACTCGCCGCCGTTCACCCGGCATAAGAAGTCAATGAGCACATAGTGATATTGAGGGCGGCCATGCTCGCCAGGAATGATGCGATCCAGCACCTCCAGCACTGCGCCGGCTTGAACGATCAGGCCTGTTTCCTCGAGGGCTTCGCGTTCGGCAGCGGCACGCAGCGTCTCACCGATCTCCACCACGCCTCCGGGCAGCGACCATTCCCCCAACAGCGGAGGAGCGCCACGCTTCACCAGCAGTACGCGTCTTCCTTCCGCGTCCACGATCACCGCGCCCACGCCAACGATCGGCCGGTCAGGATATTCGCGCTTCATCGTGAACCGGGAGAAGTGGAGAAGAACGCCCGCGGCTGCATATCCGTAAACTTCCAGCCGGAAGCAGTCTGTTCGGCGGCGAAGCGCAGCGTAGCCTGCTTGTGCAGGGGCTGCCCTCCACCGTTGCCAAGGTCGGCTTCCATCTCCGCATCCACCGTGGCCTCGCCCTCGCCGGCATTCATCGTGGCTTGATTCAGATTGAAGTGTGTTCTGATCCCATCAGCATGAGCAATGAATGAAGTGATCTGCTGTTTGAAAAGCCGGCCATCGCTCATCTTCCCAAGGTCGAAAGCCGCTAAAAACGTGCCCGCCTCACGGTTCACCAGCCCATCGTGGATCTGCATCAGCAGGCGCGAAGCGTCACGAACAGTGAAGGCGTTCTGCTGCGCAAAAGCAGGCGCTCCCGTTGCGCTTAGAATTACGCCCAATGCGAAAGCCAGCTTGGCTCCGCAGCGAACCAACCTTATCCGCGCTTTATCTCCCACGCTCACCGCCTTCAGGACCGTAAAAGATGACCCACACGACAAGGTCGCTGGAAAAATCCGCGAATTTATGGACTTCACCTGCGGCGGCAAACAAAACGTCGCCCTTTGAGAACTGCACGCGCTTCTCTTCATTGATGAACCATCCGCTGCCCGAGGCGACCACATAGACCTCGTCACGAGTGTGCGGCTGTTGCAGGTCCTCGCCTCGCGGCGCGTAGATCTCGATTTGCAAAGAGCCGTGGCGGAACAGGGTGGCGAAGAGTTCACCGTGCGGCGAAGGAATCGCCTCAAGAGCGTCCACTAATTTCAGATTTCTGACTTCAGAAAACTCGATCATTTGTCCGTTGCCTTATCAGCGAAAATCAGTGTCATCCGTGTGATCAGCGGTAGGCCTTCCTAAAATTGAATTGGCTTTCCCCATTCGTGCTCGAACACGGTCTTTTCTGCCGGAAAGCGTCCGGCGAAAGGCTTGTCCAGTCCCTTGAGGCGCCCGATCCCCAGCAATGCAATCACCCTCGCGCGTTCAGGAATCTTGAGCAGCGCCTTGACCTTGTCTTCTTCGAATCCTTCCATCGGCGCGGTGTCGTAGCCGAGCGTCTCCGCTGTCCACATCATGGTGGTGAACGCTATCATCGTATGGCGGTTCGCCCACAGATCGAATGTGGGCTCCAGGCCGCCGGCGTTACCAGGAACGCCGCCGAAAAGGCCGGTCACCGCCTGTCGAACTTTTTCGTTCTGCTCGTCCGTGAACCCGTGCTGTTTGGAAATGCGCAGCATTTCGTCAAGATCGCCATGCTTCCAGGCCGATGCATCGCCGCATGCCACAACCACCACGCTTGCCTGTTCGACTTTGGGTTGGTTGAACGCCACAGCGCGAAGTTTCTTCTTCTGCTCGCGGTCGCGCACCACCACGAAGCGCCAGGGCTGAAGGTTATAGCCGCTCGGCGCAGCCAGTCCCGCGCGGATGATCTTTTCAAGATCGGCCGAATGGATCGGCACATCTTCAAAGCTCGGCGTGGCGCGCCGTGTTTCCAGCACACTGCTGAGTGACTTTTCAGCGGCAACTTTCGCCATGTCGCATAATCCTCTGTTCGGCAATTCTTTCATACTCAAAACATCTGTGGCCACAAGTGGCCAGAGTGTGCGCATCCAACCAAAATATGGCGCTGGAAAAATACAATCAGAAGCGCCGGTTTAACAGCACTCCTGAACCGGCCGGCAAACTCGCCCGCCGTGAGGGCCACCGCTTTGTTGTGCAGAAGCATCACGCCTCTCACCTGCACTATGACTTCCGCCTGGAGATGGAAGGAGTGCTGAAGTCCTGGGCCGTGCCCAAAGGTCCGTCGCTCGATCCCGCGGACAAGCGGCTGGCCATGCAAGTGGAAGACCATCCTGTTTCTTATTTCGACTTTGAAGGCGTAATTCCTCCCGGCAACTATGGCGCTGGCACAGTAATGGTGTGGGACGTAGGGACGTGGGAGCCCCTGGGCGATGCTCACGCCATGATCACCAAAGGCGATCTCAAATTTCGCCTGCACGGCCAGAAGCTGAACGGCGAATTCGTGCTGGCTCATATGCGCTCGCGCCGGCCGGGCTCCAAGGGCACCGAGTGGCTGCTGATTAAGAAGAAAGATGAAGGCATGCAGCCCGGCTTCGATATTGACTCGCTCGACTACTCCGTGCTGACGAACCGCTCGCTGGCGGAAATCGGCGGAGATGAAAAATCTGCCGAATGGGAAAGCAATCGCAAGGCTGCCGTGAAAAAGGGGGCGGAGTGGCTGTTTGAAAAAGGTGCGGCCTTAATTTCGTCGAAAAAAACTGCTGCCACCAATCCGATTTCCAGGAAAGCTGCAAAGGCCGGTGCGACGAAGGTAAGAGTCATGCCCGCCAAATCTGCTAAGCGGAGCCGTTCCACCTCTGCGCGCCAAACGGCGAAGCGGCGCGTTTCCTGATCGACTCTCGCGT
>DATNDP010000195.1:0-2329 GCA_035553195.1 Candidatus Acidiferrales bacterium
GGGAGTCGCTCCTCGGAATGCCACATTCCTATCGGTGTGGATCAGTTCAATCCGTGTAATCAGCGGTGAGCTTTTTGGGGTGCTGTTTTCAACTGGCGCTTACGGCCACGAAGCCCTTGCAGCGACGGGCAAAATCAGCGCGGCAGCAGCCCGCTTAGGCTTCCTCACATTATCAGCGTGTACCTGCCGGACAGAATTCTGCTGCTCCAGATCATCAAGGCCAGGATCAATCCCAAAATTACGGAGTCGGCATTCAAGTAGAGCACAAGCTATTGCTTCCCCGCCGGAAAGCTGGGTGGCGGGAATGTGTTCGCATTTCTCGTTTGTGGAACACGACGCTGATTTTCGTTTCCTCATGTTCATCCTGTGATATTCTCGCCGGCTCAAAATCCCTTTTTAAAATTCTTTCTACGGGAAGGAGACCTTCATCATGGCAGATAATTCGCTACTCGCAATAGAGAGGTGGTTTGAATCCGCGCCGCCCAAATTGCTTTCAGCCGCAACGGGGCCGGTGGTGTCTAACGCGCAAGTGGTTGGTCCTCTGGCAAATCAGGCTCTGCAAGAGGGCCAGGAGATGACGCAAGAAGAATTCGACGAGCAATTGCGGCTTTTCAAAAAATCGCCGGCAAATGGGATCAGCACAATTCTGGAATTGGCCAGGAAGCGCTCCGGGTTCGACGCCAGCAAACTCAACGAGCCGGCGCAAAAGCAGAATTTCGAGCGCTACCTCACCGACGTCCAGGCTGCGCCGTTCTTCACCCTGGTGCTGGCCCAGAAAACCACATTGCATCGCGAATCGCAGGACTATAACGAGCTGATCGACGCCATCTCAAAGACATTCGAGGGACTGGCGACCGAAGACCAGAAATCGGTGACCGAAGGCATCACGAACCTGGCCAAGACAGCAGCGAGCTCAGAACACTTCAAACAAACGGAGGACCTCTTCGTCCAGTCGGTGCTGCATGCACAGAACAACAACTGGTCGATTTATCTTTACCGCAGCAGCGTGACCCTGACCGCCGATAAAGAGAAGGGAGCTACCACCCGCCAGTCGGACTTTCTCCTGCAAAAGCTCAAACTCAAGCTGCTGCACGAGCAATGGCCATTCTGGGCGGAGAAAGTTCTGAGAAAAACCGGTGTCGCACCGATCCAGGACTGGCTCGACGGCAATAGGACGCCCATGGGAAATCTGGCATTTAATCTCTGCATCGGAAAGTCCACCCCGGCATAGGCATGCCATTTCTTGCAAGAGTAACCGGCGCCCGGCGGGCCGAAGTGCTGGCACAGGATGCGGCGGTGGTTCGTGCCGCTAAGGCCAGAGCGGAGGCTCCCGACGATCCGCAAAAATTCGCCGAGCTGCTGCAGACATTCCTCGCCAGCCCGATCACCGGCATGACCACTATGCTCGACTATGCGCGCGTGAAGTCAGGCTACCGGCCATTTGAGACGACGGAGATGAGAACGTTCTTCGAGTTCGTCAAGTACCTGCCTCCGCCGCTATTTATGCCCAAAGATGAGCCGGGCATGAAGTTCGACCTCACCAGCGGCGACGGGCAGAACCCGGAGCAGCTCATCACCCGGTATGCCGGAAGCGACCAAACGGTTGCCGGCCTGATCCGTGGCCAGATCGGCGATTTGATGGCGGATGCGATACGCAACCCGGGAAAGACGCAGTCGACCACTCTGCTGCACGAGCGTTCGATCGATGCCGGCGAGATACTGGTGTACCGCGCATTGAAGAGCGAGATCAGTTTTATATTCGCACCTATGCCTGGAGGAAACTACCTGCTGCGATCCAGCGGGAGCAGGGCGGGACTGGCCTTTGCGTTTGATCCACGTGAGTGGCCAAAGCACGCGGAAGAGGTCCTGCGGCGGCATCTGCAGACAGTCGACCCGTGGCTGGAGGGAACGCAGAGATGACGGTCGGATAAATAGTTCGCCCTGTCATCCGCGCGACGTGAAGGCGAACAGCGCCGCTGCATCTTTCAGATTTCGAGTGCAGCGAAACCCGCCGCCGCGCTTAAATGACAGGTTGCAGTGAGTCTGGATTCGCTTAATCGGATGACTACACTCAAGTTTGCGCTTCCGCCTACGCAGCCGAGGGCGGCTGCGCTCCACACTATTTGAAGAATCAGCGGAAATCAGTTCAATCAGTGGAATCAGCGGTGAGGTTTTTGTTCTCGAGTACAAACGGAAAAGGCTCCATTCATTTCTGAACGGAGCCTTTGTTTTAATGCGGCGACGACCTACTCTCCCATACACTTTCGCGCACAGTACAATCGGCCCTGCGGGGCTTAACTTCCGTGTTCGGGATGGGAACGGGTGGAAC
>DATNDP010000196.1:0-20595 GCA_035553195.1 Candidatus Acidiferrales bacterium
GATGGAGCCGACGATCGGACTTGAACCGATGACCTGTCGATTACGAATCGACTGCTCTACCAACTGAGCTACGTCGGCCTTCATTTCATTTTAGGGGAGTTCTGCCGGGGCGTAAAGGCGGGATTTCTGCTTAGATCAGCAGATATCGCGTCAGCTCCTCATCCTTTTCGCGCAGTCCGTCTGGAGAATTCCCCGCTTCCAATTTAGCTGCCGGCCCGTCCAACCTCTTGTTCCTCTTGTTTTCCCATAGGAGAAGGGGCATACTCCTATGGTGAAACCATAGGAGATCTGGATGGGCGATAAATCTGAAGTCTGGCAGGGGACGCTGGCATTGATGGTGCTCAAAACCCTGGAGAGCATGGGACCGCAGCACGGGTATGGGATTGCAAGGCGCATCGAGCAAATCAGCGGTGATCAACTTTCGCTGAACTACGGAACGCTTTATCCCGCGCTGCTGAAGCTGGAGCAGGAGGGGTTCATCACGTCAGAGTGGGGCCTTTCTGAAAACAACCGCCGCGCGCGCTTTTATCGCCTAACCCGCACCGGACGTGCACAGCTCAAAAAAGAGGCTCGGGAATGGGAGCAGGCCACAAACATCCTGGCGCGCTTCCTCTCTCCGGAGGAGCAGGGATGAAGACGATAAGGGCATTCATGGCTCGTTTCGGTGGGCTGTTCAATGGCAGACGCCGTGACTGGGAGATGGAACAGGAATTCGCGAGCCATCTGGCTATGCAGGTTGAAGACAACATCCGCTCGGGCATGAACCCGGAAGAGGCGCGCCGGGTGGCACTCATCAAAGCAGGAGGCCTTAGCTCGGCGCGAGAAAACTATCGCGAGCAGCGCGGCTTGCCCTTTTTCGAAACCTTACTTCAAGACCTCCGCTATGGCGCGCGAAACCTGCGCAAAAGTCCCGGCTTTACTGCGGTCGCGGTAATCACACTGGCGCTGGGCATTGGAGCCAATACTGCAATCTTCTCCATCATCAATGCGGTGCTCCTGCGTCCATTGCCATACAAGGACCAGGACAGGCTCGTCCAGCTCTGGGAAACGGAAGCGGCGCCTGGAACTTATCCGTTCGCCGGACCGGACTACCTCGACTGGGAGAAACAGACTAAGACGCTGGCGGCTACGAGCGTTTACACGTGGCCCATGGGCGTAAATGCCAGCAATAGCGGAGAGGCGCAATCACTGGTACTGATCCAGGCGGAGACAAACCTCTTTTCTGTGCTAGGGGTTGATCCGATTGTGGGACGAACGTTTGCTCCCGATGAAAGCCAGCCGGGTAAAGATCACGTCGTGGTGCTGACCTACGCTGTGTGGCAAAAATTTTTTGGCGGAAGGCAGGATGTCATCGGCCAGAAGCTGGAACTCGATGCCGAGCCCTACTCTGTGATTGGCATAATGCCGAGATGGTTCAAGTTCAGCCGCGGCGAGGTTTTTGTTCCCAAGGACATGAGCGCGAAAGGCATGCATGAGCGCGGCTCGCACTGGTTGCTGGCCATTGGCAGGTTAAAACCGGAGCAAACGGTTGCCTCCGCCCAGGCAGAGCTCTCAACCATCGCCAAAAATCTTGAGCATCAATATCCTGACTCGAATGACAAAATCGGCGCTACTGTCGTCTCTTTGAAAGAGCAGTATACCGGCGATAATCGCCAGGAACTTTTCATCCTGCTTGGAGCCGTGGCGCTTGTTCTCCTCGTGGCGTGTGCAAATGTGGCCAATCTTCTCCTGGCGCGCGCTACTGGTCGCTTGCGCGAAATCGCGTTGCGCGCTGTGCTGGGAGCCAGCCGCTGGCGCATTGTCCGCCAGCTTCTGACAGAAAGCATTTTATTGTCCATCACGGGCGCGGTAGTCGGTTTAGGGGCGGCATCGTGGTTCGTCAGCCTCGTTCAGAACGCCAAGACACTTCCAATCCCGAGAGCCAATCCAATCCAGGTAGATGTCACGGTTTTGCTGTTCACTGTTTTGGTGAGCGTTTTTGTGGGCGTTCTTTTTGGCCTGGCTCCTGCCCTGCAAGCATCCAATCTTGACCTGGGTGAAGAATTGAAATCCACGGCGCAAGCGGTGCTGAGTCCATCGGGCTGGAACCGCTGGTTCCGTGACGGGCTTGTGGTAGGCGAGATTGCGGTATCTCTTACGCTGCTGGCGGCCGCTGGATTGCTGCTGCGCAGTTTCTACAACCTCAGAAATGCGCCGACTGGCTTTGAGGGCAGCCACGTTGTGACCTTCTCTACACTGCTGCCGCAAGGCAAGTACGATGATCTGACATCGCGCAGGAAGTTTTTCGACCGCTTCCTCGAAGGAATTCACAGCATGCCGGGGGTTGACATTGCGGCCATTGCCAGTGAACTCCCCTTGGAAGGCGGTACCAACGGATATATCAAAGTTGACGGAGATACTGATCCTGCTCACCGGCAGATGCTGGTGGAGCAAAACTACGTTACGCCGGATTACTTCGCCACACTGGGCATTCCGTTTTTCTCCGGAAGCAACTTCAGCCCTGCCGACATGGATCGTGAAGGCGCCGCCGAGCAGAAAGTCGAGGAGTTGTACAAGCAAAATCCCAATTTAAAGAGCGTACCCGCTGAGCTGAGTTCCATTGCCATCATCAATCGCGTCATGGCGAAGACTTTCTGGCCCAATCAGGACCCGGTAGGCAAGACCTATCGCAACGGAGGAAGAACCTTTCGCATAATCGGCGTTGTCGGTGATGTGACGGTCGGCAGCGTACGCGGAGAGCCGATGCCGGAGGCCTACTACCCATACACAAGAGCGCTGGTGGGGCCAATCGCGTTTGGGCATTTGCTGATCAAAACACACAACGATCCCACGGCAATCCTGCCCTCCGCTCGCGCCCAATTGCGAACTCTGGACAGCTCTCTGGCTTTGTTCAATCCGCGAACCATGCCCGAAGTGGTGGCCGATTCCATGCAGGATGAAACGCTGCAAACATGGTTGCTGGGCAGTTTTGCCGGATTAACGCTGCTTCTGGCGGCCGTGGGTCTGTACAGCGTGCTTTCTTATCTGGTACTGCAACGGAGCCGGGAGATTGGCATTCGCATGGCCCTTGGTGCTCAACGTACGGACGTATTGCGCATGGTGATGAGACAGGCAGGAACGTTGACTGCGTTAGGAATCGGCTTGGGATTATTCGGCGCGCTCTCCGGCGCCCGCGTCATCCAGAGCATGTGTTTTGGGTTGACTGCCCGCGATCCCCTCACGTTCGCAGGTGTAGTCGTGCTGCTGGCAGGTGTGTCCCTGCTGGCTTCCTACGTGCCTGTTCGCCGTGCCATGCGGGTGGATCCAATGGTCGCCCTTAGGTACGAGTAATCTGTCCCGCAGGATCACTGATGCGTGCGGAAGCTCCGGGTGAGACTCTCGATTTCACCGCAACTCCCCACATTGGTGCGTGTTTGGCTCTAGTAACCGATTGATAACTATCCGGGTGCTCTGGCCGGAATTGGAGGCTGAGCAGCATACGGGAAAGTAGAAGCATCACAATTGGCGATCCGCCACTCTCGTCCCACTAACTGTTCTAGAGGGGATTGCAATGAAGAAGATTTGGCTGTTTGTTTTGACACTTGCACTCACGGGCGCTCTGGCCCAGGCGCAAACGAAAGATAAAGACCGCGACAAGGATGCGAAAGCCCAGGCCAAGACGGCCCAGGCGGAAGGAAGCGCGAAGGAAGAGGCCATGGAGCGGTCCGTGCACATCACGTCCGGTCCGAACGTCGCTAACCTGACGGGAACGTCAGCAACTCTACAGTGGGAAACCAACAAAAATGCCGCCAGTGACATACATTACAACTGCGGTGGCAAAGACAAGATCGCGTATGAGCGCGGCGGTTCCACCAACCACAGCGTGACCCTCACCGGTCTCAAACCGAATTCAACCTGCACGTGGAAAATCATGACGCGTGAGAAAGAGGTCCGCAAGGAAGGGCAATTCCATACTCCAGCCCAGTGAGATGGATGCCATACTTGCAAGAAGCCCCGCCCTCGGTGGGGCTTCTATTTTGGCGAAAGCGCCATTTTAAAATTTCAAGAAGAAGCCAGGCAGAAGGCTACGATCGTTTCTCCAGTCACTCCGGTTGTTTCCTCTGCTTCGCGAATCAATGCCGGTTCCAGTTCGTCAGGATCGGGCACCATTTCACAAGCGGCGATCTGCTCGTCCGTGGCACCGTGGTAGCAAAGCTCGCAGACGCCCAAGCCGCTTTCCGGGCCAGAGCGCACCGGCGGCCCGAACGTGCGGCAGGTCATGGGACGAGCTGAATAAAGATCACACCGCCCCGTTGTGGGATCAAGCGCCGGACAGGGCTCATCGTCTGCGAAATCGTTGAAGCGGGCGACAGCGGAATCATCTGTGGCGAGAATGCCGGTTCTGAGGTCGCCGGGAAAATTGTGAGAGAGGCGCTCAACAGAGGCACGTGCGCGCTGTCGCACACTTGCAGCGCGTCCGGGATCAGAGAGGTCGAGTTCGCGCATTCCGTGGCGGAGCCGTTCGGAGTCGAGCTGCGAAATAGCGAAAACCCCATCGCAGCACTGGGTACATCCGGGTCTGCACACCAGCCATGCCCCGCTCTTTCGCGCGGCATCGGCCAGGGCCGCGTCCACAATTTGTACCAGCTTCTGATCCCCTCTAGGAAGAGCCATATATCCACATTAGCGCAGCGGCAGCCGTATTGCACAGCTGCGGCAAACAAAAAGGCGGAGCCGGTTGCTCCGCCTCTAAAAAAAACCGAACGTCAGCTTTTCCCAGCCTTGTGCTTACCGCCCGATTGCTTACTGGCTCGCATCATGGTCAGCTTGTCGATGGTGATTGAATGGTTAGCCTCGTCGAGCTTCGCTTTCACCTTCACGTGATGGCCTTCGTGGCCCTTGACGGCGTCTGGATTGGCAATGTCCCACGATTGTTTGTCTTTGTCGTTGACAAAGACGGTCTTGCCATTGTCATCTTTGATCCAGCCTGTCAGCCGCATCGCCTTGCCCTTCTCGGCGGCCTTGGCTTCCTTCTTTTCGGCTTTTGCCACTTTCTTGTTCTGCTTGGCCGTGTCGTTGTCCGATTGTCCAGAACTGGACTGGGCAGCGAGCGCCATAGAGAAGCTAAACAAGAGCGCGCATAGCAATGTTAGTGTGCGTTTCATTCCGATTCTCCCGGAGTTTGTGAATTTCAGACGTGTTGCGGCGCTTACGTAGTTGGATGCTGACTACGGGGCGTAGGAGAGAAGCCGGATTGAGAGTTGTGGGCTGACCGTGCCTAGGCTTTTATCTTCTCCGCGAACTTTTGCCGGAATTTTTTTACCTTGGGCGCAACTACAAATTGGCAGTACGGTTGATATGAATTGTTGGCGAAGTATTCCTGGTGATAGTCCTCCGCCACAAAAAACTCTTTCGCGGGTTCGATTGCCGTCACCACGGGGTCAGGATAGTCGCCCGACGCATTCAGCGTTTCGATGGCCTCTTCTGCCTGCCGGCGCTGCTCTTCTGAGGTGTAGAAAATCACTGAGCGGTATTGCGTCCCGATGTCATTTCCCTGGCGGTTCAGGGTAGTGGGGTCATGAATGGCAAAGAAAACTTCAAGCAGCTCGGGGAAGGAGATTTCATCGGCGTCAAAGGTGATGCGGGTTACTTCGACGTGGCCGGTATTGCCGGAACACACTTGGCGATAGGTGGGGTGATCCACATGGCCTCCCATGTAACCTGATTCCACGGTCTGAACCCCGTGCAGATTGTCGAATACCGCTTCCAGGCACCAAAAGCAACCGCCACCCATGATTGCAGTTTGTAAGTTTGGCATAGGAATTAGATGCTCACCGATACCATAAGTTCCGGCGCAACGATTGTCCAGCACAGGGCTGCAACTCGCGCCTGTGGAGCAGCTTCTAACATCGAAATGGAAAAGCAAATGCAGAGTTTTCGAACGAATTGGAAAAGTGTGAAAAAAATTCTGTTGTTCCCCCTGCTTTGTGCGTTGTTTAGTCCACTGGGCGCGCGCGCGCAGGTCACGGTTGTCCAGCTCAGTGACACACACCTGGGCGACCAGCATGCGCCTCACGCAGCCGACAACCTTCGCCTGGCTGTGCAGATGATCAACGCTCGCCATCCTGATGCTGTAATCCTGAGCGGCGATATAGGCGAGAACCCGGATCAATGGGACAAGGCAAAGTCCATTTTGAAAGCGATCAAGGCGCCACTCTACTACGTTCCGGGCAATCACGACGTGCATTCGCATGACGTGGACCGCTATCGTAGCGCGTTTGGAAAAGATTATTACCGTTTTCAGGTGAAGGGCGTCACCTTTCTGGTGATTGATTCGCAGCTGCTCGGCAACTTTGACAACTACGATGCGCACACGCCGCCGCCGCTGCCGCCAGAGACACAACAAGAATCAGACAAGATGCTGGCTTGGCTGAAGGACCAGGGCAAAGGCCGTGATAATGACCGAGACGATGACCATGACAGGGAGCGCGACCGGGACCGCCGCAAGCACGGAAGGATCACCATCGGCATCCAGCACATTCCTGTGTTTCGTGATGGCAATTATCCGCCGGATAACAGACCTTACTGGGTGGTGAACGATCCGTTTCGCTCAAAGGAAATGGACATTCTGCACAAGCTTGGCGTTCACCATATGCTGGTGGGGCACTGGCATAATGGTCGAGTTTTCACTCAAGAGGGCATTACGTGGCACGTGGCCCCGGCGACAAGTTGGCTGCCATGGGGTGGCGAGCTGGGTTTTGCCGTCCACACCATCAGCTCCAATGGCGATGTAAAAACTGAGTTCGTGCCGCTGGGAACGCAACCGTAGAGCGCGACAATCAGCGGCGGTCTTGAACCAGCGGGTGCCCCGGCCAGGTGGTGCGTGCCCTGGCCTCAGAAACGCGTGCTGTTTGCTTCGGAGTCTAAGCGGCAGCAATATCTTCCGCATACCGCCGCTCCTGCGGCTGAGCTACGGGCACACTTGCCGGCCAGGGCTCCTCGACCGCCATCAACGCCAGCGCCGCACCCAGCAAGGCGAGATTCTTGCTGAAGTTGATCATGTCATTCATGCGCTGGTTCGGATCCTCAGCCTTCCAGAAATCATGCATGGCCGGTGAGACCGACGCCAGGAACCCCATAATGGCCAGCGCTCCCCATTTGGGCTTGATACCGAGCAGGACACTGGAGCCTCCAATGATCAGTGCCACGCCGGATGCAGGCACCGCCACGTCAGCAGCAGGGACCTTCTTGGATTTTGCATACTGTGCGAGAGATTTGCGCTGCACCAGATGGTTGATGCCGTTGTAAAGGAAAAAGCCGCCGAAGACGATTCTGCCGAGGAGAAATGGAATTTTCATGCGCTCACCTGAAGGAGATATACCACGCATGTTTGATTCTTGATCGCAAACGCAGGTGGCCACCATCCCGGCACAATGCAGTGACCTGCTGCATGTTTTACCGTCGGGGGGTGGCGGTTGCGCTTATCGGATCATCAAGCTTCTCCAGCAGCCCGCGTGCTTCCGCGGCGTGTTCACCGGCGGGCGCTAGTCCAAGATATTTGTTCAGCAAGTCACGGACAGCTTTGGGAGCCTGATAGGTACCATGCTCTATGGTTCCTGTTCCCAGCAGTGCTGACGCTTTCACGAAATACGGGTCTGACATATCAGGATCGGAGGCAATGGCTTTGTCGCAGGCGGCAACGGCTTCCTGTAGCCGATTCGCGTCATAAAAAGCCGCGCAGAGATTGGAAAGCGGAAGAGCAGGATACGCTGAGAAACCGGCTGCTTCCGTGAAAGCAGCAATCGCTTCATCGTATCGTCTGGAGTGGTTATAGAGATTGCCGGCGGCGTTCAGCATTTGTCCCAGGCCGTTGCGCAGCAGTGGCGAGCCCGGATCTTTGTCAAGCTGTTTGCGTGCGACGGCAATGCCTTGCTCCTCCGTCACAAGCGCATCTTTGGGTTTTCCCGCATTGCCTTGGGCTATGGATAGCGATTGGTACAACTCCCAATGGCTGCTGTCGGCCTGAATCGCTTGCTGGCACAGTGAGATAGCGGCAGCGAAATTTCCGTGGTTGTTCTGCGCATTGCAGGCATGAAAAAGCGCAACGGACGGGCTGTTGGAAGCGGCGGCAGCCCTGTGATAGGCGTCAATTGCCTGATCAAGTCGGTTTAGTCGATTGTAAGCGTCTCCTGTGGAGAGCAAAATTCCAGGCAACTCCTCGCGCGCCTGGTTTCTGTCCTGAGCATTAGGCGCAAGCTTCTGCACCAGGTCCGCAGCTTTTTCGAACGCTGCAGCGGCATCCGCATCGTGATAGAGGTTGGTTTGCACCATTCCCATGTTCTGGTAAAACTGCCACCGGCCTGGATCAAGGGAAATCAGCTCCTTCAGGGTCGACACCGCCTGCGGCCAGTCGCGCACATCAAGCGCGCTGTGCAGTTGCGGGATAAGCTGATTGATCCGAGCGGCCTTTGCATTCTCCGCCCTGATTGTACCCAGTTGCTCCTTACTCAGTTTCCCGTGACCGGGATTACCTTCAGCGTCAATCTTCTCTCCCGATGTGGAATAGGTGGACAGGTCAATATTGAGAACGGTTTGGTCTTCGCCGGGCAGGTGATGATAAGCCTCATTGTCATTTGTACGGTTAATGTTCCGTCGTCCGGAAAATACCTGTTCGCCGGAGGCGGTGGTGATCACCACCTGATAGTAGCCATCGTTTACGCCCACAATGGCGAATTGGCCCTTCTTGTCTGTTTTGGTAGTGTAACTGCGGCCGGTGGTTGTTTCGGTGTAAACAACCTTGGCTTTGGCCAGCGGCTTGCCTTCGCGGTCCAGAATCCTTCCTGAAACCACCGTTCCCCAGAAGCTCAGCAGCAATAGAAAGGACGCTAGCGCAGGCATGTACGCTCTCCGGCCGTTCGGCAAGGCCATTGGATTAGAGACACGCGACCGGGAAGAAAAGTTCCCGCTGAAATTGTAATTGTTCTGAAGAATGCCGGCGCCTCTCGACTAGAATGCCGTCGAAGATGTTCATCAGGAGGGCGGGCAATGAAAAGGGCAGCGGTATGGCTCGTGGTGGCTGCGCTCGCGATGTACGCTGCGGGGCTCGCACGGAAGCACCGTAAGGCCGGAACGCAGGGCAGCGCGCAATTCGATTATTACCTGCTTTCGTTCTCCTGGGCTCCCAATTACTGTGCTGCGCATCCAGGCGATCAGTCCTCGGAATGTACGCAGGCAAACCACACCGCGTTTGTGCTGCACGGGCTCTGGCCAAGTTCAAATGACGATCCGATGAAGCCGGTCAGTTGCGGGCCCGCTCGGCCGGTCGCTTCCGATATCGTGCGCCACATGCTAGCGTATTTCCCGGACAAGGGCTTGATCCAGCATGAGTGGCAGAAGCACGGGACGTGCAGCGGCCTTTCGTCAGCGCAATACTTTGGCCAGGTGGAGCAGGCGTATAAGTCCATACATGTGCCACAGCAATATGTGACGCCCGATCACGCACAAACCGTGGACGTACGGCAGATGGAGGAAGATTTTTCCAAAGCAAACCATGCACCCGAAGCGGCTTTTCGCGTTTCATGCCATGCCGGCGAGTTGGTCGGCGTTGAGGTCTGCCTCAGTAAAAGCCTCAACTTTCAGGCGTGCCCAAGTACCGCACGAGAATGCCGGGGCCGACAGGTAAGAATGAACGCGCCAAAGTGAAAGCTTCCATTCTACCCAAGCCAGTCGAGGGAGCGGTCGACGGCCTTCTTCCACATGGCGCAGATATGCTCGCGGCGAGCAGAATCGAGCTTGGGTTGCCATGATTTCTCCGCAGCCCAGGAAGCACGCAGTTCTTCTGTGTCTCTGTAGAATCCGGTGGCGAGCCCCGCCGCATAAGCCGCGCCAAGAGCAGTGGTCTCCTTCGTTGCCGGGCGGACTACTTCGCGGTCCAAGATGTCGGCCTGGAACTGCATAAGCAGCTCATTCACCACCATGCCGCCATCCACGCGCAGAATTTCCAGAACGATACCGGAATCCTTTTCCATCGCTTTCACAACGTCGCGAGTCTGAAAGGCGGTGGCCTCAAGGACGGCTCGAGCGATGTGCGCGCGATTTGCATAACGAGTGAGCCCGGCGATGACGCCACGCGCGTTGTCATCCCAGTAAGGAGCGTACAGCCCGGAGAAAGCGGGAACAAAGTAAACTCCACCGTTATTTTCGGCGGAACGCGCCAGATCCTCGATTTCGGCGCTGCTCGAGAACATGCGCAAGTTGTCGCGCAGCCACTGCACCAGGGCGCCGGCAATGGCTACGCTGCCCTCCAGTGCGTAGCACGCAGGCTTCGTGCCTAACTTGTACGCAACTGTCGTGAGCAGGCCATGCTTTGACAAAACGGACCCGCTGCCGGTGTTCATCAGCAGAAAGCACCCTGTGCCATAGGTGTTCTTGGCTTCTCCGCGACGGAAGCATGTCTGGCCAACGAGCGCGGCCTGCTGATCGCCCAGGATCCCGGCTATGGGCACCCCTTTCAGCGAACCTTCTTTCAGAGCGCCATAGATTTCGCTGCTGGAGCGAATTTCCGGCAGGATCTCGCGCGGTATGTCAAAGACGCGGAGCAGTTCTGCATCCCACTTGAGCGTGCTCAGGTTCATCAACTGCGTGCGGCTGGCATTGGTCACGTCAGTGAAGTGGAGGCCAGTGAGCTTCCATAAAAGGAATGCATCCATGTTACCGAATAGGATTTCGCTCAATTCAGCACGACGCCGCAGCCCCGGAATGTTGTCGAGCAGCCAGCGGATTTTCAGTGCGCTGAAATAAGTTGAGAGCGGCAGCCCGGTGCGGCTGCGGAAGAACTCTTCGCCAACTTCGCGGCCCAGGCGCGCGACGTCGGCAGCAACGCGCGTATCCTGCCAGACCAGAGCGTTGGCAACGGGCTCGCCGGTGACACGGTCCCAGAGAACGGCGGTCTCACGCTGGTTGGTGATTCCGATGGCCGCCAGATCAGATGGGCGCAGCCCGCTCTGGCGCAAGGCCTCGTCCATCACTTCCTGGGTACGCTGCCAGATCTCCTGCGCATCGTGCTCCACCCAGCCCGGCTGAGGATAGTGCTGGGCGTGCTCGCGCTGAGCACAGCACCGCATCCGGCCGGCGCGGTCAAAGATAATGAACCGCGTGCTGGTGGTCCCCTGATCGAGAGCAGCAATGTACTCAGGCATATCGTGAGTCATTGTAGGGTATGGGAGCAATGCCCGCGTCTTTAGGATTGTGGTATTCTCAGCCTCTCATGCGTACAATCCTGCTTTTTATCGCCTCGATGGGGCTGGCGACAGCCGCAGCTGTGTCCCAGCAATCATCACCTTCCACAGCCACGCGGAAGAAAACACCGGCACCTCGCAGCACGGCACCTGTAGCACATACCACTGAAACGGAGTTGCAGAAGGCGGCAGAAGCGACTATGCGCTGGGACCAGGCAAGCACCCCGGGAGTGAAGGCCGACGTGGAGTTGCTCAAGAAAGGCGATGTGGATGGCCATCCAACCGTCGAGTACCGGCTCAAAATCACAGGCGGTTCTCCCACCAAGCGTTATGAACTCATTGCGTGGCCGATTACATATAACAATTCCATATTCCTGATGGACGGTCTGGCTATAGCCAAGGACGGCACAGTGGGCTGCCCGAAGGATTCCTACGGCACTTGTGCGCTCCACTACAAGGGTCAGGAACTCCATCTGACTTATTCGCCCGGTCTGGGAGAGATTTACCGTCACGCGCTCATCTCGGACGATAAGCAATCCAAAGTGTTTTTCTCCTTCGTTCCTTTTCCGCTCATTGAAAAAGAGAAAGCCTGCAGCCTGGAGGTCGTGGAACTTAAACCTGGTTTCGGGCTTGTGCTGGTGCGCGGCAGTGGCTTTCATCCCGGAGAAGAGATCCAGTTCCAGGCCGGATCGTACCAGGATGTTCACCGGGCCAGGGTTAAAGCCGATCAACAAGGCCGCTTCGAGGCGCCTTACACGCCTTGGGTGACGGGGCACACAAGTGGTCAAAGCACAGTTTCAGCAACTGCAAGAAGCTGTGCGCCGAAAATTGCGTTCAATTGGGGAGCGGGACAGTAGCGAGATCGGGTGATCCGGTGATCGGAACATCGGCCCATCGGAAACCGAGTCCATCGGAAGATCGAAGTACCGGATCATTGGCGTGTCGGGCACTCAATACGTGGACGTCCAATGCACAGATACTCCGACGGTCCGATACCTCGATAAACCGATGTCCCGATTTCCCGATTTCTTTCATTCGTATCGCAGCGCCACCATGGGATCCACTCGAGTAGCGCGGCGCGCGGGCAGGAAACAGGCGAGCAGAGCGATGATTGCCAATATGACGAGGATTGCCACGAAGGTCGCCGGGTCTGTCGGGCTGATCCCAAACAGAATCCCGGACATGAGTCGGGTTAAAGCGAGCGCCAGAACGAGGCCGATCCCAAGTCCCATGCTGGCCAAGCGCAAACCCTGGCTCAGAACCATCCGCAACACGCTGAAACGCGAAGCACCTAGAGCCATGCGAATACCGATCTCGCTGGTACGTTGGCTTACCGAATAGGCAATCACGCCGTAGATTCCAATGCCGGCGAGCAGCAATGCTAGGCTGCCGAAAAATCCAAGCAGAATGGCTTCCAGACGCGGTTGCGCTACTGACGAGGACATAATCTCATTCATGGTCATGACCCGAGCCATGGGAACGTTCTTATCGATCTGTGCGAGAATGCCTCGAATAGATGAAATCAGCAGTGTGGGATCGCCTGCGGCGCGAATCGTGATCGAGGGCGAGAGAGAAAAATCGTGTTGCAGCAGAGATGCGTAAACGGTAGGTAGCGCATTCTCCTGCATCCTTCCGTAGTGCACATCAGAGACTACGCCCACGACCGTGAATTGCTGCGGCTTGTAGCCGGGCGGAGCCAGCCCGGGAGGTAGCAGGCTGACTGGTGGACTGAGTAGCACGACTTTACCGAGGGGACTTTGACCCGGCCAGTCGCGCCGGGCCAGGGCTTCGTTAATTACGACAGCGTAAGGTGCGTTCGGAATATCATGCTCATTGAGCAGCCTCCCCCGTAACAGGCGGATTCGTAGACCTTCAAAGTAGTGGCCAAGCACGGCGCGATACTGGACATGCTCCCCTTTATCCATACTCACGGGCAGAGGACGGTCCAGCGGGAAAAAGAATTTGCCCCAGCTTTCCCCCTGCAGAGGCAGGCTGGACACAGTTCCTGCGTCTTTAACTCCAGGAAGTTGTTCAATTCGCGAGAGAAGTTGCTCAAAAAATTCCGTTACGCGCGGAGGCGCGCCGATCCGCAGCGGATCGGGTTGCGGATCATAGCTCGCCGGAAGGTTCACTGAAAAGGTAAGAACATGGTCCGCAGAAAAGCCGGGATCGACGCTCAGTAGCCGGGCAAAGCTACGGATAGCCAGACCGGAACCGGCCAGCAGAACTGTCGCGAGGGCCACTTCACTAATTACCAGGGCCGTGCGGAAGCGCTGCGTGCTCGCCGAGGATGAATACCTTCCCCCTTCTTTCAAGGTTTCGTTCACGCCCGCGGCTCGCGAATTTCTAAACGCCGGCATGAGCCCGAAAAGAAGGCCCGTGATCACGGAGATAGCCGCGGTGAAGAGCAGAACCCACCCATCGAGACGGACCTGCTGAATGCGGGGCAGCAGGTCACCGGCGAGGGGCAGCAGGCGCAAAGAAAAATATGCGAGCGCCAGCCCGACGGCGCCTCCCAGGCAGGAGAGCAGAATGCTCTCCGTGATGAACTGCCGGAGCAGGCGGCGGTGGTTCGCGCCGAGGGCCGAGCGGATGGCAATTTCTTTTCTACGCGTCGCGGAGCGGGCCAGCAGCAGGTTGGCTAGATTCACGCAGGCAATCAGGAGTACGAAAGCAACGGCGCCCAGCAGGACCATGAGCGCGGGCCGCGCGTCACCCAGCCAGACCTCGCGCAGTGGTTTGAGCGCTGCGCCAATCCCCTTGTTCTCGGGGAACTGCTGGGCAATGCTCAGCATGATGGCGTTCAAGTCAGAAAACATCTGGTGCGGCGTGACTCCCGGGCGCAGCCTGCCTACCATGCTCAGAAAATAGTTGTTGTGCGAATCGTAATTGTCATGCGGCTTCCAGGCCATGGGCAGCCACACCTGCGCAGGCATTTCCACGTAGAAGTCCGGTGACATTACGCCGATCACGCTATAGGGTTCGCCGTCGAGCGTGAGCTTGCTGGCGGAAAAGTTGAGGTCGCCGTTGAAGTGCGTGCGCCAGAAGGCATTGCTCACAATAGCGACGTGGTGTGAACCCCACTGTTCTTCCGTGGAAAGAAAATTTCTTCCCATCGCCGGTTGCACGCCCAGCGTGCTGAAGTAATCGGCGGATACGATCAGGGCGCGCACGCGCTCCGGCTGCGCGGCCCCGGTAAGATTCATGCCGGTTGGGTAATACGCGCTCAGTCCGGCCAAGGTATGGTTGCGCTGACGCAGCGTGCGAAAATCCGGCGGCGAAGTACTGCCACTTTCAAGACCTTCCTGGCCGCTAAAAGTACTGAAAACCGAAACAAGCTGTTCCGGATGAGAGTACGGCAGAGGCCGCAGCAGCACGCCGTTCACAATGCTGAACATGGCCGTGTTCGCGCCGATGCCCAGGGCCAGAGTGATTACCGCGACGGCGGCGAAGCCGGGATAACGGCGCAACGTGCGCAGGCAATAACGCATGTCCTGCATCAGCACTTCGAAGAACGGAAGTCCCGCCTGGCGACGATACTCTTCCCGGATCCGTGCATGGTTGCCCAAGGTAAGCATCGCCTGATGCCGCGCATCCTCCGGAGACATGCCCTGCCTGATCTTTTCTTCGATCAGCAGTTGGGCATGGGCCTGCAGCTCTTCGTCTAGTTCAGTCTCGGCGGCGGAACCTTGCGCAGAACCCTTGATGCGGGCAACGACGGTATGGAACCAGTGCATGCTAAACCTCCTGCGCACCGCCGAGGAGCCGGCTCATCACCGCAGCGATGCGCTCCCAGTTTTCCGCTTCGCGCGCGAGCTGTTTTTCTCCCGCGGCGGTAATGTTATAGAACTTGGCCTTCCGGTTGTTCTCTGAGATACCCCACTTCGCCGTGATCCATTTTCTCTGCTGGAGGCGGAGCAGAGCGGGATAGAGCGTCCCCTGATTCAGTTGAAGGAGGTTGTCGGACACCTGCTCGATCCGGCGCGCGATTCCATAGCCGTGGAGTGGCCCCAGAGCGTGGAGAGTTTTCAGCACCATCAGATCGAGCGTTCCCTGGAGTACATCGGTCTTCGCGTCGGGCATGGTTATGTGCATCTCCTGTTGATGACCAACACAAGATAGTCTCTTTTCCTGTTGTTTGTCAACAGAAGAGTAGGCTAGATGCGGATGAGCTCTACAGATCCGGTTCCCAGAGAAGCTGACCGACAACAAATCCGTTTACGGGCTCGGACCGTACATCTCACGAGACTCTAATGGCAGGAGTTCGTTTTGCTGTGCTGGATCAGCGTGAGACGAACCAGATTGTCCTCTAAAGTTTGGGGGAACCAGAGACAAGCTGCTCGACATCCAAATGGACATAAAGAGAAAAGTTGAGAAAGGAAGCTAGAAATGAAAGACCGTCGAACATATTCCTTGTTTGTCTCTGTGCTTGGGCTGCTGGGGCTCGTGTTCATGTCATTGGGGGCATGGGCGCAGGCTGCTCCACCAATTGAGGGAGTGAAGGGGAAACTTCAGAAGGTGACCAGCGATTCGCTGGAGATCCAGTCACCCAAGGGTATTGTGCACGTTAAAATTAAGCAGCCGCTCACAACCTATGGCCGCGAGTCTTCAGATCTGAGCCAGGTGAAGTCCGATTCGTTTGTCGGGGTGACTTCCGTGAAGCAGCCGGATGGCAAAGAGCAGGCCAAGGAGATCCACATCTTTCCTTCAGAACTGCGCGGCGCAGGCGAAGGCAGCAACATGATGGACCAGGCGAGTCAGAGCCGCATGACGAACGGCTCGGTTTCGCGCACCGGGGCTTCTGGTTCGAGTGGTTCAAGGATGACGAATGGCACGGTGTCATCCAGCAGCGGCTCGCGCATGACGAACGGAACCGTGCAAAAGCAGGGGAGCGGGACGACGATCGTGGTTCGGTACCAGGACGGCTCGCAGACGATTGCAGTGCCGCCCGGAACCGAAGTGACACAGATTGTGCCTAAACAGCAAAAGCTGGAACCGGGCGACACAATCTACGCTGCCACTGAAAAAGGGCCGGATGGAACGCTGACAACTGACAAGGTTTATGTGATCTCAGGGAAGAACGGTTCCAAGTAGAGGAAAGGCGCGGGTGCCAGTGATACAGCAAAGCCGCGAAAACAGTGCTGCGGGCAGCACTGTGCGCGTGGTGCGCCGGCATCACGCGCTGGTGCGCTGGGCGCACTGGCTGAATGTGCCCATACTGCTGGGGCTTGTGCTGAGCGGCATCTCCATCTATTGGGCTTCTCCCATCTATCAGCACAAGCCGGACCCGCAGACCGGGATATACGAGTACTTTGCCGACGCCGGCATATGGATGTGCGCTCACGTTCCCGGATTGCATGCCTACAGCAGCCCGCCGGATTGGGTGTACAACCATTTTTCTTTAGGCACGTTTATGCTGGCGCCGGCGCTCCGGCTGCACTGGTTCTTTGCCTATCTGTTCATAGCGAACGGCCTGCTCTACCTGGTGGGTCTGGCGTTGGGCGGAGGATGGCGCGTGCTGCTGCCGCGGCGTACTGATGTGCGTGATTCTCTAGCGATGGTGCGCTATTACGTGGGCGTGCCGTTCGCGGTTATCACGCGGAGGAAGCGGGTGCACCCCCGTTTTACAACCAAGTACAACGCACTGCAGCGGCTGGCGTACTTTTCTGTTCCCCTGGCGGGCGTGCTGGCCATCGCCACGGGCTGGGCCATTCATAAGCCGATGCAACTGCACTGGCTGGCCGCGATCTTTGGCGGTTACGATGCCACGCGCGTATGGCATTTCTGGCTGATGTGGTTCTTCATTGTGTTTGCCATTCCGCACATCATCCTGGTCTTTGCGGATGGTTGGGACACCGTGCGCAGCATGATTACCGGATGGTCATTACGGCCGGCGAAAGCAGACGAGTTACAGCAATGAACGGTGAAGAAAAAGGCGATAACCTCGACCAGCAGAAAGCTGCGGGCGAGATGCGCGAAGACAGAGCTGTTGAGAAGCAGCCCGAACAAAGCGCGGAGGTCGCGAAGCAATCTGAGGGTGAGAAGCAACGCAGATCTGTGAGCGAATCTTCGCAACCGGTTATCGCCCAAAGAGCGAAACAGGCCTGTGAGGATGACGCAAAGGGATCGCCTCCCGAAAAGCCACGGATTATTGAAAAGCCGGTGGGCTTTTTTGCCGAGCGGCATCCGGAGATCATTGCGATCTCTGCACGCAAGTTGCGCGCCTGGACGCGGCGCGACCTATTGTTCTTTGGCGCGGGTGTAGCCGCCAGTGTCGTGGGCGGAGGATTTCTCCTGCCGCCAGACACGCTGGCTCGCCTGGGAATTCGCGGCAACACCGATTCTCCTCGCAAGGAGAATTTTCTAAACCATGCAATCAATTTGGATGACAATGTGGCGGAAGCGCTTTACTCCAAACACCGTCTCGTACCCACCTACAGCAAATCCGATATCACGCCGCTGAAAAACAACTACAACGGCGCGACGCCGGATGACAGTTATCTTCCGGGATGGACCCTCACGCTGCAAGGGCTAGCATCCGCACGGGGTGTCTCGCTTGGAATACAAGACTTGCTGACTCGATTCCCGCAGCACGAGCAGATCACGCGTTTAGTTTGCGTGGAAGGCTGGAGCGCAATTGCATGGTGGTCGGGAGTGAAATTCGATGATCTGTTGCGCGCCTATCCACCGCCGGCAAATGCGAAGTGGGCGCGTGTCGATTCGAGCGTAAACCTGGATGCAGACGGCAACCCCGACCCGTATTATGCGTCAATCGATTTGGCGACGGCCCAGCATCCACAAACGCTGCTGGCCACGCACTACAACGGACAACCGCTGGAGGTGGAGCACGGTGCGCCACTGCGCCTGCTGGCTCCTGTGAAACTTGGGCTTAAAAACGTGAAAGCGATTACTCGGATCACTTATTCAGCCGAAGAGCCGCGCGATTATTGGGCAGAGCGCGGCTACTCGCGGTACGACGGGCTGTAAATTTATTTTTTTGCGGCTTGCTCCAGTTCGCCTGCTGCTTCATCGATCGCCGCGGCGTAATCATCGAGAGCTTTAGCCACCCGCGTGACTTCGTGCTCGGCATCGGAATAGCGGTTCTCTTCAATAGCCTCCCGCACGCCAGGCATGGTCTTTGCGCCGTAGCCCGTGTAATAGCCGGGCGCGTAAATCATGCTTTCAAACCACGGGCGTCGCGGCAGCCCCTGCGAGTTCGATAGTTTGCGCTCGCTCTGGATAAGCTTCTGGTTGAGCGCTTGCAAAACCTGCGGAGAGGAAGAGGCCGCCGGAGTCGAGTCGAAACCTTGTATTGCTTTGCTGTAATGCTGGGCGCTGCGGTCGAGAGCGGCGAGCGCGTTGTCAAGCGGTGCGAAGTTGATGAACGGAGGCAGCTCTTCTTTTGGCGGCGCGAACGTGGGCCGACGTGGGTCGGATGCCGCTGCGTAAGCTCCGTCGGCCAGGTCCTGATCACGTTCACTGGCCTCTTCCTGGTGATCTTTCAGCAGCTTCTTCAACTCGTCCTCGTACTTGTGCATGGTATCGGCGAAGTCGCTGAAGTCGTAGGGAAGCACCTCGGCATCGGCAAAGCGCAGCACCATGGAGCCGATAGTCTGAGCCAGCGCGCGGCCGTAGATGAAATCGCGGTCGGAAAAGTGAGTGAACCAGTAAAAGTCGTCATAGACCGAGTGATAAACGCCGCCATCATCCTCGCCGCCGTAGCCCACGTTCAGCGATGCAATGCCAAGATGATCAACAAAGGTTGTGTAATCGCTGCCTGAACCCAGCGCTCCGATGCGGAGGTCCGGACGAGTACGCGCTTCTTTCTTGTCTTCTGGTCTGCCGTTCACCAACCGGTTGGCCTGGGCTCGCTTCCACACGGAAATGTTTTTTTCAGGATCGGTGATGTCATGCGCGACGTTGTTGACGAATTTCTCCAGCGAGTGCGAACCCTCGACCTCAAGGAATCCACGGCCATTGCCATCAGTATTGATGTAAATGGCAGCGTGCTGGCGCAGTTCGTCGGCGTGATACTCGGCCCACTCAGTCGAGCCGAGCAGCATGGGCTCCTCGCCGTCCCACGCGCAATAAATGATCGTGCGTTTGGGCTTCCATCCTTGTTTGAGCAGTTGACCCATGGCACGCGCCTCTTCGAGTAGCGCGATCTGGCCGGATATCGGGTCTTCAGCGCCGTTCACCCATGCGTCATGATGGTTGCCGCGCACGATCCATTGATCAGGCGCTTCAGCGCCCTCGACTTTGGCCACTACGTCATAAACCGGCTTAATGTCCCAGTTGAATGCGACTTTCAAGTGCACCTTTGCCGGCCCAGGGCCAACGTGATAGGGGAGAGCCAGCGCGCCGCGAAAACTCTCTGGCGCCATTGGACCCTTCAGCGCGGCGAGTAGAGGCTTGGCATCGCCATAGGAGATGGGCAGCGTGGGAATTTTGGTGATTGTGGTAGCGTTTTTGATGGCAAGCCGCTTCACGTCACCTTTAGCGCCGACGCCGGGTGTGAGCGGATCTCCGGGATAAAGCGTCATCTCCATGACGCTGCCGCGTTGCACGCCGTTCTCATTGCGCATCGGGCCTTGAGGAAAGACATCGTCGTCGTAGTAGCCGTCATCGCGCGGATCGGAGTAGATAATGCAGCCAATGGCCCCATGCTCAGCAGCGACCTTGGGCTTGATGCCGCGCCAGGATCTCCCGTAACGCGCAATCACAATGGCGCCCTTCACGGAAACGCCAAGCCGCTGCAGTTCGTCATAGTCCTTCGGCAGCCCGTAGTTCACGTAAACGAGCGGCGCGGTGACATCGCCGTCGATTGAGTACGCGTTGTAGGTGGGTAACTGCTCGCTTGTCTGGCTGGAGGTGGGATCACCCGGCACCGGCGGCTCCTGGAGTTTGGCAACGTACGTTGTCGGCGCAATCAGCTCCAGAACGCGCTCCTTAGGCGTGGGAAAAAGCACGTTGAAGGTTTCAATCTGCGCGTTCAGGCCCCAAGCCTTGAACTGAGACAGAATCCACTCGGCGTTTTGCTTGTCATAAGGCGAGCCCACGTGGTGCGGGCGGGCGCTCAACCGCTGCATGGTGTCGCGCAAAATCTTTGGATCGGGGATGGCCCGTAGCTTCTGCTCCCACTCACGCTCAATCGGGGAACTTGCTGCCGTATAGCCGTACAGCGGCACAGTTTGCTGAGGAGATGTGT
The DNA here is from genome assembly GCA_035553195.1 of Candidatus Acidiferrales bacterium. GTDB lineage: Bacteria > Acidobacteriota > Terriglobia > Terriglobales > Acidobacteriaceae > Angelobacter. The sequence goes on from DATNDP010000196.1 coordinate 20,425, forward strand.
TTTGCGCAGCAGCTTCACTCCCGGAATCAGGTTTGGCCGCACAAACGGGCAACAGGGTCAAGCTGCAAAGCAGGGACGCAAGCAGGACGCGCTTCAGCATTTACACACTCCTCGAGCAGGGATGAGAACGGCAAATTGTAAATGATGACGAAGAGAATCTCCCGCCAATTT
>DATNDP010000197.1:0-4808 GCA_035553195.1 Candidatus Acidiferrales bacterium
GCAGCTTCAACGTCAGCTTCTGGAAATGGGAAGAGCTGCTCCAGGAAGATAATGGCCGTGCGCTGCCCGTTGCGCCGCTTGCGCTCGCGGCGCAGCTCATGTCCGATCTTTCCTGTGCAGAAGATGATCCGCTCGGCGTTGGTGATCTCCGGGTCCTGAATCACGGTTTGAAAGCGGTCGCCACTCAACTGGTTCAGCGGACTGGCCGCATCGGGATGGCGCAGCATGCCTTTGGGCGTGAAGACGATCAGAGGCTTGCGCCACGTACGCAGCGCCTGCCGGCGCAGAACATGGAAGTACTGCGCCGCGGTAGAAGGCTGCACGACCTGGATGTTGTCCTTGGCCGCGAGTTGCAGATAGCGCTCTATGCGCGCGCTCGAGTGCTCCGGCCCCTGGCCTTCATAGCCGTGCGGCAGCAGCATCACCAGCCCGGAGAGCAGGCCCCATTTGTCTTCGCCGGCTACAAGGAATTGATCCACGATCACCTGTGCGCCATTCGCGAAGTCGCCGAATTGCGCTTCCCAAAGCGTGAGGCCGTCAGGATAGTCGCGGCTGAAACCGTATTCAAAACCCAGCACGGCAGCTTCCGACAAAATAGAGTTATAGGCCTCAAACCACGCCTGGTCGGGCGAAATATGCGACAGGGGAACGTACTCCTGCTCAGTTTCCGTATCGATCAGCACGGAATGGCGCTGGTTGAAGGTACCGCGGCGGGAGTCCTGACCGGAGAGACGGACGGGAACGCCCTGACGCACGAGCGAGCCGAAGGCCAAAGCTTCTGCCATACCGTAATCCAGGTTCAGCTTGCCCGTGCCCATTTTGTGCCGCTGCTCCAGCAGCTTCTTGATCTTGGGATGGATGTTGAAGCCATCAGGATAAGTCGTGAGCTTCTCCGTCATTCCGCGCAGCACTTGCTCATCGACGGCTGTGGGAACCTCAAGCGATGCGCTGTAGCGGCCCCCGACATACTTGTCCCAGTACTCTGGCAGCTTCCTAAGCACTGGAGATTTCTCCAACTTGGCAGCCTTGTCGTAGTCAGCGTCAATGCGCTCACGGTAGCGGGCTGTCATTTCAGTGGTATCAATCTTGTGCTTCTCCGCGTAAATCTGGAAGAGCGGCGGATGCTCGTTGATTTTCTTGTAAAGGAGCGGCTGCGTGATGGTCGGGTCATCCACTTCGCTGTGGCCGTGACGGCGGTAGCCAATCAGGTCTATGACCACATCGCTGCCGAAGCGGTAACGGTATTCGACGGCCATCCTGGCCACGCGCAGCACGGCCTCAGGATCTTCGGCATTCACGTGGAAGATCGGCACGGGCTGGCGCTTCGCCAAATCGGAAGAGAAACGGGACGTATGCAGCTCGCCCGGATTGGTGGTGAAGCCGATCAGGTTGTTCACAATGATGTGGATCGCGCCGCCAACGCTATAGCCTTTGAGTCCGGAAAAGTTCAGCGTCTCCGCCCAGATGCCTTGCCCTGCAAACGCGGCATCGCCATGCATGATGATGGGCAGGATTGCCTTCGGCCCGTTGGCGCCGGCATGGATCTGCTTGGCGCGGGCCCGGCCTAAAACCACCGGGTCCACGGCTTCCAGATGGCTGGGATTGGAAGCCAGGTGCATGCGCAGAGTTTTGCCGCTGCGCGTGTGATACTCGCCGGTGGCGCCTTGGTGATACTTTACGTCGCCGCCGCCCAAGACGCTGCGAGGATCCACATCTTCAAAGCCGGCAAAAACGTATTCCGCTGGAATGCCCACGATCAGGCTCATCACGGTGAGCCGTCCGCGGTGGCTCATAGCCATGATGCCGTGGGTAGCGCCGTGGTCAGCTCCGCTTTCAAGCACGGTATCGAGCAGCGGGATCAGCGCCGTGGCGCCCTCGCCCGAGTAGCGCTTTGTGCCCAGATAACGTGTCTGCAGGATCTGCTCAAAAACATCAGCTTGCATCAGCCGCTGAGTCAGCCAGACGCGGTCAACCTTCTGCGCGCGCGGATCCTCCATCTGTTCCTGGATCCACTCCCGTCGCTCTGGTTGCGGCAGGTGCATGAAATCGGCGCCAATGGTGCCACAGTAGATCCGGCGTGCCGCTTCGGCCGCCTCGCCCGTGATGCGGATTTCAGGGTAGCCGCCACCCAGGGGGCCCCCAAACGGATGGAGGTTTGCATCCATGTATCCCCAGCGGCGGAAAAGGTCGAAAACGCGCTCTCGTTCCAGTGATTGTTCGGTTTCCGGGAGTTCTGTATGAGTGCTCATTTCTCTGGTAAGTTTGCGTGCAAAGAATTAGGGACCACAAATTAAGCGCGACTATAAGCCCCAACTTATGAGGATATCATCCGGTGATATTCGATTGATTTCAGCCGGTCCTCGATTCATGCCACCTCTCTACGTCGAGTTCCAGCCAAAAAGCAAGCGTCCTGCGAAGGTTCGCAGGACGCCAGGCAGCCCTCCCCCAGAACTGCCTTACCACCGAGAGAAAGCATAGAACCACGCTGGCCCTTCGTCCACGTCACCTTGGTAACATTACCTGGTGTGGCCAGCGCTCCTGCGCGTGTCCGCGAATTGCCCGGTTATGTCATTAAAAAGTTGAGGTTTATGCCCATGAAACTTCGCACAGGCAGTTACATCTAATGTTTTGTTAGGATGACAGGTGGCAAATCCAGCCTCCCAGGCTGATTGAAACTTAGGAAAAGGGGATTCATGGCGAGCGACGGCATTTTAGAGGTGACGGACGGAAACTTTGACCAGGTGGTGCTCAAGAGCGACCAGCCGGTTATGATTGACTTCTGGGCAGCGTGGTGCGGCCCATGCAAAGCACTTGCTCCTATCGTGGACGAGGTAGCGGCAGCTTACCAGGGCAAGGTGAAAGTGGGCAAAATGGACGTGGACCGCAGCCCCGCGACTCCGCAGCGCTACGGCGTACGTGGCATCCCCACACTGCTGATCTTCAAGGGCGGCCAGGTACAGGAACAGATTGTGGGCTATGTGGCCCGCGACGTGATTGAGAAGGCGCTCAACAAGCACGTGACTCAAAACGTTCAGAATGTGAAATGACGAATCGCCCTGCGCCAGCCGGGCGATTTTTTTTCGTGCCGGAATCCGACATTGTCCGGCTCGTATCTCTTCTCTAGTACTTTCTCAACACGCCGATCACGCGTCCCTGCAACTGAACAGATTTGGCCGGCACAACGATCGGCTTCATTGCTGCATTGGAAGGCTGGAGGCGAATCTTATCGCCTTCCCGGTAAAGTCGTTTGAGTGTAGCATCGCTTCCATCCACCAGCGCCACCACAATCTCTCCATCCCGCGCAGTGTTCACCTTCTCCACCAGGACGTAATCGCCATCCATGATGTGCTCGTCCTGCATGCTCTGGCCCTTGACCTGGAGCACAAACACATCTTTAGACCGCGTGATATCGCCGAGAGAAATGGTCTCAGGATTTTCAACTGCCTCTATGGGCTGGCCGGCGGCGATTCGCCCCATTAATGGCAGGGCGACCTCAGGCGGCTTCTGGGGTAGACGGCGGAAGAGGCCGCGAACCGGAAGCACGTCAATGGAGCGGCTGCGGTTGTAGTCGCGCTTGAGCAGCCCTTTCTTCTCGAGATTCGAGACGTGCTTGTGTACCGTGGCCAGGGAGCTCAAGCCGAGGCCGCTGCCGATTTCTTCGAAAGACGGAGAGTAGCCGTTCTTCTGGATGAAATCGTGAATGTAGTCGTAAACTTCGCGTTGCCGCTTGGTAATAGCCATACAGCGAAAGTATCCCGAACACAAGGCGAACTGTCAAGCTTTTGTTTGCAGATTTATTCGCCGAATGGATAACGAATAAGGTTCCCGGGGTTGCGAATGCCTGTAATCGAGCTGCTCGATGCTCGTGCTGTTTGCAGCGACCGTGGCCGCGGGTATTGTTCTATAGTTCTTACCGACTTTCTTACCGAGGTTAAACCGGATGCGAGGACTCAGCTTTGGTGAGCTGCTCGATTACTGCGCAGAGGAGACCAACCGCTGGCGCGATTTCTTCCAGGCCAATCCCGGCGCTCTGGAGGTTTCCTGCGATATCGCTGGGACAAAGAATGTTCGCGAGCTGGTATTGCACATTATTGCCGTGCAGATGCGCTACGCAGAGCGGCTGCTGAATTCGCCGATCACCGAGTATGAATCGTTGCAAGGTAAGAGCGGTGCCGAGTTGTTTCAGCTTGCCCAAAAGAGTCTGGAAGATTTGCGCAGCTTTGCCGTTGCCGCCAATGATCCCGATTGGGAAGGGACTCTCAGCTTTCCCACCCGCACCGCCGGAACCCTGACAGCCAGCCGCCGCAAGATTTTCATTCACGCGCTGTTACACGGGGTCCGACACTGGGCGCAGTTGGCGACATTTCTGCGGCAGCACGGCTACAAGCAGGATTGGGCGCACGACTTCATCTTTACCGGCGCAATCGCGTAGACTAGACCAGCGGGCAACTCCACGGTCTTCTGCTTTCCTTTTTTGCACCGCGCGAAGGAAACTTGCGGTTTACAATCCGCCGTTCCCGGGCCCTCCATCGTCATCGCTCGTCATCCCGGCAAAAGGATCGTCATCATCCGATGACGCGCCTGAAGGCTGTTTGGCTGATGCCTGGTCGCCTGCTCCCGCTTGTTTCTGCTGCATCTGCTTTTTGCGTTGTTCGCGAAGCTGCTTCAACTGGTCCTTCTGTTCCGGCGTGAGCACGCTGAACATCTGCTGGTGCTGCTCTTTCCGCAACTGGTGCATCTTCTCGCGCTTCTGATCGTCGGTGAGAGAGCTGTCCGTGCGGATCGCCTTCGCCTGCTTCATTGAGTCC
>DATNDP010000198.1:0-6973 GCA_035553195.1 Candidatus Acidiferrales bacterium
CCACTGCCACACCTCGCGTCCGCGTTCCTCTAGCAACGTGTAGTTGCCGAACTGGCGGCGAGCGGCGGCGAGTGCGTCCTCGCGGGACATTCCTGCCTGTACAAGCTCTGCAGCTTTCTCTTCCAGATGTTCCTGGATTTCCGCCGAGAGATCGTTGTACACGCGAGGGCGGGAAAATAGCTGCCGCAGCCAAGACATGCTCAGCTTCTTCCTTTTGCCGGCGCGAGCACCCGCGTAATGCCTTCCAGCATGCGTTCAAAGCTGGAGACTTCGCGTTCCACGTGTTTGCGGCCCGCCGGTGTGAGCTGATAAATGCGAACGCGGCGATTAGTGGATGAGATACCCCATTCCGCCTTGACCAGGTCTGCCTTGAGCATGCGTTGCAGAGCGGGGTAGAGGGAGCCCTCTTCTACCTGCAGAAGGTCGTTGGAGGTCAGCTTGATATGCTGCGCGAGTGCGTATCCATGCAGAGGTTTGCGTTTGAGCGTCTGCAGGATCATCAATTCCAGAGCGCCGGGAAAGAGATCGCGTTGATCAGTCATTCTTCTCCACCCTTGTTGTCAGCAGGCATTATTCTATCACCCCTAGAGCAAAATAGGGTAGCGAGGAGAGCGGTGGCCGGGAGTCCTACGTTTGTTGTGGCAGCGTTAGCGTGCTGTTCTGCGCTCGACCTGTTCGCTGGGCAGGGCCGTCTCCGCCTGGCGAGGCGTGATCATCGGCGCAGGTATGCGGATTCCGAGATAAAGGCGCGCAGCCAGAGCCCCGCCCACCAAGGGCGCCACAATAAAGAGCCAGAGCTGTTGCAGGGCCCAGCCGCCTACGAAGACCGCCGGCCCAATGCTCCGAGCGGGATTGAACGACCCGTTTGTCACCGGTATTCCGCACAAAATAATGGTTGTTAAGATTAGACCGATTGGCAGGCCAGCAAAGCCTGCCGGGGCACGGTCGTCTGTTGCTCCCAGAACGGTGAAAACCAACAGCATTGTCAGGAACATCTCTGCTACGAAGCAGGCCCCCATGGCGTAGTGGCCGGGAGAGTATTGCGGTCCGTAGCCGTTGGCCGCGCCGGCAAGAGACGCCAGCGATCCGCCCGGAGCGCCCGTCGCGATAAAGAGCACGACGCCCGATGCGATAATGCCGCCAATGATCTGCGCGATCCAGTATCCCACCGCCTGCGAAGCCGGCATCCTCTTGCTCAACAGGAAGCCAAACGTGACCGCGGGATTAATATGACACCCGGAGATGGGGCCGATGGCGTACACCATGGCTAGCAGAGATAATCCGAAAGCCAGCGCTACGCCCACATTGCCCACCTGAGAACCCGCCAGCACTGCGGTTCCCAAACCAGCAAAGACCAGCACAAATGTTCCGAACAGCTCCGCCGCATATTTCATTCGCTCACCTCTGGGGAAGTATGGCCGACCATTCTACAGAACCGAAGGCATTTTCGCAGTACATTCATTTGTGCCTGACGGTCCCGGCAAGCCGCACGAATTTACTGTCTGCTCCGGCCCACAAAGGACGCTGCAACTGAAGCCCCCAAAGGGCGCATTGTCCTGCAACAGAAGGTCGCGGAACCAAAGGTATCTACTCGGTTACGCCACTCCTTTATATAGTCAGGCTCCAGCGCATTCATAGATTCGCCCGCAAACTGCTGTAATTGAGCAACTTTACGCAACTCCACCTCACTCGGGAGGAAGCGCCGTTTGTGTCTGTGAACTCAAAAATATTCAAGATCCTCTACCGGCTCACGCTGCCCGGGGGCCTGCTGCTGGTTTTCGCTTTCGCGCTGATCCGGATCGGCCTGCTCAGCGATGCCAGTTCGCCGCTCGTGCTCTTCCTTCCCCTCATCATCTACGCGACTGGCTTGGCTCTGAGCGCCTATTTTCGTCGTAGCCGGCTGTTTTTTGCCACCTTGTTGCTCACGGTTTCAGGCGTCATGCTGGCTTGGGTGACGCCGATTGTTCCCGCTTCTGCCGGCCAGGTGATTGGGAATACGGCCGCTCTGCTCGTTCCCTTGAACCTGCTGGTGCTCGCCTTTTTAAAGGAGCGCGGCATCGTGTCCCGCGCCGGGCGCAGGCGGCTGGCCATGGGCGCGGTACAGATCATCGCCGTAGGACTGTTGTGCCTGCCATGGTTTACTGGCGCATCAGCATGGCTTAACCGCGCATTCCTGCCGCGCGAACTCTCAGACTGGAGCCATTTATCCCAGCCAGGGCTTGCGTGTTTCCTGCTCTGCGCCGGCGTCATTATGGTTCCGCTGATCCGGCGCTATAAGGCGGTTGAGAGCAGTCTTTTCTGGGCGATGATCTGTTCGTTCTTCGCGCTGCGCGCGGGAGCCGGCAATCATCTATCCGGCGTCTTCTTTGCCGCGGGTGAGTTGGCGATTCTGGTGGCGCTGATGGAAACCTCGTACAGCATGGCCTATCTCGACGAACTCACCCAGCTCCCGAGCCGGCGCGCGCTCAATGAGGCGCTGATGAAGCTTCCCGAAACCTACACTATTGCCATGCTCGACGTGGACCACTTCAAGAAATTCAATGACAGTTACGGTCACGAATCCGGCGACCAGGCATTGCGACTGGTGGCATCGCGACTGGCGCGCATCGCCGGGGGCGGCAAGGCGTACCGCTATGGCGGGGAAGAGTTTTCCGTCGTCTTCTCCGGAAAATCGACTGACGATGTTTATGTCTACCTCGACCGCATGCGCAAGATCATTGAACAGTCCACCTTCACCGTCCGCGGCTCCGAACGGAGAGGCAAGCGCCGCGTCCGCACGGGCAAGAAGCAGACCAATGTGACTGTCAGCATCGGAGTGGCTTCCACCAGCGCCGACCAGTTCACCCCCACTGAGGTGCTGCGCATCGCCGACCAGGCGCTCTACAAGGCCAAAGCCAAGGGCCGAAACTGCACCGTCGTGGTGCGCACCAACGGCAAGAGCCCAAGATCTGTAGAAACGGGGATGCGCGTGCTCAGCGTAAGCTGAAAACATTTGTGATTGAGTAGCGAAGGAGAGCCAATTAGAACTTCCAGGGATTTCTCAACAAACCAGTCCATCTATGGGCCTTCGGCGGATGAAGGGAGTTTCTGAACATCAGTAGCTCTACCTGACGTTCATCCCCAGACGGTATAAGTGCTCAACGTAGAGACGCGGCATACCGCGTCTTTTCCGAGACAACGTGCGGCGTCTTTACCGCACGCAGCCGAATAATCCGCTGATTTCTTGTTCAGTTGAAAGGTCGAAGGGAACTTCGTCAAAAAATAAGGGCCTCGGCATTTCCGAGGCCCGTGTAAAGATTTGGCTATGAGCTTGTTATCCGGCCGGCGGCTGTTCCCCCACAACTGCCGGCCAGACTGTTTCGATGTCAAGCAAAGACATCATGCGCCGTCACCGAGAAATCGAAAAGAGTACGTTGGTAACGTGGAAGCACTGCGTGCACGACCGAGCTGACCGTGAAGGAGAGACGAGAATCTTACCGCGGATTGGCGCGGATGAACGCGGATTCGAGAACATACCGCATCATCTCAGTCGCACCTTCGGCGCTCTTTTGCGCCATCAGTGAAAATCCGTGTGATCAGCGTTCATCAGCGGCAGGGTTTTTCTAATTGCCGATTGCTATTTGCTTCCGTTCCGATTTGTCCAACCCGTGGTTCGGTGTTTTCGTCCAATAGCAACAAGGAGATTGCAAACGGAGCTGCCAACAGAAGCGGCGTTCTTGCCATCTCCATAGAAGGAGTCCAGCCATGCGCTCTGACATCGTGCCCGGAGCCGCCTTTCCTGACTACCAGTTGCCCGATCACACGACCACGCTGCGCCAGCTCAGCGAGCTGCAGGGCGATGACCCGCTGATCCTCACGCTGGCGCGCGGCCATTATTGTCCCAAGGAGCACCAGCAGCATCAGGAACTGGCCGCGTTCTATCCCAGGATCGCTGTGGCGTACACGCAGATCGCTACCATCTCTACTGACGATCACCACACGCTGCAGGAGTTCCGCGCGTCGGTCGGCGCGCAGTGGCCCTTCCTCTCCGACCCGGAGCGAACAGTGCAGAAGGACCTGGACATCCAGGAGTACACCGATCCCGAGCACAATCCCATGATCCCGTACACGTTGGTGCTCAAGCCGGGCCTTGTGATCCACAGCATCTACAACGGCTACTGGTTCTGGGGACGCCCGTCCATCGCCGATCTCTGGCGCGACCTGCGCGAGGTGACGCGCCAGATCCGTCCTGACTGGGACCTGAGCGCTCCCGGACTGCGCAAGGCTTGGGACGCAGGCGACTTCTCACATTTTCACGGGTGGGACAAGAAGGCCGCCAAACCGGCTCCGGTTGGACGGAAGTAGAAGCTCGGGTGACATCGGCGATTCAAAATGGTCAGTTGCAGTAACAGTCAAGTGATTGATGGAGGAAGCAGGAATGAGCTTGCCAAATATTAATGTGGTTCCGAGCGCAGATAGTGCTGATTCGCAGAAATCGCAACAGCCGGACGCCGGGCGGTTCGCGCAACTCGCTTTTCGATTTGAAGAAAAGCTGCAAAAGCAGCTTGATAAGGCGTTGTATGCCGGTGGCAGCCCGGCGGCGCAGCGGGTCAGAAACTTCCTGAACGGCACCTGGCTGGGCGAGCCGCTACATGTGGTGCTGACGGATGTACCCATCGGCGCCTGGACTGCGGCCATGGTTTTTGATGCGCTGAGCCTGAGCCGTTCCGGCCGTGAGTTCACGCGTGCGGCCGACTCATCCATCGCAATCGGGCTCGCTGGCGCCGCATGCGCAGCTGCAACGGGGGTGACGGACTGGTCGGATGTTGATCCTCCGGCACGCCGCACGGGACTGATTCACGGCCTCTTGAATTTGACCGGCGCCGCATTGTTTGCCACCTCCCTGATCCAACGCAGGCGGAGCAGAAGTAAAGAATCGCGCGCTGCCGGGCGTGTCAGTGCCACTCTCGGTTACGCCGTCATGGCATACGCCGCCCATCTGGGCGGAAAGCTGGTTTACGAAAACCGGGTAGGAGTCGATCGCACAGCCGGGCAGCCGCTTCCTCGGGATTTTGTCGCCGTGCTGCCTGAATCAGAGCTGGCGGAGAACAAGCCAACCCGCGCCATGCACAATGGCGTGCCCATTCTGCTGGTCCGTCGGGGAGATCGCCTGTTTGCCATGGCGGAGACCTGCTCCCACTTCAGCGGCCCGCTTTCAGAAGGCAAACTGGAGGGTGACAGCATTGTGTGTCCCTACCACAATTCCAGATTTGCTCTGGAGGATGGCCGGGTGCTGAATGGTCCGGCAGTGCATCCGCAGCCGTGCCTGGAAGCAAGGGTCCGCAATGGACAAATCGAAGTGCGCGTGCGGGTGTGAGGGAACGGGAGTCGAAGAATCGCGAGCATGCCATCTGACCAAGCCGATCCAAGTAGTTTCAAGGGTATGGCCAAGCGGGTTTGCGCTCATCATTCTTCATTGGTTCTTTCCCCGCCATTTCGGGCAATCGCCGCCCCCGAGCAGGCTTTCGGCCAGTTATAGATATCACAACGATACCGCGGTCACGGCAGGCCACCCGGATGTCTGATTGCATGCCCCGAATGCTACTTGTGTCTTGCCCTGCTCACCTTTCATAGCCAATCAAGTCTTTACTGCATCGCATAACCGCGTGACTTCAGTGCTGTGCCACGCCCTACGACAATAACGGATTGCCACGTTTACTCTGCTTTCCGGAGGAGGACATCATCGTGAAATTTCTATTTGCCGTCATCTTATTGGCCGCCTTATCACCATTAGGTTTTGCTCAGGAAACGTCCGAAATAGCCACTCCTCCCAATGGTGATAACCAGAAGGCAGAAGTGTCGCAGTGGATCGGGCCAGTAAAAATTTCCATCCAGTACCACAGTCCGCACGTGCATAATCCCCCCACCAACGATCGCACAGGGCATATCTGGGGCGAGCTGGTGCATTACGGCTTTTTTGATGAGGGATTCGGGCCCACCAAGGGTGCGCCATGGCGTGCTGGAGCAAATGAGAGCACGTCCATTACGTTTTCCAACGACGTAAAGGTGGAAGGCAAAGATCTCAAGGCCGGCACCTATGCGCTTTTTCTTGATGTCGAGAAGACGGGTCCGTGGAACTGGATCTTTTCCAGTCATCTGGGGTGGGGCAGCTATCAGTACGATCCCAAGTACGATGTCTTGCGGGTCGCCGTCACGCCGCAGGATGCACCATTCACCGAATTTCTCACTTATGGATTTGACGACAGGAAGCCGGATTCTGCGCTGGCTTTTCTGCAGTGGGAGAAGAAGAGGATTCCATTCAAGATTGAAGTACCCAATGTGAATGAACTCTATGTCGCCAAAATCCGGCAGCAGCTTGAGCAATGGCCCGGCTTCCGTTATGAAGACTGGCAGACCGCGGCACAATTCTGTGCTGATAACAAGGTCAACCTGGAGGAGGCTCTGACCTGGGCAGACAAAGCGATCAATGGGCCTTTCCGCGGAGCGACCATAGGGCACGAAGACTTTTCAACACTGCAGACAAAGGCGTCAGTTCTGAATGCCATGGGGCGCAACACAGAGGCAGATGCCCTGATGCAAAAGGCATTGCGTCTGCCCGGGACTGATGCGTATTCAATTTACGCATACGGCGCGGGACTGCTCAAAGACGGCAAAAAAGACAAAGCCATGGAAGTCTTCAATTTCAACCAGCGGCAACACGCGGAAGAAAAATTCTGGACTGCGCTGGGATTGGCTCGTGGCTACACTGCAATCGGTGACAAGAAGAATGCAATCGCCAGTTGGGAGGTCGTCCTGAAAAACGTCCCCTCTAATCTGAGCAACAGGACGGCCGCCTTCGAGCAAGCTCTCAGGAAGCTGAAAGAAAGCAGTTAAGGCTTTGCTTCAGAGGAATTCGTTGAGCAGGCCATAGATGCGAATTGGCGTGAGCAAGGCCTTGAGTGGTGCGGTGATCTGTAAATCGACAGCCGACCAG